>JADKHK010000008.1 GCA_016721845.1 Lysobacterales bacterium
AATGGCGCTCCAGTCACAGATGGCACGCAGGTGACCCTGCAGGTTTCCTCAGGCAGTCTCGGCCTCGTGTCGTCACTTCAGCGTGTCGGCGCGGGCGCAGTCATTGGTGAACGCATCACTGCAACAACCAGCGGCGGTAATGCCCTGTTTCGTTTCCACAGTCGTGCAGTGGGTTCGGCAACGCTGACCGCGACGGCGACCAATACCGCGTCGGGTTCGGCTCAAATTTCCGCGTCCGCAACAATTTCGATTGCCGCTGGTGCCTCGACCGATCCGCGTCTCAAGATGACGCCGACGACGACCACCTTGCCGGCAAATGCGTTCGCGGTGTCGCCGTTCTATGGCTCGCCTTACATCGCCGACGTCACGCTCGAATGGCGCCGTCTGGATGGTTCCTTGGTGAATGATGGTTCGACACTCGGTGTGTCCGCGACGCCCTTCATCGATACCGTAAATGGATATTCGACACCGAACGACGGCTCGACGGCGGGAGACGAGTTCACCACGATCTTGAACACCGGGTCGGTCAAGATCACTGGCGGCCGTGCAACGATTTTCGTGCATTCCGCACAACGACTGTCGACCTTCAGCGTCGCGATCACGGGCTCTGATCCGGATACACAGGAGTCGCTCAGCCAGACCTTGACGTTCAATGTCATTCAGGGTTCGCCGCGATTGCCGGCATCGTTGTCGCTGACTCGTGCGGGCCGCTATGTTTACGCCAGCAATTCTGGTGGCAATACGACCGACCAGTTGACTGCTCGCGTGCTTGACGGCAATGGTCTTGAAGTTCCTGACCCAGCAGCCAGTGGCGTGGCCTTCAACAACGTGCAGATCGAAATCGTCGGTGGCGCACAAGGTGGCGAGCGATTGCAGGCGGTGTCGGCCAATGGTTCATCCAGCGCCGGTGTCACGGTCAATACGCGCACGGTCCAGGGCATTGCCAATTTGAGCTACCAGGCTGGGACGCGCGTCGGAACATTCCAGATCAAGGCCACCTCGGACCGTGCCGACAACAATGTCGACAATGGCATTTCCGATCCGGTCTCCGCGTTGTCCAGTGTCACGGTCGGCGATGGTCGCCTGTTTGACCTCGACATCACGACACCGACCAGCGAGTCGATCAGCGAAATCGTGTTCAACGACGGCGTTGCTGACCAGAATACCGGCAGCTACGTGTTCAATGTGTCCGCCCTCGCGACTGATCGTTACGGCAACCCGGTGATTCCGGGCACCGAGATTCGCTTCGGCTCGATCGATGGTCCGCAGTCAGCGGGCAGTTTCGCGATCCACGGTGTCGATGGCGACCCGCAGGAAGGTGGTACGGGCTTCAACGCACCGACTGGCGCGTTCAAGACTGCTGGCGGTGGCGCGGGCCCGAACGACACGGTCATCGTGTTCGGCGAGGAGTCCAACGGCAATCGTGACCTGGAAAGCGCACGACGTGTCGCGACGGTGCCGAACAACAGCAACCTGACGGTCACCCAGCGCTTCAATCACAATGACGATACCGGCGCCAGCGTCAACAATGGTCCGGTGCTGCCGTATGTCATCGGCCGCGCCGAGGATGCCAATGTCACGCCCGCTGCGTTCACTGACCAGTTTGGCGTCGCCTTCGCCAGGATTGCGTATCCTGCTGCAAAGATCGGCAAGCTGTCTGTGCTCTACGCGCAGGGCAATGGCGACGTCGTGAACGGGGCTCCCGAACTGGTGACCGACGCCGAATACCTGCGATTGCCGGGCATCGCCCCGGGAACGCTGGTTGCATCGCCGGACCCGATTGCCGGCAACACGACCGTGCAGGTCCGTGTATGTCTGAATGATGCGACGGGTCAGGGTGTCTCAAACGTGCGCCTGCAGTTCACCTTCCAGGACCTGTTTGGCAACGGCACGGTCGACGGCACCGCAGGTTCTGGCTCTCTCGCCAACCTCACGGGTTCGGATGGTTGCGTCAACGCGACCGTCGTGACTTCGGGCGTGCCGAATTCCGATTCCACCGATTCAGCGCCGCCGAAAGTCATCTTCAGCTTGGGCGCGCTCAAGGACGACGTCACCATTCGCGTCAACAACAACTACTACCTCTATGCGTTCCCGAGCCGCACCTACGGTGATGGTGCTCGCTTGTTCACCCTGCGTCTGGTCGATTCCCGTGGCACGCGTGTTCCAGGCGTGTTGATTGTCGGCAGCTGCGACGCGACTTCGCCGCAGTTCCTGAACATTTCGACGCATCCGGGCAACACGAATGCGCAAGGCGAGACCACGACCATCGTCGATGCCGACGGATTCGATATTGTTGGTGGCGCCGGCGGTGGTGGCGGAGATGCAGGATGCACTTTCCGCACCATCAACAACGAGGCGTCGGTCGAGATCGTCTGGGGCACGCGCGATATTTGCGACTTGTTCAGCCCGACCCCGCCCGCTGGTTGCCCCATTGCCACATTGACCGTGACCTTGGGTACCGCTGGCTCGGTGATGTCGACGAACCCGACTGGAGCGCTTCAATGTGTCGGTGCAGGTTCCTGCATCGGAACATTCCATCCGCTGGATACGGTCACGATGACCGCGTCTGGCAATGCAACCTGGGGCTTGGCGTGCGCATCTTGCCCGGCCGGTACCCAGACGTGCTCGGTGGCCTTGGGTGGAGACGGTAGCGACACCACTTGCTCTGTCACGATCCCCTAAGCTTCATCGGGGTTGTTCAGCAGGAGGCCGCCTTCGGGCGGCCTTCCTGTTTGTGGGATCCCGCCCGCTCGGGACGCTGTTAGCATCGTAAACACCCATGCGGAGCCGATCATGAGCAGCAAACGCCTGCATCTCACACCCGGCGAGATCGTGTTCAGGGAGGGTGATCCGCCGACCTCGGCCTATCTGGTCGAGTCCGGCGAGATCGAGATCCTGACTGTCAAGGAAGGCGTACCGATGGTCCTGAGCGTGCTCGGTCCGGGAGACTTGCTCGGCGAAATGGCCGTGATCGACGATGCGCCGCGCACGGCGACTGCGCGCGCAATGGGCGAGGCGAGCCTGATCGAAGTGGACCGTGCGCAAATCAACGAGCGCATCGACAACTCCGATCCGATCGTGCGGGCCCTGCTCAAGGGCCAACTCAGTCGGTATCGGTCGGCGTTGCAGGCGCTGCGCAGTGGCGAAGCGCCGGCCTTGCCCGCCCACGGCAACAAGGTCGCGCACGACGCTGACGGATACGACGATCAGGCGGTCGCGAAGATTCATCTCGAAACGCAACTGCGCGACTCGCTGATCGCGCGGTCACTGGAAGTTCGCTTTCAGCCGATCTACGAAGTCCGCGAGCAGCGCATCAGCGGCTACGAGGCGCTGGTGCGCTGGACGCACCCTGTGCGCGGAGCGATTTCTCCGGCCGAATTCATCGCCCTGGCCGAAGAGACCTCGCTGATCCTGCCGATTGGCGAGTACGTGCTGGATCGCGTCGCCGAAACCTTGGCGAAGCTCTCGGCCCAGGGCGTGTCACCCTTGCCCTTCATTGCCGTGAATATGTCGGGTCGACAACTCGCCGAGGCGGACATGCTGGGCGTGGTCACGGCGATCTCCGAGAAACACGGGATCGATGCACGCGCGATCAAGATCGAGGTCACCGAAAGTCTGATGCTGGACTTCGAAAAGGTCGGCGAGTTGATCAGTCGCTGCGGCGAGCTGGGGATCAAGGTTGCGCTGGACGATTTCGGCACCGGCTATTCCAATCTCGGACATCTGCACAAGCTGCAATTCTCGACCGTGAAACTGGACCAGGGCTTCGTGCGGCAGATGCTGGACGCGCCGCGTTGTCACGCGATCGTGCAGGCCATCGTGCAGATGGTGCATGCACTCGAATCCGACATCGTGGCCGAAGGGGTCGAAACCCAGGCCCAGCTCGACGCGCTTGCCGCGTTGAATTGCCGCTACGTGCAGGGGTATCTGATCGGGCGGCCGCAGACGTACGACGAAATGCGCCGCAATCACGGACTGATCTGAGGCGGGGCGTTTCCCGGGCGGCGTGGGCTCGCGGTTGCCGCATCCGGCGGCTGCCGGGACAATAGTGGTCTTCGCGTCCGTCGCGTCCGCCTCCCCTCTTGCGAGAACTGCCATGCCGAACCGTCGTGATCTGGCGAATGCCATCCGTGCCTTGTCGATGGACGCCGTCGAGGCCGCCAAGTCCGGCCATCCAGGCGCGCCGATGGGCATGGCCGACATTGCCGAAGTGCTGTGGAACGACTTCCTGCGTCACAACCCGGCCAATCCGCGCTGGCCGAACCGCGATCGTTTCGTGCTCTCGAACGGACACGGCTCGATGCTGCTGTATTCGCTGCTGCACCTAAGCGGCTACGACCTGCCCATTGAGCAACTCAAGGCCTTTCGTCAGCTGCATTCGAAGACCGCGGGACATCCCGAGGCACACGAGCATCCCGCGATCGAGACGACCACCGGCCCGCTCGGCCAGGGTCTCGCGAATGCCGTCGGCTTCGCGCTTGCGGAGAAGGTGCTGGCCGCGCGCTTCAATCGCGACGGTCACGACATTGTCGACCACAACACTTTCGTCTTCCTCGGTGACGGTTGCCTGATGGAAGGCATCTCGCACGAGGTCTGCTCGTTGGCGGGCACGCTCAAGCTCGGCAAGTTGATCGCGCTCTACGACGACAACGGCATTTCGATCGACGGCCAGGTCCGTGGCTGGTTCACTGACGATACCAAGGCGCGCTTCGAGTCCTACGGTTGGGAGGTCATCACCGGTGTCGATGGCCACAACGCCGAAGCGATCAAGGCCGCGCTCGTTTCCGCCGCGCTCGATCCCGACATGCCGACACTGATCTGCTGTCGCACGACGATCGGTTTCGGCGCGCCGACCAAGGCCGGCAAGGAAAGTGCGCACGGCGCACCGCTCGGCAAGGACGAGATCGCCGGCGCGCGCGACGCATTGGGTTGGGCGCATGCGCCCTTCGTGGTGCCGGATGAAGTCTATGAAGGCTGGAACGCGAATGCCAAGGGCGGGCGCTGGGAGTCCGAATGGAACGCGTTGTTCGCGCGGTACGAACAGGCGTACCCCGAACTCGCCGCCGAGTTCAAGCGTCGCATGGCGCGAGAACTGCCGGCCGATTTCAGTACCAACGCGCTCGCGTATGCGCGCAAGCTGCAGGCCGAAGGTCCGGTGGTCGCGTCGCGCAAGGCCTCGCAAATGGCGCTCGACGCCTTCGGTCCGCTGTTGCCGGAACTGATCGGTGGCAGCGCCGATCTCGCGCATTCGAATCTGACCCTGTGGAAGGGTTCGAAGAACGTCAACACTGCGGGGGGGGAAGGCAACTACGTCTATTACGGCGTGCGCGAATTCGGCATGAGCGCCATCTCGAACGGTCTGGCGCTGCACGGCGGTTTCGTGCCGTATGACGCGACCTTCCTGGTCTTCAGCGACTACGCCCGCAATGCGGTGCGCATGAGCGCGCTGATTCCGGCGCAGGCCATCCACGTCTACACGCACGATTCCATCGGCCTCGGCGAAGACGGTCCGACGCACCAGCCGGTCGAACACCTCGCGTCGTTGCGCTACATCCCGAACAATCCGGTGTGGCGACCCTGCGACACCGTCGAAACCGCGATGGCATGGAAGCACGCCATCGAACGCAAGGCCGGGCCGAGCTGCCTCGTCTTCAGTCGCCAGAACCTGCCGCACCAGCTGCGCACCGAGCAGCAGCTGCTCGACATCGAACGTGGCGGCTATGTGCTGCTCGATCCGCTGAATGCCAAGGTCGAATTGATCCTGATCGCCACCGGCTCCGAAGTCGGTCTGGCGATGGACGCCGCGCGCGTACTCGACGGCGAAGGCATCGGCGTACGCGTGGTGTCGATGCCTTGCACGCAGATCTTCGACGCCCAGCCGATCGAATGGCGCGAAGGCGTGTTGCCCTCGTGGTGCCGCGCACGCGTCGCCATCGAAGCCGGCGTCAGCGACTTCTGGCGCAAGTACGTGGGCCTCGACGGCCACGTCATCGGCATCGACCGCTTCGGCGCCTCCGCCCCGGCCGAGAAGCTCTACCCGTACTTCGGCTTCACCGTCGACAAGATCGTCGAAGCCGCGCGCAAGCAGATCGGGCGCTGAGTCGGCTAGTCAGGCAGCGACAGGAAAACGGCGCCTTTCGGCGCCGTTTTCTCTTGGACTGCTGTACGGCGTCGCTCACGCCGCCTCGTCGCGGTACTCGTCCGGGGTGGGGCAGATGCAGACGAGATTGCGGTCGCCGTAGGCGTTGTCGACGCGATTGACCGGGCTCCAGTACTTGTCCTGGCGGGACATGCCGCCGGGGAACACGGCTTCGTCGCGCGAGTAGGCGCGGGTCCACTCGGCGTCGGTCAGGTCGTGCACGGTGTGCGGTGCATGGCGCAGCGGGCTCTGTTCGATCGTGTAGCGGCCATTTTCCACGTCGGCGATCTCGTTGCGGATCGCGATCATCGCGTCGCAGAAGCGATCGATCTCGTACTTCGACTCCGATTCGGTCGGCTCGATCATCAGGGTGCCGGGCACCGGGAAACTCATCGTCGGCGCATGGAAGCCATAGTCGATCAAACGCTTCGCGATGTCGTCGACGCTGACGCCGCTGCTGTTCTTGAGCGCACGCGGATCGACGATGCACTCGTGCGCGACGCGGCCGTTGTGGTTCTTGTACAGCACCGGGAAATGCGGATCGAGGCGCGCGGCGATGTAGTTGGCATTGAGGATCGCGATCTCGGTCGCCAGCTTCAGGCCCTCGCCGCCCATCATCAGGATGTAGGCATAACTGATCGGCAGGATCGACGACGAGCCGTATGGCGCGGCCGAGACCGGACCGACCGGCGCGGTACCGCCGTCGAGTTCCGGATGACCCGGAAGGAACGGCGCGAGGTGCGCCTTCACGCCGATCGGGCCCATGCCGGGGCCACCGCCGCCGTGCGGAATGCAGAAGGTCTTGTGCAGATTAAGGTGCGACACGTCGGCACCGAACTGGCCGGGCTGGCTGAGGCCAACCTGCGCATTCATGTTGGCACCGTCCATGTAGACCTGGCCGCCATGCTGGTGCACCAAGTCGCAGATCTCGCGGATCTGCTCCTCGAACACGCCATGCGTGGACGGATAAGTAACCATCAATGCGGCAAGATTCGCGCTGTGCTTCTCGGCCTTCGCCTTGAGATCGGCGAGATCGACATTGCCCTCGACATCGCAATTCACGACCACGACGTCCATGCCGACCATCTGTGCCGACGCCGGATTGGTGCCGTGCGCGCTCGACGGAATCAGACAGACCTTGCGATGTCCCTCGTTGCGCGAGCGATGATAGGCGCGGATCGCGAGCAGGCCGGAGAACTCGCCCTGCGCTGCCGGAGTTCGGCTGCAGCGACACGGCGTCGTAGCCGGTGATCTCGACCAGCCAGCGTTTCAGATCTTCGAACATCTCGCGATAGCCATGCGTCTGCTCGGCCGGCGCGAACGGATGCAGCGCGCCGAATTCGGGCCAGGTGATCGGCACCATCTCGGAGGTCGCATTCAATTTCATCGTGCAGGAACCGAGCGGGATCATGGCGCGGTCAAGCGCGAGATCGCGGTCGGCGAGCTTGCGCATGTAGCGCAGCAATTCGGTTTCGGTGCGGTAGCGATTGAACACCGGATGCTTCAGGCAGCTGCCCTTGCGCGCAAGGTCGGCGGGGATGGCGTCTGCCGTCTTGCTCGCGATGTCGACAAAACTCAGCCGGCCACCGAACGCTGCCCAGACTTGTTCGACGACGGCGTCGGTCGTGGTCTCGTCCAGCGCGATGCCGATGCGGCCATCGGCGAAATGACGGAAGTTGATCTTCGCCGCAAGCGCATGCTCGACGATCGCCGCACGGTTCGCGCCGGCATCGACGGTGATCGCATCGAAGAACGCGTCCTGGTCGACCTTGAAACCGAGTTGACGCAAACCGGCCGCCAGCGTCGCCGTACGACGATGCACCGCTTGCGCGATCGCCTTCAGTCCTTCCGGGCCGTGATAGAGCGCGTACATCGAAGCGATGACCGCCAGCAGCACCTGCGCCGTGCAGATGTTCGAGGTCGCCTTCTCGCGGCGGATGTGCTGTTCGCGCGTCTGCAGGCTGAGGCGCGCGGCGGGCTGGCCGCGTGAATCGATGGACAGGCCGATGAGACGGCCCGGGATCGAGCGCTTGATCGCGTCGCGCACCGCCATGTAGGCGGCATGCGGGCCGCCGTAGCCCATCGGCACGCCGAAACGTTGCGTCGAACCGATGGCGATGTCGGCGCCGAGTTCGCCGGGCGGCGTCAGCAGGGTGAGCGCCAGCGGATCGGCGGCGAGCACGCTGATCGCACCCGCCGCTTTCAGTCGGGCGATGGCGCCGCGGTAGTCGCGGACATCGCCACGCGTGCCCGGGTACTGGAAAATCGCGCCGAACACCGCAGACGCGTCGAGGTCCGTCTCCGGATTGCCGACGACCACGTGCCAGCCCAGCGGTTCGGCACGCACCTTCACGACGGCGATGGTTTGCGGATGGCAGTCGGCATCGACGAAGAACGTCGTCGACTTCGACTTGCTCGACCGCTCGGCCACGGCCATGGCTTCGGCGGCGGCGGTGCCTTCATCGAGCAGCGAGGCATTCGCGACGTCGAGTCCGGTCAGTTCGCAGACCATCGTCTGGAAGTTCAGCAGGGCTTCGAGGCGGCCCTGGGAGATCTCCGGCTGATACGGCGTATAGGCCGTGTACCAGGCCGGGTTCTCGAGGATGTTGCGCTGGATGACGCCGGGCAGAAGCGTGCCCGAATAACCCTGGCCGATCAGCGACGTGAAGACCTGGTTGCGGTTGGCGAGTTCGCGCAGACGGGCCAGCGCATCGACCTCGCTCAGCGCGGCACCCATCGAGGTCAGCGCACCGCCCATGCGAATGCTCGCGGGAACGGTCTGCGCGATCAGTTCATCGAGGCTGGTCGCGCCGATGGCATCGAGCATTTCACGCTGTTCCTGCGGTGCAGGGCCGATATGGCGGTCGGCGAAATCGCGGGCGACGTGGGGCTGGCGCAGGGAAACCGGTGCGGACATGGCGGGCTCTCGAATGGGGACGGGCAGGCGTGCGAACGCCGTGTGAGGGCCCCATCTGTATCCGTGCCTGAGAGCGTTATCCCTTCGGCGGGCGCGGCATCCGGGGATGTGCGCCTCTTTCCAGATGTTCTGCTGCTGCTCGCGGTCCTTCTGCCTGAGAGTTTCCGGGGCGGTTGCTCCTTCGGCGCCGACACCGGACCGGTGGTCCGCGTCGATCTCTCCCGCAAGCGGCGCCGAGATTAGCATGCGGGCGGATGGCGCACCGTCGGGCGCGTATCATGTCGGCCATGAACTGCGCGGCCTGTGCTCATCCGTTGCCGGAAACGGCGAAGTTCTGCCCGGAATGCGGTCATCGCGTCACCGGGGCGGACGACGGTGAGCGCCGCCACGCCACCATCCTGTTCTCCGACCTGTCCGGCTACACCGCCCTGAACGAATGCCTCGATCCCGAGGAAGTCGAGGCGATCATGGACCGGGTCAAGCGCGCGGCGACCACGGTCATCGCCCGCCACGGCGGCATCATCAACCAGTTCGTCGGCGACGAAGTCGTGGCCCTGTTCGGTATTCCGACCGCGCATCGTGACGATGCCGTGCGCGCCGTGCGCGCCGCGTCCGAATTGCATCGGGAAGTGCGCGACATCGCCGCAGAGGTCGCATCGCGCATCGGCCGCGCGCTGACCATGCACAGCGGCATCAATACCGGCCTGATCGTGGCGCGGCGCAGCGATTCGCGCGATGGCAAGTTCGCGCTGACCGGCGACGTGGTCAATACCGCTGCACGCCTGCTCCATCTGGCCGACAAGGACGAGATCGTCGTCAGCCAGGACACATGGCGCGACGTTGCCGGCGAGTTCGAGGGTGTGGCCGGCGTCGCGACGGAAGTCCGCGGCAAGGAAAAGCCGATCGTGCCTTGGCGCATCCTCGGTGCGCGTGCGTCGACGCTGCAGGCGCAGCGTCCGCTGATCGGTCGCGCCGAGGAGGTCGCGCGTTTCGAGCGGCGGATGCAGGACTGCCTGACGCAGGGACGCGGGGGTCTGATCCTGATGCGCGGTGATGCCGGCATCGGCAAGTCGCGGTTGGCGACGGAATTGGGTGCGCGCGCCGCGCGCGCCGGCTTCGTCCTGCATCGTGCGCTGGTGCTCGACTTCGGTGCCGAGCGTGGCCGCGATGCGGTCCGCGCGCTGGCGCAAGGACTGGCTGCGATCGCACCCAAACCATCGCTGGCAGCAGAGCACGAAGTCTTCCTCGCGGCACTGCTTGACCACGATCTGCGTCCGGAATTGCGGGCAATGGCCTCGGTCATGGATGAAGCGACGCGCGATCTCGGCGTGCAGGGCATGCTGGTCGAGCTGGCGCGATCGGCATCCTTGTTGCAGCCGCAATTCCTGCTGATCGAGGACGCGCATTGGGCCGATACCTGGACGCTGGCGCGGTTGGCATCGCTTGCCGAGTTGGCGCGTGCTGAACGAGTGCTGCTGGTGGTGACCACGCGGCGCGAGCAGGATCCCGGCGGACTGTCGGCGCTCGCAACGGAAGCGCTCGACCTGCATCCATTGTCGATGCAGGACATGGCCGGTCTCGCCGATCAATATGCAGATGTGCCACAGGCGCTTGCGCAACGCTGCATCGAGCGCGCCGAGGGCAATCCGCTCTTCCTCGAACAGCTGCTGCTGAATGCCGACGAGACCGTGGCCCAGCCCTTGCCCGGCTCCATCCAGGGCCTGGTGCTGGCGCGCATGGACCGCCTGCCTGCCGTGGATCGGGCCATGCTGCAGGCTGCGGCCGTGATCGGGCAGCGTTTCTCGCTGGATGCACTGCGACATCTGCTGGGCGACCCGCAGGCGCATTGTCATGTCCTGCTCGACCAGCATCTGGTGCGACCGGAGGCCGATGGCTACCTGTTCTGGCATGCGCTGATTCGCGATGGCGCGTACGAATCGCTGCTGAAGTCGCGGCGTCGCCGATTGCATGCGCTCGCCGCGGAATGGTTTGCCGAACGAGACGCCGCACTCGCGGCCGAGCACTATGATCTGGCCGGCGACGAACGCGCGCCCGGCGCCTATTGGGCAGCAAGCGAGCAGGAGGTCGCGCGTTATCGCTATGAACGGGCGCTGGCACTCACTGCGCGCGGTCTGGAATTGGCCACGGCGCCGGCGGATCGCATCGGTCTGCTGTCGATGCGCGCGCGCGTCCTGCTCCATCTGGGTCATGCATCCGAATCGATCGCGGCCTGGCAGGCGGTGATGGCGACGGCCGGCGACGGGCCGGTGCGTTGTCGCGCCTTGATCGGCATCGCGGCGGGCATGCGCATCATCGAGCGTGTCGACGACGGGCTTGCCGCGCTTGCCGAAGCCGAGCCGCTGGCGCGCAGGCACGGCCTGCACCTGGAGCTGTCGCGCCTGCACCATCTGCGCGGCAACCTGCATTTCGGCATCGGTCGTGCCGACGATTGCCTGCGCGAGCATGAGGCGGCGCTGGCCCAGGCGCTCGTCGCCGGTTCCCCCGAGGCGGAAGCCAACGCGCTGGGTGGATTGGGCGACGCCTACTACGTGCGTGGACACATGCGCTCGGCGCGCGAGCAATTCGCACGCTGCGTTGCATTGGCCCAACGGCATGGCTTTGGACGGATCGAAGTCGCGAACCTGCACATGGTCGGCTGGGCCACCTACTATCTGATGCAGATCGACGAGGCATTGGCCATCGTCGATCGCGCGCGCGAGCTGGCGCGTGCGGTGTCGCATCAGCGCGGGGAGATGATCGCGGAAGCTGCCATCGGTTTGCTCGCGGGATGGTGCAAGGGGGAGATCGAACCGGCCGAGCAGCGGCTGCAGCATGCGCTCGGAATCAGCCAGGCGCTCGGTGCAAAGCGTTTCGAGGGTGAATTGCGGGTCATGCGCGCAATGCTCGTGTTGCGCCGTGACGGTCGTGATGCGGCGCGTATCCCGGCGAACGAGGCGCTTGCCTATTGTCGACGTCACGGCATGGATTTCTTCGGGCCGGTCGCGCTCGGGCTATGCGCGCGATTGAGCGACGACGAAGGCGAGCGTCAACGGCTCAACGACGAGGCGGTCGTGCTGCTCGATGCGGGAGCGCTTGGCCACTGTCATATCGAGTTCGCCGCGATGGCGATCGAGTCTGCCATCGAGCGCGGCGCCTGGAACGAGGTCGAGCACTACTGCCGGCGGCTGGAACGCTACACCTGCGACGAGTCGCTGCCGCTGTGCGACTTCATCGTTCGTCGCGGCCGTGCGCTGGCGGCCCGGGCCCGCGGCGAAGACAACGCGAACGCGATCGCGACGCTGGCAGCCGAAGCCCGTACTGTCGGACTCGATCTCTACCTGCAGCGGTTGGCGCCGGCCTGAGTCAGAGGGCGCCGGAATAGAAGCGCTGGAACTGTTCGAATACGGCGGCGTCGAACTCGCGCAGTGCCTCGGGATCGGAGAAAAAGGCCTCGGTGGCAACCGCGAAGAATTCCTCCGGCGACTCGGCCGCATACGGATCGATGGCCGTATCGGGTTCGGCATCGGCCTCGTCGGCGGCTTCCACAGTATCGCGCAATGCATTGAACGCGGTCTGCATCGTCGCGATCCATAGGCGGCGTGCGGCGAGGTCGCGGATCACCGGCACGCCGTCGCAGGCGCCGTCGCGGGCATCGATCTTGTGGGCGATCTCGTGGAGGATCACGTTGATGCCGGAAAACGGTTCGGCCAGATCGGCCTCGATGTCGGCGACCGAGAGCACGATCGGACCGGACTGTTCGTCGGCCTCGCCGATCAGGTCTTCGTCGAATTCGTGGGCGATGCCGTCTTCATCGTGTTCGTGGCGGCGTGCGCGGAACGCACCCGGATAGAGGATCACGTCGCGCCAGCCGGAGAGCGTGTCATCCGGTCGATGCAGGACCGGCAGGCAGCACTGCGCCGCGACGATCAGGCGCAGGCGTTGATCGATCACGAGGTCATGGGCCGCGTGAAATCGCTTGTCGACGAGAAAGCGTGCGATGCAATCGCGCAGGCGCGACTGCGCTTCCGGCGCCAGCCTGTCGAGCAGGCGAACGTCGCTGCGGACGAGTTCCCATTGCCCATCGTCCAGCGCGACCGGAGCCGCGCGTTGCAGCCACCCGAACATCGATCAGCTGGCGGACTTCAGCGTGCCCGGCAGCAGGGCCTTCCAGCGCTGGCGAGCCGCCTTGTTGCTCGGCTTGGTCACGACGGTGTTGCCCACGGCCGGCGCCGTTGCGGCGGCTGCGGCCGGCTCGCCCAGATCCACGGCATCGCTGCGATTGGACGGGCAGGGCAGTTCCGACTGCTGCAGGCTCGACACCGACGTCTTGGCCACGACCGTAGCCGACGCGAGCAATGCGAGGGACGCGAAAACGAACGACAGGGCGGGTCGGAACATCGGAGTCTCCAAGTCACGAACGGGCCGGACGCCGCACGCTTGGCGGCATCCTGACCCCGGGTTTTTCAAAGCGCAAGTGCTGGGATTCACGACGGCACAGGAAGGTTGCATCCGTTGTTGACGCAGCGCAGCAAGCCGAAACCGGTTGCGCTGCCTACACTCGCGGCTCGGTTTCCAAGGGGAGCAGCGCTTGGCTGCACAGATCAGCGTGCAACGCCTGTCGGGTTACGGCCTGCGTCGGGCATTGATGGCGGGCATCCAGCGGGTCATTGCCCGCCGCGACGAGATCAATCGCATCAACGTCTTTCCGGTGCCGGACGGTGATACCGGGACCAATCTGGCGTTCACCCTGAGTGCCGTACTGCAGGGCGTGCGTGCGCCCAGACTCGCGAGCGCCGGCGAAGTGTTGCGACGTGCCGCCGCCGAGGCGATCGACGGCGCGCGCGGCAATTCCGGCGCCATCCTCGCGCAGTTCTTCCAGGGCGTGTCCGAGGCGCTCGGCCCGAGCAAGCGCCTGACTCCGGACGCGTTGGCGCGCGCGGTGTCGCGCGGCTCGTCGCTGGCGCGCGAAGCCATGGCCGAACCGCGCGAGGGCACGATCCTGAGCGTGATCCAGGCATTCGCGATCTCGTTGCGCGAGCAGGCCGATTGCGGCCGCGATTTTCGCACCGGCTTCCGCAATGCCTTGACCGTGGCCCGCGAGGCGCTCCGGCATACGCCCGATCAACTCGCGGCGTTGCGTGCCGCCGGTGTGGTCGATGCCGGCGCACTCGGTTTCGTCGACCTGCTTGAAGGCATCGACGAATTCATCGAGACCGGGCGGCGCGCGGACGACAGCGACCTGCCCGAAGAACTGGCTGCTGCCGGGGTGGAAACTGCGCGGGGTGGCGAATACACCGAAGGCCACCGCTATTGCACCGAGTGCGTGATCAGCAGCGAGGCGGTCGATCGCGGCGCGTTGAAAGCGGCGTTGCTGGCGATGCCGATTTCAAGCCTGGTCATCGCGGGGACGCGCGAAAAGGTGCGCATCCATGCCCATCTCGACGAGCCGACCCTGTTGTTCGAGACCGCGGCGCGCTTCGGCGCGGTCTCGCGCGAGAAAGCCGACGACATGCGCGCGCAATCGAAGTCGGCGCACTCGCGCCGCGAACAGGTCGCGATCGTGGCCGATTCCGGTGCGGACATTCCGGCCGAGGCGATGGATCGTCTGAACATCCATCTGGTGCCGGTGCGGTTGTCGATCGGGGGGCGTGACTTCCTTGATCGCGTGTCGATCTCGCCCCGCGAGTTCTACAACGAATTGCGCACCAGCCCGGTGCCGCCGCGCACCTCGCAACCGCCGCCGGGCGATTTCCGTCGCCTGTTCGAGTTCCTGCTGTCGCATCACGAGCGGGTCATCGACGTGTCGCTGGCGCGGGGTTTGTCGGGCACGCTGCAGTCGGCCGAGAGTGCCGCCAGTCGTACCGATCCGGCGCGTGTCGCGGTGTTCGACAGTTGCAATGGCTCGGCCGGACAGGGTCTGCTGACCATCTGGGCGGCCGAAGCCGCGCTCGCCGGCTGGTCGTCCGAACGCATCGTCGAGGGTCTGGCGCGCATGCGTCCGCGCAGCACGCTGTACGCCGTCGTGAGGGACATTCGCTACGGCATTCGCGGAGGTCGTGCGCCGAAGCTGGCTGGACCACTGACGCGTCTGCTGCGCTTCTCGCCCGTCGTGAAGAGCAAGGTCGATGGCCGTCTCGGTCTCGCCGGTGCGGTCTGGGGGCGCGAGGACTTGCCCGAGAAGTTCGCGCGCAATATCGCGAAGCGGCTCGATCCCTCGCGCCAGTGGCGCCTCGTCATCGGTCACTGCGACTGCGCCGAAGACGCGGAGCGCGTGCATGCGACCCTGTTGCGCAGCGTGCGCAACATCGATCGTGCCTGGGTGATGGAGGCCGGTGTCGCGATCGGCGCGCATGCCGGGCCGGGGTCACTGGTGATCGGCGTGCAGGACTACGAGCCGCCGCAGCCGTGATGTTCGTGGTCGTCGGCAAGCTGCTCGTCGCTTACCTGATCGGTTCCGTTTCCGGCAGCCTGCTGCTCGGGCGCTGGCGCGGCGTCGACATCCGTACCCTCGGCAGCGGCAATGCCGGCGGCACCAACGCCCTGCGGACGCAAGGCCTGAGATTCGCGCTCGGCGTCATGCTGATCGATGTCGGCAAGGGGGCCTTGGCCACCTGGATCGGATTGCAGGGCGAGGCCGAGGCGACGATGGCACTGCGCGTCGCCCTTGGCTGCGGCTTCGCGGCGGTACTTGGCCATGTCTGGCCGATCTTCCACGGCTTCCGTGGCGGCAAGGGCGTCGCCACCGTGATCGGTCTGTTGCTGGTGTTGTGGCCGATGCTGCTGCTGCCGATGATCGGGGTGTTCGCCCTGGTGCTGACCACGACCGGCTATGTCGGACTGGGTTCGATCCTGGCCGGATTCACGATGTTGCCGGCGGCGTGGGGGCTGACGCGCGGCGCGCTCGCGATCGAATGGTGGATCTCGGGCGCCGTCATCGCGTTGTTCTTGCTGTACACGCATCGCGTGAACGTGCAGCGCCTGCGTGCCGGTAGCGAAAACCGCTTCGACAAGGTGCGCGTGCTGGCACGCCTGTTCCGTCGATGAATCCGCAGTCGCTTGAAGCTTTGCTCGATTTGCTCGGGAATGGCGCCGCACACAATGGCGAAGCCTTGGCGCGGGCGCTCGGGATGTCGCGCGCGGCCGTGTGGAAGAAGATCGAAGCCTTGCGCGCGCTCGGGGTCGAGATCGAAGGCCGTGCCGGCAGCGGTTATGCGCTGGCGCGGCCGATCGCGCGTCTGGATGCGGCGCGAATCCGCGCCGGATTGTCGGCGATGACGAATGCGGCGCTGAGCGATCTGCGCATCGAGGCGGTGATCGATTCGACCAATGCCGCGCAGCGCGCCGATGCCGCCAGTCTGGCGTCCGGCAGCGTGCTGCTGGCGGAAGCGCAGACCGCCGGGCGCGGGCGACGCGGACGGACGTGGGCCTCGCCGTTCGCAGCCGGCTTCCTCGGATCTCTTTTCTGGCGCTTCGAGCGCGGACTCGCCGATCTCGGCGGACTCAGCCTCGCGGTCGGCATTGCCCTGGCCGAGGCCTGGCGCGCGCAGGGCCTCGACGTGCGGGTGAAGTGGCCGAACGATCTCTGGATCGATGGCCGCAAGCTGGCCGGCCTGCTGGTCGAAGCGGGCGGCGAGTTCCATGGGCCGAGCCATGCGGTGGTCGGGTTGGGGCTGAACATCGCGTTGCCGCCGGCGATACGCGATGGGCTCGGTCAGCCGGTGACCGACCTCGCGACGCACTTGCCGGACGCCATGCCGCGCAATGTCGCGGTCGCGATCTGCATCGACGCACTGTTCGCGGCGTTGCAGGAATTCGACCGCGAGGGCTTTTCGCCCTTCGTCGCGCGCTGGGGCGCAGTCGATGCATTGGTGGATCACGGCGTGACCGTGCATGAAGCGAACGGCCGCTGGACCGGCATCGCCCGCGGCATCGACGACCGTGGTCGCCTGCAGGTGCAGACCGAGGCGGCGATGCGCGTGGTCGACGCCGGCGAGATCAGCATTAGACTGGCCTGATGGACTTGCTGTTCGATCTCGGCAACACGCGGATGAAGATCGCCTGTCGCGATGCCACGGGCGTGCGCGCGCTGGACGCGCTGGCCTGGGACGCGCCGGACTTTCTCGCGCAGTGGCATGCGCTCGAACTCGCGGCACCGGAGCGCATCGCGATTGCGAACGTGACGCGCAGCCATCGTCTGGATGCACTGCGCGCCTTGCTCGGCGTGCGTTTCCCCACGGTTCCGATCCGCATCGCGCAGACCGAGGCGCAGTGCGGACGCCTGCACATCGCCTATGCACAGCCGGAGAAACTCGGCGTCGACCGATTCCTCGCGCTGCTCGCGGCGTCGCAGTCAGCGCAATTGCAACTGCTGGTTGGTGTCGGCACGGCGATGACCATCGACGCGCTGGCCGCGGACGGGCAGCATTTCGGTGGATCGATCGTGCCGGGCCTGCGCTTGATGCGCGAGGCAATGACGCGGGCCGCGCCGAACGTCGACTGGCACGAAGGCGCCTATTGCACGGACTTCGCCAGCGACACCGCGTCTGCACTCGAGTCCGGGATCTGGTGCGCGTTGGCGGGCTCGGTCGAACGCAGCGTGCTGCGCCTGGCGATGCGTGCTGAATCGGCGCCCCAGATCATCCTGCACGGCGGCGATGCACCGATGCTCGCTGCGCAACTTGGAACGCCGGCGCGTCGCGATGCGCTTCTGGTGATGCGCGGACTCGCCGCGTATCTCGATGCCGGCATGGCACAATCGCGCGCCTCATCTGACTGAGTCCTGCGATGTTCGCGCGTGTCCTGTTCCTGCTGCTGCTGGCTGCCAACCTCGGTTTCGGGGTCTGGCTGGTGCTTGCGCCACCGGTGGCGGTGGCGCAGTTGCCGCCGGCCGATGCGGGCGTGACGCAACTGACGCTGTTGAACGAGCGCGACGGTGCGCTGGCGGATGCCGCCGAACTGGCGCGCGCGCCGGAGCCGATCGGCGCCGATCGCGATCTGCGGTGCACGACGCTCGGTCCGTTTCCGACCCAGTCCGACCTGCGCCGGGCGATGTCGGTGCTGACGCCGCTGACCGAGCGCATCCAGTTCCGCGAGTCGCGCGCGTTGCGTTCGCGCGGCTGGTGGGTGTATTTGCCGGCGTTCGCATCGCGCGATGCAGCGCTGTCGGCTGCGCGCGAGTTGTCCTCGAAGGGTGTGCGTGATTACTACGTCGTGACCGCCGGCGATCAGGAAAACACCATCTCGCTGGGTTTGTTCCGTGATGGCGACAATGCCGCGCGTCGCCGCGACGAAGTCAAGGCGCTGGGCCTCGACGTGCAGCTCAATGAACGCACCGAGGACACGCCCGAATACTGGCTGGATTACGCGGTGTCGCCGACCCAGCAATTCGACTGGCGCGACCGCGTGCCGGACCGCCTGGAGCTGTCGGCGCGCGACCTGCCCTGCGGCCAGTTGCGCTAGACTCGCGCCCCGTTCACGGTGCCGGCGTAGCTCAGTTGGTAGAGCAACCGCCTTGTAAGCGGTAGGTCGGGGGTTCGACTCCCTTCGCCGGCATGTCTTCTTCGCGTCCTGCGAGTACCCGATGTCCGATCCCGTTGCTGCGCTGCATGCCCGTTATCGCGCCAGTTTTCCGGACAAGCGCGACGAGTTGCAGGCGGCGCTCGTGCGTTGGCGCCAAACGCCAGCCGCGATCGACTCCATTGCCGCGCTGTACTTGCTGGTGCACAAGCTGGCCGGCTCCGCGGGCGCCTACGGGTTCGATGCGCTGGCCGACGTCGCGCGCGTCGCCGACCGCCTGCTGCAAGCCCACGCGCGTGGCGGCGAAGCGCTGACGCTGACGCAAATCGCGCCGATCGAAGCGGCCGTCAGCGCCGTGGTCGATGCATTGCAGGCTTGACCGGAGTCGCTCAGGGCGTGGATTCCTCTGGCCAACGCCAGGGACGCAACTGGCAGGTCTGCATGCGACCGTAGCGGTCGATTTGATACGGCGGCGCGATGTCGCCGGTCGCGCGTTCGCCATCGTTCGCGCAGAGTTCCAGTCGGTCCACTTCGACACCACTGTCGCTGCGAAACCAGCGCAGACGTTCGCTGGCGTCGCGCAGGTCGATGGTGATGGCCGGTCGCGGCGGAGTGGCTGTGGGCGGCGCTGCACGCAAGACTTGACCCAGCCAGCGGTAGCACGCCGGCTGATCGGCGGTACTGCCGAATGCATGCAGGCCGCAGCCGCTGCGTGGACAGCCGCTGTCGGTGTCATCGATCTCGTAGACATCGACGGCCAGATCCTCGATCCATCGTTGTCCCTGAAGGATGAAACGCGGATAGACCGAGCTGAGCAGTTCACGGCGACTGGTGCAGCGTGCGTCGAACCGTCCGAAGTATCCGGACTCCCAATCCATGCTCAGCGATTCGACATCGGCGACGTCCGCTTGCGGGTCGTCCGAGATTCGACCGTAGCGCTCATCCCAGACCTTGCGGGCAGCGTCGAGATCGGCGTCCCGTGGTGTCGATGCCGTCATCGTGCATGGGGCCGAAGCGCCTGCAGGATTGAACGCGCGCAACTGCAGCGTCAGTGCCGTGTCGGCCGGGAGGCCGTGAAGCTCGAAGCGCTCGGTATTGCGATCCGTCAGGATCATGCGCCGGCAGCCTGCAGCCGAGTCGGCCAGGCAGGTCGTCAGTTCGAAGCCGTATTCGTTGTCTGATCGGTCGCCCCAATGAATGGACAGGGCATAGGGCGATATCGCGTGGACCCGGCATTGGTCCGGCGCTTCCGGCGGCTGGTCAGGCAGGGCCGGCATCTGCAGCGAAACCGGTGCGGTCCACGGTGAAGCGCGCCAACGCTTCAGGTCGTTGGTGGCAACGGCGCGAGTCTTTCCACTGCAGACGCGAGCCAGCGTCGACGTGCGCCCAGTGCCGACCCTCTTCATCCGGGCCGAGCAATGGCCAGGCATGTGCCCGCTGCGTCGGCACGACAGAACTCGAATCGACATCGGCCGCGCTCGCCGCCGGCCTTGCAGACCGACGGCTCAAAGCGGATGGCGAGCAGGTTCGGCAATGCGGCATCGACCGACACGGTCGGGGTCGGCAGGTCGGCGGCATCGATCGTCCTGCCTTGCCATGTCGCCGTGAGTTCGTCACCGCTCTTCCATGCCGCAATCGCGATGTCGCCGAGCGGGATTCTCAGCGGTTGGCCATCGTCATTCCATCCGCCGAGCACCAAATCGGCAACGTCGGTTGCGCGGACGGTGGTCGATACGCGGCCATCGGCATCGGTACTGCCGAAGTTGCGCAACAGGCACTCGCCAACGTAGCGGGCCAACATCACGCCAGCCGCTGCGCGACCATCGGCAGTTTGCGCGCGCAAGCGAAATGGCCGCTGCTCGCTCAGTTCGATTCGCAGCGATCGGGTGCGTTGCGGATCATCGTCATCCATCAGTTCGATGGCGTGGTGCTCGTCCCCGACCAGCAACGAGTAGCGCCCCGGCGCCAGTCGCCATCCGATTCGGCCATCCGGGCTGGCGCTCATTCCGAGCCGCATCGGCGACAACGCCTGCGCCTGTCCGCAGGGACCGACGTGATCGAACACCCGCCCGATCGACCCGTAAGCATGGGCGGCGGGGTGCCCATCGGAGCGCACGACGGTGACTTCCAGTTCAATGGGTGCCGGCAGGTTGACGAAGGCATCCGCCTGGGCGGCATTGCCCATGCCGGCGAGTGCAGCCCGCCAGTCGTGCGGTAGCGTCGCTTGCGACGCGCTGGCGTAGACGAGATCGTCCGGGGTCACGATGACCCATTGCCAGCTCCCTTTCGTGTCCAGCAGCGTGGCCGCGACGACATCCTCCGGAATGTCAGTGGCGCCGTCTGCCACGGTCGCAATCCAGGCGCGTTGATCCGGACCGGTGTACAGATAGAGATCGGCCGCCACGAGCGGCTCGCCGTCGATGGCAACGCGAAAATGCGTTTCGGCCATGGCGATGCCCGACATCATCAATGCGCCGACGAACTTCCAGATCCTGGGCATGACGAACTCCGGGCAATGACGGAAACCCTAACCGCGATGACTGTTGGCGCGAGGGCGCGATTCGGACAATTTGCCGACGGCGCTCGCCTCGTCACGGACGCCCGGCTATCCTCCGCGCCCCACCTGCGCGAGCTGCGACCATGCCCATCGTGACCCTGATCGGTGCGCCGACCGACATCGGTGCCGGACATCGCGGTGCGTCGATGGGGCCCGAGGCTTTGCGCGTTGCGCACATCACCGAGGCCTTGCGCGAGCGCGGGCTGGAAGTCGAGGATCGTGGCAATCTGATCGGGCCGACCAATCCGTGGCAGCCGCCGGTGAACGGTTATCGGCACCTGCCCGAAGTCGTGCAGTGGAACCGCAGCGTCTATCACGCCGTGCATGCAGCCCTGGTCGACGGGCGCCTGCCGATCCTGCTGGGCGGCGACCATTGCCTTGGTCTCGGCTCGATCACTGCGGTCGCACGCTACTGTCGCGAACAGGGCAAGAAGCTGCTGGTGCTGTGGCTGGACGCGCATGCAGACTTCAATACCTCTGACATCACGCCGAGCGGCAATGTCCACGGCATGCCGGTGGCCTGCCTGTGCGGCATCGGTCCGCGCGAGTTGACCCACCTCGGCGGCGACGCGCCGGCCTTGCGTCCGGACCAGATCCGCCAGATCGGCATCCGCAGCGTCGATGCCGGCGAGAAAAAGCTGGTGCAAGAGCAGGGTCTCGACATCTATGACATGCGCTACATCGACGAGATCGGCATCAAGCGCGCGATGGAAGAGGCCTTGTCCGACATCGATGCGAACACGCATCTGCATGTCAGCTTCGATGTCGATTTCCTCGATCCGGAGATCGCACCCGGCGTCGGTACCACGGTGCCGGGCGGCCCCAACTATCGCGAAGCGCAATTGGTCATGGAAATGATCGCCGATACCGGACGAATGGCCTCGCTCGACATCGTCGAGCTCAATCCGGCCTTCGACGACCACAACCGCACCGCCAAGCTCGCCGTCGATCTGGTCGAGAGCCTGTTCGGCAAATCGACCTTGATGCGCGCATGAAGCGCTTCATCGCGCTCGGCTGACAGGCGTCATTTGCGCGAAGCCGCGCGAGCAATGATGCTCGCGGGCATGATCCGCATCGATTCCGTTCGCAAGCAATTCGGTTCCACGGTCGCGCTCGACGGGCTGTCGCTCGATGTGCGTCCCGGCGAGATGTTCGGACTGCTCGGTCCGAACGGCGCCGGCAAGTCGACGACCATGGCCTTGCTCACCGGTCTGCATGTACCCGATGCCGGCACGGTCTCGGTGCTCGGCGGCAGTCCGCGCGATCCGGTCCTGCGGGCACGCGTCGGACTCGCGCCGCAGTCGTTGGCCTTGTACGAGAACCTCAGTGGTCGCGAGAACATCGCGTTCTTCGCGCGCATGTTCGGTTTGCACGGCGCCCACCTCGCGCGGCGCGTCAACGCCGCGCTCGATTTCGTGCAACTGGCCGACCGCCAGAACGATCGCGCTGGCGCTTATTCCGGCGGCATGCAACGGCGATTGAATCTGGCTGCCGCGATCGTGCACGAACCGGAACTGATCCTGCTCGACGAGCCCACGGCCGGCGTCGATCCGCAGTCGCGCAATGCACTGTTCGAGAACGTGCTGGCCTTGAAGGCCGCCGGCCGCACCATCGTCTACACCACGCATTACATGGAAGAGGTCGAACGCCTTTGTGACCGCGTCGCCATTGTCGATCGCGGGCGCGTGCTCGCCGTCGACAGCGTGCCCGGCCTGCTGCGCACGCATGGCGGTGCGCCGGTGCTCGTGGTCGAGCGCGGCGGTCGCAGCGAGCGCATCGAGACAACGGATACGCTGGCCGAGCTGAATCGGCTCGCCGCGAGCGGGCCGATCGACGGCTTCCATGTTGAACGACCGCGTCTGGAGCAGGTCTTCCTGCACCTCACCGGCCGCAGCCTGAGGGATTGAGATGACGGCCCTGCTTGCTCTCGCCGCGAAGGACATCCGACTGTTGCTGCGCAATCGCGGCGCGCTGTTCTTCACCATCGGCTGGCCGCTGCTGGTCGCGATCTTCTTCGGGATGGTGTTCGGCGGTGATGGTGGCAGCAGCCGGCCCAAGGTTGCGCTGGTCGTCCAGGATACGCAGGCAGGTGCCGAGCGCTTCGCGCAATCGGTGCTGAAACTCGACACGCTCGACGTCGAGCGCGTCGATGCCGCGACCGCCGAGCAATGGGTGCGCCAGGGCAAGCGCAGCGCCGCGATCGTGTTGCCGGTCGGATTCGGCGAGCGCAGCGCGCGTGCCTTCAGTGGCGATCCACCGCAGGTCGAATTGTGGCTGGACCCGAGCCGCAAGGCCGAGCGCGCGATGATCGAAGGCATGCTGATGAAACTCGGCGGCGAGGCGATGTTCGCCAGCATCAGCGACCCTGCCGCGCGCCGGCAGTGGCTCGATGCCTCGCGCGCCGATCTGGATACGCTGGCGATCCGGCTCGCGCCAGCAGTTCAGCGATTTCTACGATGCGCTCGACGCGATGATGGCGACGCCGCAAGCTGCCGGCACCGGCGGCACAGGGCGCGGCGGCGGCGGCCCGGGCTTCACGCCGCTCACCGTCAGCGCGCGCGACATCTCGGTGGCGAAACGCGGTCCGAGCAACGGTTTCGCGATCAGTTTCACGCAAGGCATGTTCTGGGCCTTGCTCGGCGCGCTGATGAGTTTCGTGACCTCGCTGGTGCTCGAGCGCATGCAGGGGACCTGGAGCCGCCTGCGCAGCGCGCCGCTCTCGGTAGGTTCGATTCTGCTCGGCAAGGCGTTGTCCTGCTTTGCCGTGATGAGCGTGTCGCTGCTGCTGATGAGTACGGTCGGCGCGCTGGTGTTCGGCGTCGTGCCGCATTCGCTGCCGAAGTTGCTGGCCGCATTCGTCGCGGCGGCGGTCGCGTTCACCGGATTGATGATGTTGCTCGCCAGTCTTGGCCGCACGGTGCAGACCGCGAGTGGCGCGGCCTGGGCGGTGATGATGCCGCTGGCAATGGTCGGCGGCGCGATGATTCCCTTGTTCGTCATGCCGCCGTGGATGCTGCAGCTGTCGAACCTGAGCCCGGTGAAGTGGGCGGTGATCGGCATCGAAGGCGCCACCTGGCGCGGATTCTCTTACGCTGAAATGGCGACGCCGGTCGCCATCCTGCTCGTGACCGGCCTGGTCTGCGGCGCGGCTGGCGCGTGGCGGATCACGCGCCAGCCTGATTGAGGGTTTACGGGTCCGGCACGAAGCCGCCGGCGAAGGCGCGCGGTTCTTCGCGGCCCCAGCGCGGCTGGCGGATCACGCCGCGGTCGACCAGGTGTTCCCAGGTGTCGTACTGCAATTCGACGACTTCATCCGGGCGCGACGAGCGGCGCTCAAACTGCGTCGTGTTCACCTGCGACCACTCGCGCTGGCCATGGGCGGTGCCGAGTTCGGAAGCGAAGTCTGCGCTGCGTTCGCGCTTGGCATATGGTGCGGCGGCATCGGCCGCAGCCCCCGTCGCCGGGCGCGGGCTGGCTGCGTTGTGCCATCGCTTCGGCTTCGCGTGCGGCGGACGGCGCCTGTGCGTTCTTGCGACGCGAATCGTCTTCACGGTAGACCGGCGGCGGGGGCGGCAAGTAGATCGGCGCGCGTTCGCGGAACACCGCGATGCCGATCACGCCGACGTTCTGCGGTCGACCGGTGCGCGCGGCATAGCTCCATTCCGGCGCACTGAACACGAACTGCGCGACGTCGTTCATCGACTTGCGCCAGCCATTGATCTCGGCGCGTTCGTACGGTCCGAGCACGTAGCCGCCCTGGTACGGGTCGGCGGTCTCGCCGGTCACCGCGTTGACACCGTCGACGCTGAGCACGGCCATCACGCGTTCGCCGGTGCGGTTCTGCATCATCACCGCGTAGCGATGGCCGGGCTCGCCGGCGACATAAGCGCGACCGCCCTTGTGATGCACCTCGATGACGCGTCCGGTGTCGCGGTCGACGACCTGCAGATCGACCAGATTGTGCACATGGGCCTGCGTGGTGAGGGTGGCCAGGGCCAGGATCATTCCGAACATCGCTTTCATCGTCGCCTCCGTCGTGGGTGATGGGTGCAACGATGGGATGCGGCCAGCGGGGTTCGGGTTCTACTCGAAGCCGTTGCCAAACAGCGGCGATTCAGCTGCAGCGGCCGCAACGGCCCAGGCCAGACCGTCGCTGGTGCGGTGCTCCCAGCCCCACTTGCGCCACGGACTGATGCGGAACGCCGTGAGCCCCGACGACGGCGCGGTCGGGCGAATCCAGAAGTTCACGCCCAGGTCGTAGGTGTCGTAAAGCGCGTCGACGGTGCCGGCGAGCGTCGCGTCACGCGGTCCGACCAAGGCGCCGAAATAGTCGGCCCAAGCCATGGCCGCGACCACGTCGAGTGCGTGTTCGGCATCGTGGATCGGTGCTTCGATCGCGAAGTCGGTGCCGTCGTGTTCGATCACGTAACGTGGCGCGAGTACCACGCCGTAGTCGCTGTCCTCGGTGCGCAATGCGCTACGCAGGAAGCCGCCGCTGCGCCGGATCATGTCGGCCGTCGCGACATCTTCCGCGGTCACGTAGGCGCGACGCAAGGCATCGGTCAGCAGCGCCGTCATCCACGTCGAAGCGCCGTAGGCGGCACCATCCCAGTCGCCGTGCTGATCGCCGGTGTGATACCAGCCGCCATCGACATGGCTCGCCGGAATGCCCGCCAGCGCGCCGTTCTGGTGTGCCGCCAATGCGGTCACGATGGCGTTCACGCTGTCGCGGCGCGTGGTGTTGCCGGTGACTTCGTAATCGATCGCATGCGCCATCAACTTGAACGCGACCATTCGCTCGGTCCAGAACCCGAGCGCAGCGGTCCACGCATGCGGGCTGCCGTTGTGGGCATTTGCGGTATTCGTGATCGTGGACAGAAAGTCTCGTCGCCGGTCATCCAGTAGGCGTAGGCCAGCGACTCGTTGAACGAATACTTGTTGTCGCTCGCGTTCAGGCTGAAGAAGCCGCTGCCGTTGACGCGTGCGCGATAGAACTCGGCGTGGCGCACTGCCTCGCGCAACGGCTTCAGGAAGCCGCTGCGGAAGTGCAGCGTGAACATGGTCGCGGCGCGGTCGTACAACCACGGCTCGAAGGCGGTCTTGTAAGGACACTGGTTGGCGACCGTGACCAGCGGGTCGTCCTCGTTGACGACGGTGTACAGACCGTTCTTCAGCGCATGGTCGGCTTCGGTGAAACCGGGCCAGGTCGCGATGGCATCGTTTGTGGCCGGGTCGTCGCGGGTCGCCGGATCATCGGCAGCGAACGGCACGACCTGACTCGTGCGCAATGCGCCGCGGCTCAGCCAGGCTGCCGGCAAGGTCGCGTAGACATTGGGTTCGAGCACGTTGTCGGCAGGCGCGAAGCTGCCGCTGGTGACCAGATGCCAGGTGCTCGCGCGCAACGCCCGCGTCGGTCGGTTCAGGGTCCGGGCGGGTCCGCCCCATTCGACGACGATGCGCTTCGGCAGGCTCGGGTTCGCGAATGCGATTTCCACCTGCACCAGCGCGACGCGTACCGACTGCCCGTCGATGCCGGCATCGCTGCGATGTCGCCATGGCGTCAACGACTGCACATAGGCCGGAATCTCGAGGCCGTTGTCGAGCACGCGCAGATTGGCCAGTTGCGCCGCCGTGATCGAGCCGCGCGGGAACGGTACGCAGAAGCTCGCAACGACTGCCGTGTTCGCGGTCACGACCTCGGTCGCGTGCAGATCGACCGCTACCGAGCCGGTGGGCACCGGTGCGGCGAACAACGCGTCCACGGCTGCGACCGGCCCCGCCAGCAGCAGCCCCAGCACGCCCAGAATCCCCCAATGCCAGCGCATGACCGTTCCCCCATGACCCGGTTTCGTGACGGACTGTAACGCGGGCTCGGGCGTTGCCGCTGTGACGCCGGACGCGTTGTTTGCGGCAGGCAGACCATGCGCATAATCTATGCGCATGAACCGGGTGCCTGCCATGAACGCCGTCATCAAGAAGCCGACCAATCTGAGTCTCCAGGCCGATCTGCTGGCCGAAGCCAAGGCGCTGGACCTGAACCTGTCGGCCGAACTCAACAAAGCCCTGGCCGAGATCGTCAAGCGCAAGCGCGCCGAGCGATGGCTGGCGGAGAACCGCGAGGCGATCGAGGCCTACAACCGCCACATCGAACGTGACGGCTTGTGGAGCGACGGCTTGAGGACATTCTGATGCGTCGCTTCGACGTGTTCCACAACGAGGACCCGCGCACACGCAAGCGCGTTCCGTATTTCGTCGTGCTGCAGTCGGACTTGTTGAGCGGCTTGAACACCGTCGTCGTCGCGCCGATCGGGATGGCGAAGGTGGTCGAAGGCAAGCCGGCAACGACACTGATGCCGTCGGTAGTCCTCGACGACCACGAATTCGTCGTCTACCTCCCGGAACTCGCAGCGGTTCCTTCGCGGCTGATGCGCAAGCGCGTCGCCAACCTGGAATCGTCGCGCGACCTGATGACGCGCGGCCTCGATCTTCTCTTCAGCGGAATCTGATCCTCATGTCCAAACGTCGTGTCCTCACCGGTATCAAGCCGACCGGTTCCCCGCACCTCGGCAATTACGTCGGCGCGATCAAGCCGGCGATCGCGGCCAGTCGCGATGCGCAGGTCGATTCGTACTTCTTCCTGGCCGACTACCACGCCCTGATTTCCTGCAGCGATCCATTGCGCGTGCAGCGTTCGACGCTCGAAATCGCCGCGACCTGGCTGGCGCTCGGGCTCGATCCTGAGCGGGTGATGTTCTATCGCCAGTCCGACATCCCGGAAATTCCGGAACTGACCTGGCTGCTCACCTGCGTCACCGGCAAGGGTCTGCTGAATCGCGCCCACGCCTACAAGGCCGCGGTCGATGCGAACGCGGCCGAGGGTGTCGATGTCGATGCCGGCATCAGCGCCGGCCTGTACATGTATCCGGTGCTGATGGCCGCGGACATCCTGATGTTCAACGCGCATGCGGTGCCGGTCGGCAAGGACCAGGTCCAGCACATCGAGATCGCGCGCGATCTCGGCCAGCGCTTCAACCACATCTATGGCGGCGACTACTTCACGTTGCCGGAAGCGCAGGTGGACGACAACACCGCGACGCTGGCCGGGCTCGACGGCCGCAAGATGTCGAAGAGCTACGACAACACCATTCCGCTCTGGGACGCCCCGGCGACGATGCGCAAGCTCGTCATGAGCATCGTCACCAATTCGCAGGCGCCCGGTGAACCGAAGGATCCGGAGTCCTCGCACGTGTTCTCGATCTACCAGGCCTTCGCCACGCCCGCGGAAACCGCGGCCATGCGCAAGGCCTACCAGGACGGCATCGGCTGGGGCGAGGCCAAGCAGGCGCTGTTCGAACGGATCGACCGCGACCTTGCGCCGGCACGCGAACGCTATCGCCACTACATGGGGAATCCGCAGGATGTCGAAGCCTTGTTGCTGCGCGGCGCCGAGCGCGCGCGAAGAGTCTCGGCCATTCATCGCGACACTGCGGGATGCGGTGGGATTGCGTTCGGTCGCGAAGGTCGTCGCCGATGCCACGAAGATCGAGCAATCCGGCGATGCGTTGCAGCCCGAGCTGAAGCAGTACCGCGACAGCGACGGCCAGTTCTACTTCAAGCTGGCTGAGAAGTCGGCCGGCGTGCTGGCGCAGAGCATCGGCTTCGCGAACGGCAAGGAGGCCGGTGCCGCGATCGCGCGCATCAAGCGCGGCGAAGGCGCGATCGCGAACGGCGAACTCGTGCTCGATGGTGCAGCCGTCGCCTATGTGCCGGGTGGGGTCGATCCGGCCGATGCCAGTACGGCACTCGATGTGCTGGTGCGACTGGAGGCCGAAGCCCAAACCAAGAAGCAGGCGCAGCCATGAGCGTGCTCGCGCTGATCCTGTTCCTGCCCTGGTTCATCATCGTTGGTGGCGTCTACTGGTTCCTGCCGACGGCCTCGCCGCGCTCGGCGGCGCGGAATCGCATCGATTCCATCGCGCTGGTCATTGCAGTCGCGCTCAGCGCCGCGGGCATGTGGTTTGGCATGCAGACCGACACCAGCGGCTATCACCCGATCTGGGCGCAGGTATTGGCGACGTTGTACGCGTATGGCGCCTTCCTCGGCGTGCTCGCCATCGCGGCGTGGCTGAGGCGGCGGGCGACGCGGACTCGTTGAGCACGCCACTGGTGTCCGTCCCTCCCATCCGTCGGTAGTCGTGTGATGCGCGACGTGTATTCTTGTCGTCGTCGATTGGGGGCAAGCCGATGTTCAGTCTTGGCGCGCAAGATGCCGGTAAGTACGGTCGTGTCGAGAATCGCGACAGGTGCACTGTTGATGTTTGCTTGTACCGCCGCGTCCGCGTGGCAAGTGAACCAGGCGCCAGTGGTCATTTTGCCTTCGCCGTTGCCGGTCACGTCGCCGGGAACGGTGGTCGACGTGGGGGCAAGTGTGTCCGACCCTGATGCCGGCAGCGCCGATGTCGAATTGTCGTTCGAGATTTCCGATGCTGCGGGCGTGTTCGCGCCCGCCGACGTCGGGCGCGTGACGTGGGACTTCGGGTTGTTGGTCACCAGTGATGTCGCAACCGCCAGCCTGGCGGAGATCAACACGGCGCTGGACGGGATGAGATTTCGACCCAGCGCCGGATTTGCCGGGACCGCGGTCATGTTGATGACGATCGACGATCTGGGCCATACCGGCACCGGAGGCGCCAAGACAAACACCAAGCAATTCGCGATCAAGGTGTGTTCCGCGACAGAGTTGGGAAATGCCGCGGCCTGCGCAATGAACAACAGGCCGGTAAACGGGAGTTTGTCCCCAGCACCCGACACCCAGCCCCAAACCGTTGTTGCCGTGCCATGGTCGGTCTCCGATCCAGACGTCGGTGCGGGCACATTGGATATGGAAATCAATGTCGCGGATCCGTCTGCCGTGCTGACGCCTGCACAAGTGGGTACGGTCTCGTGGACCTTTGGTACCGCTGTCACTTCCGATCTGGCAACGGCTGCGCTCGGGCCGGTGAATGCGGCATTGGCCGGATTGAGTTTTCGACCTGCCGCCGGATTTGCCGGACAAGCCCGACTGGTGTTCGAAATCGATGACAACGGCAATTCCGGTACCGGCGGTGAGCTATCCGACACCGATTTCATCCTGATTGATGTCTGCACACCTGCAGAACTTGGTACCGCCGCATGCGCGGTGAACAACAATCCCGTCAATGCCATTCCTGTCGGCCTCAGCACGCCATCGGAAACGCCGTTGGCGATTCCCGCCAGTGTGTCTGATCCGGATGTCGGTATCGGACTGATGGAGATGGAGCTCAGTTTGGTCGATGCCGCAGGCGTACTGACGCCGGCTCAGGTCGGCACGCTGAGCTGGAGTTTCGGCAGTGGCATCACTTCTGATGTCGTCATTGCCAGTCGTGCAACCATCAATGCGGCGCTCGCGGGCCTGCAATTCGTGCCCGCACCGACCTTCACCGGGACCGCGCGTATCGTGTTCGAGATCGATGATCAAGGCAATTCAGGCAGTGGTGGGCAGCTAGCGGACACCGATTTCCGGGACATTCCGGTGACGCCGAGGCCCGGCGTAGCCGAGATTCAGTCATCGTGCGTGCGCGCGGCGGGCGAAGGAACGGTGGTGTCGATTCCGGTGAAGCGGACGAGCGGTGACGATACCGCCGTCAGCGTGGGCGTGTCCCTCGCCGGGGTGACGGCGACGCCAGGCACCGATTTTTCGCTCTTGAGTTCGAGTACCTTGTCCTGGGCGAATCAGGATCGTTCCGATCGGGTGATCAGCTTGCTGATTGCAGCGGACGTGATCTCCGAACCGGTCGAGTCCTTCATCGTCAACCTCGTGTCGCCCGTCGGCATGGCGCTGGGCAGTCCTGCAAGCATCACGATTCGCATCGACCCCGCACTGACCGGCGATACCGTGTTCCTTCAGGATGGCTTCGAATCCGTCAGTTGTCCTTGATGCCGATCGGGAGGGTCGCAGTAACATGGCCGCCATGAGCCGCAAATCCCGCTCGGATACCGAACAACGCCGTGAACTCGGTGGCTACACCGAGGCCGAATTCGATCGCGAATTCGTGCGTTCACAGCGTTCCGATGCACTCAGCGTCGCGATTCGCGCGGTCACGCTCGTCGTTGTCTACGGATTGCTTGCACGCGCGATCAAGAGCCACGATCTGCCGTCCTGGTTGCTGGTGCTGCCGTTCGCCGTGGAATTCCTGGTGATCTTCTGGCTCGGCTGGTTCCTGTCGCGATTCGTGGTGTCCTGCCCGGCCTTCCGCAAGAGTGCCGGCAGCTTCGGGCTGGTGCTGTTCTGGTCCTTGCTGCTCGCCGGCGGCATGGGAGCGGCGATCGTGTTCAATCCCGGTGGCGAACCTGCACCGGCGGGTGCTGCGGCGCTTCACGATGCATGGAACTGGGTCGTACGCACCGACATGCATTGGGCCTTGCTGGCGATGCTGGCAGCATTGATCGTAGGTACGGCGCAGGAGGTCATGCGCTGGAAGCAGGTCGGCGGCGTGTTCGTGTGGACCTCGATCATGACCGCCGGATTCCGTCTCGGCGTCGCTTTCCTGATGGCCTTCTTCGGCATCTTTGTCGCGGTATTCGCCGGTGAATTCATCGTCGATCTGGCCGACGCTCGTCTGCAGTTCGGCGGCACGGTGCTGAACTGGGTGTTGTTCGGCTTCATCGTGCTGGTTGAAGTCGCGACAGTCGTGGTCTCGGTCCTGATGCACCGCGATGCGATGAATTCGAAAAGCGAGAAAGTGGCAGCGCCAGCGAAGCCGAAGCGCGGGGTCCTGCCCTAGTTCGCGCGTGCCAGGTCGTCGAGCATCACCTTGAGGAAGCGTGCGGCTTCACCACCGGTGGCGGCACGATGGTCGAAAGTCAGCGACAGCGGCAGCATCTTGTGGGTTTCGATGCCGCCCATCACTGGCACGAGTTGGTGACGGCCCTTGCCGGCGGCAACAATGGCGACGCAGGGCGGCACGATCACCGGCGTGGCGTAACGGCCGGCATACATGCCGAAGTTCGACAGCGAGATCGTGTAGCCCTTGAGCTCATCTGGCGCGATCGAGCGATCCTCGACTTGAGCGCGGAGACGGTTCACACCTTCGCGGATCATGCGTGCATCGAGCATGTCGGCATTGCGCAGGGCCGGCACGAACAGGCCCTCGGGCGTGTCGACGGCGATGCCGACATCGACGCGCGAATGCAGGGTGCGCGTACTGTTGGCCATGTCGAACCACGCGTTCAACGCCGGCTCGGCCTTGCAGGCGACGACGATGGCGCGGATCAGGCGTGCGGTGATGTCATTGCCAGGCGTCCAGGCGTGCAGATCGGCGTCGTCGCACAAGGTGGTCGGCACGACCTGCGCATGCGCTTCGGCCATGATGCGGGCCATGTTGCGACGCACGCCGCGCACGGGTTCGGGCTGGCCCGAAGCCTGCACGCTCGGCGGCGTGGTGCGCACGGGTTTGCCGGCGAGGGAGCGGGGGTCGGCGGTGTATGGATCGTTGCCCCTCACCCCGGCCCTCTCCCCGCTGACGCGGGGCGAGGGAGAAGTCGCGGCTGCCGCCGGTGCAGGCGTGGTCTGTGCGAGCGATACGGATGCGGCGGCCGCGAGTGACGCCGGATTGGCTGCAGCGTGTTTCACATCCTGCATCGTGATCACGCCGTCGGGGCCGCTCGGGCGCACGCGCGTCAGGTCGACGCCGAGTTTCTTCGCCGCGGCGCGCACCGCCGGCATCGCCTTGATGCCACCGATGGCGATCACGGCCTCGTGCTTGACCTCGTTGCTGGCCTGCATCGCACCGACCACGGTGCCGGCATCGGCGCGATCGGACGGCGCGCTGGTCGTGACCGCGGGCGCTGCCGAAGCAGCCGCCCTCCCTTCTCCCTGCTCGCGGGGAGAAGGTGCCGAAGGCGGTTGAGGGGCAGCCTTCGGCTTCGGCGCATGATGATGCCCGGTGTCCTCGGCATCGGCGCGTTGTGGCAGGGTCGGATCGACCGCGAACGTCGCCAGCGGCGCACCGGTATCGATCACGTCGCCGGCCTTGCCATGCAGCTTGGCCACGACGCCGGAATAGGGGGAAGGGACTTCGACCACCGCCTTCGCGGTTTCCATCGACACCAAAGGCTGGTCCAGCATCACCGTGTCGCCTTCCTTGACGAACCACTCGACGATCTCGGCGTCGGGCAGACCTTCGCCGAGGTCGGGCAGCAGGAAATCCTTGTCGATGCTCATGGCGATCTCCGGAATCAGCGGTAGGCCATCGCGCGCTTCGCCGCCGCGACAATCTTGTCGACGCTCGGCAGGTATTTCATTTCCAGCCGGAACAGCGGGATCTGGGTGTCGTAGCCGGTGACGCGTTCGACCGGCGCGACCAGATCGAACATCGCCTTCTCGGCCAGCGCGCGGCGATCTCGGCGCCGAAGCCGCCGGTCCTGGCGGCTTCGTGCACGATCACGCAGCGGCCGGTCTTGTTCACCGATTCGGGGATGGTGTCGAAATCCAGCGGCTTGAGGGTCGCGACGTCGATGACTTCGGCGCTGATGCCTTCGCGGGCGAGCGCATCGGCGGTTTCCAGCGCTTCCTTGACGTGTGCGCCCCAGGTCACCAGCGTAACGTCACTGCCATCACGCAACACGAAGCAGACGTCGAGCGGCAAGGACTCGCCATCGTCCGGCACGGCTTCCTTGTACTGGCGGTAGAGCCGCTTGGGCTCCATGTAGATCACCGGATCCGGGTCGCGGATCGCGGCCAGCAGCAGGCCGTAGGCGCGCTGCGGCGAGGACGGCAGCACCACGCGCAGGCCGGGCACGTTGGTGAAGATCGACTCGTTGGCTTCGGAATGATGTTCCGGCGCGCGGATGCCGCCGCCCCACGGCACCCGCAGTACCATCGGGCAGCTCAGTCGGCCACGGGTGCGATACCGCATGCGCGCGGCGTGGCAGACGATGAAGTCGACCATCGGATACATGAAGCCGTCGAACTGCGCCTCGGCCACCGGCTTCATGCCCTGCGAGGCCATGCCGACGGTCAAACCGGCAATCGTGGTTTCGTCCAGCGGCGTATCGAGGATGCGCTCGGGGCCGAAGCGCGCATGCAGGCCGGCGGTCGCGCGGAACACGCCGCCGTTGACGCCGACATCCTCGCCGAGCACGACCACGCTCGGTCATGTGCGCATCTCGTAGGCGAGCGCCTGGGTGACCGCCTCGATCAAGGTGATCGGGGTCAGCCATGACGTCGGCCCTCCGCGGCGATCGCCTGCGCGCGCTGCGCGGCGATGTCGTGCGGCGCTTCGGCGTAGAGGTAATCGAAGATCGATTCGATCGGCTGCGACTTGGTTTCGAGATAGGCGTTCACCTCGATGTCGACCTCGCGTCCGCATTGTTCTTTCCACGCTTGCTCCTGGGCCTCGTCCCAGACGCCGAGCGCTTCAGACAGTGCCGCAGGCGCAGGATCGGTTCGCGGTCCCAGGCCTGCTTCACTTCGTCGTCCGGCCGATAGCGGCGGGCATCGTCGGCGGTGGTGTGGTCGGGCAGGCGATAGGTCACCAACTCGATCACCGTGCCGCCTTCGCCGCGGCGCGCACGCGCGTCGCTGCGCATCACGGCGAGCACCGCGACCAGGTCGTTGCCGTCCACCTGCAGGCAGGCGAGGCCGCCGGCAAGGCCCTTCTGCGCCAGCGTCTGTGCGCCGGTCTGCGCCTTGCGCGGCACCGAGATCGCCCAGCCGTTGTTGATCACGCACAGCACCAGCGGCAACTTGTACGCGCCGGCGGAATTCACCGCGGCGTAGAAATCGGTCTTCGACGAGCCGCCGTCGCCGCCACGCTGACCGCCACCCGCGGTTCCTGGCGCAGCTTGAACGCGAGCGCGGCGCCGGCCGCATGCAGGCACTGGGTCGAGATCGGCACGCACCAGGGCAGGTCGTGCGCGGGCCGGCGAAATCGTTGCCGCGTTCGTCGCCGCCCCAGTAGAGCAACACATCGCGTGGCTTCACGCCGCGCACGAACTGCGCACCGTATTCGCGGTAGCTGGGACAGAACACGTCCTCGGCTGCATCGACACGCCGATCGCGACGTGGGTGGCCTCGTGGCCGAGGCAGGAGGCATAGGTGCCGAGCTTGCCGGTGCGCTGCAGGGCCACCGCCTTGCCGTCGAACACGCGGGTGAAGCTCATGCGCTGATAGAGGTCGACGAGCACGGCCGGATCGCGCGAATTCCGGCAGCGCGTCGACGATGCGACCCTCCGGATCGAGCACCTGCCGATATCCGATCGTGAAACTGGCAACGGTATTCATGCATGCCCTCCCGAGGCAGGCGGGTTTGATAGCAAGCGACGCGGCCCGTGCGCAAGCTGCGCTGTTTGACGCGGACATGTTGCGGGCTTGCGCGACCGCCGGCATTCGGCTACTTCGGGACATCCTGTCCGGAAGTCGCCCATGTTCGATCTGATCGCGATCATCGCTGCCATCGTCTTCGTCGTCCTGGTGTTGCAGCTGCGCGCGATGTTGGCGATGCCGTTCCTGAAGCAGTCGGCGCGCCTGGTGCCGGGGGACTGGTCGCCGCTGCTCGGGGCCGAAGATGTGATTGCCGCCGCGAACCAGGAATGGTTGACACTGGGCTTCACCGGGCCGCACTGGTTGTCGATCACGCCGCAGCCGGTGGAGGCGGCGAATGTGCGCGCGATGGCGTGCTGGCGGCGCGAGTCCGATGGCACGCTGGCCTTCCTGCTGCCGATGTTTCTGGCGGAGACGCCGAATCGCTGCGTCTGCTATCTGGCCACGCGGCTCGCCGATGGACGTACCCTCGTCAGCCAGCCCAGCGATCCGTTTTTCACGATCACCGCGACGCCCGAAGAGCCGGCGCAGTTGCTCGCACCGGCACCGACAAGCGACTTGCTCGCGGCACATGTGCAGTTCGTCGCTCGGCACGGCGTGGCTGCGCCGGATGCGGCCAGCGATGCGGTACTCGTCGATCTGGCCGGGCGCTGGATGAACACGCGTCGCGAACGCCTGATTGCGCGTGGTGCACTGGTCGAGGGCAGTGAAGGCATCGCGCGACCGCGCTTCGGATTCGCCATCCGCGCTTTGCGCGCGTTCTGGTCGCGACCGAAATGGCCGATGAACACGGATCCGATTCCGCCCGTGCGCCTGACCCAGATCGCGCAGACCAGTGCGCGCATCCGCGAACGCGCGCCGACGGCGACGATGCAGGCGCTGCTGTTCCTGCTCAGTGTCGCCTTGTTCATGGTCGTTGGAGGCATCGTCTTCGGGCTGCAGTTCGCGTGGATCCTGCTCGTCGTCATCGCCATCCATGAAGCCGGGCACTACCTCGCGATGCGCGCGTTCGGCTATCGCAACGTGCAGATGTTGGCGCTGCCGCTGGTCGGTGGGGTGACGGTCGGGCACGAGACCCACCCGAGCGCCACCCACCGTGCCTGGATGTCCTTGATGGGGCCGCTGCCGGGCATCCTGATCGGCTGGGGTCTGCTGTTCGTCGCGCTCACCCAGCGCAGCGAGGACTGGGTCATGCATTCGGCCTGGATCTTCCTCGCGATCAATTATCTCAACGTGGTGCCGGTCCCGCCGCTTGACGGCGGCCATATCGTGCAGGCGATGCTACCGGCCCGCTGGTACGGGCTGCGCATCGCTTTCCTCGCGAGCGCGTGTGTGGCCGGCGCCGTGCTGTCTCTCACCTTCGGTCTGGTCGGTCTGGCGGTGATCGTATTGCTGCAGCTGGCGCAGGTGGGACCACTGCTGCAGAACCGGCGTGTAATCCGGCATCTGCTGGCACAGGGCGGCGTGCCGGTCGATGCCGTGCGTGCACGCAAATTGCGTCTCACCTTCGATGCGCTGGAGCAGGTGCTTGGCCCGACCTCGCGCGCGCAAGCCCGCATCGCGCAGGCCGAGGACATCGTGCGCAGCCTCGACGTGGTGCCGATGTCTGCGGGATCGCGCGTGATCACCGGCGGCACCTACGCTGCCTTGCTTGCCGTGCCGCTGGCGGCGCTCGTGGCCTACGCCGGATTGGGGCTTGGTGCTGCGACCGACGACGTCATCGCCCGCGCGAGAACCGAGGGTCCGGTCTATGCCGAACTGGAACGGCAGGCCGCGGCGATGACCGAGTCGGCATTACGCGACGGACTCGACGAGGCCTGGACCGGCGAAGGCGGCGGTCTGGACGAACTACGCGCCGCATGGGTGGCGGAGCAGGTCGTTGCGACACAGGTGCGTGAACACGACGCGCGCCGACAGCGCGCGATGGCCGAACTCGCGAACGCCGACGTCGATGCCTTGAGCGCACGCTTCGAACGTCCGGCCTGGTGGTTGCGCTGGTTTTTCCAGGTCCCGGATTGGCCATCGCCCGCGAGCGATGAAGCGCTCGCTGCGGCGGAGCGTCGCCTCGACGCGCGCTTGCCTGACGACTTACGCAACTTCTACGGACGCCATGACGGCTTCCCGATGCTGCAACTCGGTGCGGTCGCGGAGATCGCGCCGGTATCGGCACCGCGCAATGCGGATCGCGCCGCCGAGATGCTGGAGTCGCCATTTGCCGTGGTTGATGCCGATGGGCACGATGCGGTCGACCTGCGCTTGTCGATCGAGCACCTGCTCGAATGCCGTCGCCTGAGCCCGCCGCAGGAACCAGGGCTGGCTGAGCATCTGCCTTGGCCGGCGCTGCTGTGGTGTCCGAAGCTCGAATCCGCGGGTGCAGCCGTCGTCAACACCAGCACCCGGCGCGGTTACCGCGACTTCGCGCTGTATCTGCGCGAACGTGCCGCCGAGCACAGCGCTTGGGACGAGCCCTGAACGCAGAGGGCGCCCGCAGGCGCCCTCTGGTTCAACGGATTGCAGATCCGTCTCAGTGACCTCGGCGCAGCACCGTCGCGGCCAGGCCCAGCATCAGCAACGCCAGCACGGCGAGCAGGCGACGGTCCAGCATTGGAACCGGCGTCGACGGTACAAATGCCGCGGCGACCGTGGTCGCAGCGCTCGCGGCGTTGTTGGCGCCGTTCGGGTCGCTGGTCGCCGCCGAGGACGTCAGGTCGGTCGTCAGCACCGTGCCGGCCGTTACGCCGACGTCGACGTTCGCGACGATCGTGAACTGCGCGGTGCCGACCGCCATCTTCGCGCCGCTGGCGCCGGCCGGACGCATCGCGGTGCCGTCGTTGCAGCCCACCGTTCCGTTGGCGCCAAAAGCCGGTGTCGTGCAATTCCAGCCGCCGGGTGCGACGAGTGACACGAAGGTCGTGCCCGCAGGCAGCGGCAGGCTGAAGGCGGCGCCATCGGCATTGCTCGGGCCGGCATTGGTCAACGTGACCACATAGGTCAGGTTCTCGCCGGCGGTCACCGGGTCGGGGCTGTCGGTCACGGTGATCGACAGATCGGCCGATGCGTCGTCGTTGCTGATCGTGCCGGTGCCCTGGCCTGCCGCGATGGTCGCGTTGGTGGGCGCACTCAGGTTCACGACGAAGGTTTCGTTCGCTTCCACGGTGGTATCGCCGTTGATCGGTACCAGCACCGTCTGGGACGTCGCGCCACCCGGATTGAAGGTCAGTGTGCCCGAGGTGGACACATAGTCGTTGTCGGCGGTGGTCGCCGTGCCGTCGGCGGTGGCATATCCGACCGTGACGACCTTGGCGGAGGCGGCATCAAGCGCAACCGTGAACGACAGGTTGCTCGTGCCAGCGTTGCCTTCGGCGATGCTGACGCTGTCGATCGACAGGGTGGGCGCTGGATCGTCGTCGAGGATGGTGCCGGTGCCGGTGCCGTCCGTCGACGAAATTGTTGCGCCACTCGGACTCGACAGCACGACGGTGAAGGTCTCGTCGATCTCGTCGATCGTGTCACCGACGATTTGCACGTTGACGGTCTGCGTGCCGGGTGCGTTGAACGTCAGCGTGCCGCTGGTCAGCAGAAAGTCGGACAGGCCGTCGGCCGTGCCCGGCACGGTCGAGAAGTTCACCGTGGCGGGGGTGCTGCCACGCGGCGGCATCGTGGAAGCCAGCGTCACCGTGAAGACGGCACTGGTCGTGCCAACGTCGCCTTCGGTGATCGAGATGTCATCGATCGAAAACTCCATCGGCACGGCGTCGTCATTGACGATCGTGATCGTCGAAGTCGGCAAGACGGTGCCGGTCGGGGCGCGGCGGCCAGCACCGAAGAAATAGTTGTCGACGATCACCGTGAAGGTCTCGTCCGGCTCGATCGTGCCATCGCCGATCACGGTGATGTCCGAATAGACCGTGCTCAGGCTGCCGCCCGGAATCGTGATCGTGTCGCCCATCGCGAAGCCGTTGTAATCGCCGGCATCGGCGCTGCCATCGGCGGTGTGCAGGTCGATGGTCAGGTCGTCCTGGGCCGGTCCGCTCAAGGTGTAGGTGATGCTCACCGGGGTGGTGCCGGCATTGCCTTCGTTGACGCTGCCGGCATTGGCCGGCGTGGCCGTCAGGGTCGGTTCGGCATCGTCGTTCTGGATCGTGCCCGTACCCTGGCCGTCGACGACCACGGCGTTGACGACATTGGTCACGTTGACGACGAAGTTCTCGTCCGCTTCGAACACGATGTCGCCGCTGACGGACACCGGGAAGGTGTAGGTCGTGCTGCCGGCCAGGATGGACTGGCTGGTCGCGCTGAGCATCGTGTAGTCGCTGCCCGCCGCGGCCGAACCATCAGCCGTGCCGATGTCGAAGCTGACGCCGCCTGCGGGAGCGGGTGCGCTCAGGCTGACGGTGAACATGTACGTGGTCGCGCCGCCGTTGCCCTCGAACTGGGTCACGTCGTCGATCGTCAGGTTCGGCGCGATGTCGTCATTGACGATCGTGCCCTGACCCTGTGCGTCGGTCGGCGTCGCGCCGGTCACATTGGTGATGTTGACGAAGTAGGTCTCGTCGGTTTCGACGGCGGTGTCGCCGTTCACGTCGACCGCGAAGCTGTAGGTCGAGCTGCCGGCCGGAATGGTCTGGCCGGTCAGGCTGCGGGCGACGTAGTCGAAGTCTTCCGTCGAGGATTGTCGTCCTGGGCAGTGCCGTCGGCGGTCGAGATGTCGAACGTCACGCCGCCGGGGCCGGCTGGTGCGCTCAGGCTGACCGTGAAGCTGAAGACCGTACCGCTGGCATTGGCTTCGTTCAGCGAGACGTCGTTGATCGTCAGGCTCGGCGCAGGGGCGCCGCCTTGCGGGGTCAGCGAGAAGTCATCGACGGCGAGGCCGTCGTCCGCACCGGATGAATTCAGGTCGTTCCAGCGGATCCAGAACGTCGCGCCATTGGCAATGTTCTGGCTGCCAATGCTCGACGAGATGGCCGTGCGGTTCGCAGCCGCGTTGCCATCCAGCGCGCCGGCCGCGACGGCCGTCTTGATCGGATTGACGAAATCGAGGGCGTTCAGATCCGTCCAGGTGCCTGTGGTCAGCGACGTGGCGTCGGTACTGAGTTGGAAATCGAGCCGGTCGTCGCGGGCCGCGGCGGTGTTCCCGATGCGCCACTGTTCGCCCGTGTAGGCGATGTCGAGCGAGGACAGGGCGGCGCCGGAGTTGTTCGTGAAGCAGGCGCCAACCACCGGAATCAGCGTGCCGCTTTGCAGGCCGCCCAGCGCTCGGTCGGTAGACGCGGCGCTGCCGTAGCTGAAGGTATCGCCGGTATTGCTGCCGCCGGTGTCGACGGCGTATTGGTCGTTGTCGCGCGCACCGCCGCCGGTCTCGTTCATGAACCAGCCGGTGATGGTCAGGTTGTTGGTGGTCGATCCGGCCGTGTTCGACAAAGTATCGAAATTCTGTGTCGAGGCACTGCCGAGCGTCGTCAACGAAACGCACTGGGCGTTGACTTCGGTGCCATAGGCGCCAGCCAGCAGGACCATGAGGCCGACAACCCGGAAACGAAAGAAAGAATCAATCAGCGACCGGTCCGATGGGCCGGTGCTTTCGCTCCGGCCAATCGTTTCGCAACCGAGTGGACCCGGCTTAGAACGAGTAACGCACACCCAGGTAGGCACGACGCGGGGCAACCCACGCGTTGGCTTCGCCGAAGTCGTACACGCCATTGCCTGCGATCAGCGGCATCACGTTCGTCGACTTCTGCGCGTCCAGGATGTTGAACACGTCGAGGAAGACTTCGAGTTCGCCGACCGGCAGTTTCCAGTCGTACTTCGCGCGCATGTCGAGGGTGTAGTACGACGGACCGGTCTCGCTGCCGACGGTGTTCGGCAGGATGAAGGAGTCGTACACGCCGCCGTCTTCGTAGACGTCGCCCATCACCGGCAGGTAACGGCCGGAGATCAGCTGGGCACGGCTGTACAGAATGCCGCTGTTCCAGTTGAACACGCCGCTGAGTTCGAGGCCGAAGTCCCAGCTGTAGGAACCGAAAGCCTTGAACTGGTGCTTGATGTTGCCGGGCTGGTCGCCGTAGGCGTTCGGGGCGCGCGGGTCGAGGGCAATCCAGTCACCCTGGAAGTCCGCGTTGCTGTCCGAGTTCGAGTTGCCTTCGGCCGAGTTGTGGGTATACGAGACCTGGCCCTGCCAATTTTCGGTCTTGAACTTCTGCAGGGTGATTTCGTAGCCCAGGTAGTCGCGCTTGCCGCCGGCGAGCGTACCGATCACGTAGTTCGCGTTCGGAACGCCGTCGAAGCCGAAGTACGAATACGGCAGGTAGTACGCCGAGCCGGGGCCCGCGTAGCCTTCGAAGTCCGGGTTGCCGGCTTCGACCGTCGGATCCGAATACAGCGCCAGATCGTAGTCTTCCAGGATGTCGCGGGTCTCGCGCTTGGTCAGCGTGACCGAGAGGCCGATGTCGTCGCGGAAGGTGGTCGAGTAACCGATCAGGAACTCATCCGTGTACGGAGTCTTGGTCGCCGGTGCAAACACTGCATCCGGGGTGACCGCGCCGCCGCGAACGCGGAAGGTGACCCAACGGTCGCCGAGGAAGATCTGCTCGTTCAGGACCGGACCGGTCAAGCCGCCCGCGAAGTCCGTCATGTTGGTACGGATCGGATCGTAGTAACGACCGCCGAAGCCCCAGACCTTGCTGCGGCCATCGCCGAACAGGTCATACACCACGCTCACGCGCGGAGCGAATTCCCAATCGAAGGTGTAGGTTTCTGCGCCGTTCGAGTCGTAATGAGCCCACTCTTCTGCACGAACGCCGGCGTTCACAGTCCACTGGTCAAGCGTCCAGGTGTCCTGCAGGTAGAAGGTCTTGCCTTCGGTCTTGACTTCGTACGGCGCGGTGGTGTCTTCGATGATGCGGTAGTTGTTGACCTGGCCGGTCGGATTGCCCGCCGTGCTGGTGAACTGGTACGCGCTGATTTCAGCCGAAGAAACGCTGCCGTCGTGGTCGGTGTCGAGCAGGCCGACGAAATAGGCACGGTCAGAGCTGTTGTTGATGCCGGTGATGATGCGCGGGATGTCGGCGTTCACGATCGAACGCGTACCAGCCCAGCCGGTTCCGACGAACTGTGCGAAGGTCACGCCGGCGTTGGCCGCCGCGATCGACGAATAACGCGCATGGTCGGGACCGGTGATGCGCGAGTCTTCGAAGTAGATGTTGTCGGAGGTGGTGAAGCCGCCCTTCAGCGTGTGGGTGCCGTGCGCGGTGTCGAGGAAGTACTCGAGCGTCAGGCCGAGTTCGTCGCGGTCACGCTGGGTTTCCAGCGCGGTGCCGCCACCGCCCTGGCTGCGGTCGGCGATCGTCGAGGGCAAGCCGCGGAAGGCGACGTTGTTCAGCGACACCGAGGTGACGGCCGGGATCTGCGAGACTTCGCCTTCATGGCGGAAGCCATAGGCGTTCAGCAGCAGGTTGTCCCAGTCGCGGGTGTACTCGAGCTTGTAGTTGTCGCCGCCCTGCTTCTGCGCGAAGTCGCGGTTGTTGAGCGTCGTCGCGTTGCGCGAGCCGCTGAATTCGGCCGGATCGTTGAAGAACGATGCCGACAGGCGGTCGTTGTCCGTCATCTGCCAGGTGGCCTTCAGGAAGGCCAGGTCGTTGTCGGAATCAACGGTACGCAGCGCTGCGCCGGTATTCGCGTTGAGGACGTCGTCCTCGCGATACTTCTTCTGGAACGAGCTGAAGAACCAGAGGTTTTCCTTGATGATCGGGCCACCCAGGGTGAACGCCGTGTCATAGGTCGAGAAGCCGGACGAGGTGTTGTGCTCGTCGTCGCCCACCAGGCTGTCGTTCTGCAGGTAGTAGTTGAGCGAGCCATGCCATTCGTCGCCACCGGACTTGGTCACGACCTTGGAGATCAGGCCCGAACCACCCGCGTACTCGGCCGGCACGCCACCGGTGAGCACCTGCTGTTCCTGGATGATTTCCGAGTTGAAGTTCGCACCGAAGGTACCGGTGTTGCTGTCGGTGACGTCGACGCCGTCGACGACATAGACGTTGTCGGTCGAGGTGCCGGAGACGCCGCCGATGTCGGAGTAGTTCACGCCCGAACGCGACGACGGATTGCCGCTGGCGCTGGGCTTCGCGCCCGGGACCAACTGCAGGTAGCTCTGGTAGCTACGGCCGGTCGGGAGCGATTCCACGATGTCCAGGGTCAGCGTCGTGCCGACGGTGGCCGAGGTCGTGTCGACTGCCGCCAGCGATCCGCCGGTGACAACCACGGTTTCCATGCTCTTCTCGCCGAGGACGTAACCGACGCTGAGGTTCTTGCCGCTGACGACGGCGACGTTGCTCGCGCTGAAGTCGGAGAAGCCGGAGGCGACCACTTCAAGCGAATAGTTCGTCGCCGGATCGAGACCCTGCAGGCGGACGCTGCCGTCCGCGCCCGTCACGCCGGTCTTCGAGACCAGGCTGGACGGCGAGCTCACCTTCACCGTGGCGCCGGCAATCGGCGCACCACTGGGGTTGGTGATGGAAATACGCAAGTTGCCGGTTTCGGCCAAGGCTGCGCCAGCAAAGCACATGCTGAGTGCCGTAGCCAGCATGCTACGACGCATGCCTTTCACAAATTTCTTCGATGTCATGATGCAACCCTCTTGTGTACCCCGATACAGGGGAAATCAAGGCCAACCACCAAGGCTGGTCCTAATTTCGGAGTATGGCGTAGCAAACAAATCCTTAACAATATGCCTCTTATTACTTTATGGAATAAGAGGGGAGGGCGGCGTCGTACTGTCACACCGACGGGCTAGTATCCCGAAGCTTTGGCCATCCGCATGCGTTGCCAGAATCGTCTGACCCTGGTGTCCGTCGGTGGGACGCGGCCGAGGCGATGCGATCTTTCGGATATCGACGATGGACACCAACAAGCGCGCGCTCGAAGCCGGCATTCACACCGACCTGCGCAGTCGCCTCACCTATGACGGTTACCTCGATCTCGCGACCTTGCTGTCGGCGCAGAAGCCGTTGTCGAACCCGGCGCACCACGACGAAATGCTGTTCATCGTCCAGCATCAGGTGGCCGAGTTGTGGATGAAGCTGATGATCCACGAGTTGCGGGCGGCTGCGACCTGCCTGGCGATGGACAACCTCGATCCGGTGCAGAAGATCCTGGCACGAGTGAAGGTGATCCAGAAGCAGCTGATCGAGATGTGGTCGGTGCTGGAGACGCTGACGCCGAGCGAATACATGGAATTCCGTCACGTGCTCGGTCCCGCCTCCGGATTCCAGTCGCTGCAATATCGAACCATCGAGTTCCTGCTCGGCAACAAGAACGCCGACATGCTCAAGGTGTTTGCCTACGACGAAGCGGCCGAGCGCGGTCTGCGTGCTGTGCTGGAAGCGCCGAGTCTGTACGACGAATTCCTGCGCCACCTGGCGCGGCGGGGTCACGCCGTGCCGAAATCCGGTGTCGAACGCGACTGGTCCGAGCCCTACCAGCGCCATCCCGATCTCGTCGCGGTGTTCAAGCGCATCTACGAGGACACCGACACGCACTGGGAGGCCTATCACCTGTGCGAACTGCTGGTTGATGTCGAAGTGCAATTCCAGAACTGGCGCTTCCGGCACATGAAGACGGTGGAGCGCGTGATCGGTTACAAGCGCGGCACCGGTGGTTCGTCCGGCGTCGGCTTCCTGAAGAAGGCGCTGGACCTGACGTTCTTCCCGGAACTGTTCGAAGTGCGCACTGTGCTCGGGACTTGAGGGTAAGGCGCCCGGCCGATCGTCCGCTGCGATGTTTTTTGCTGCATCGCAGCATATGAATCGTTTGACCGGGTTCGCACTCGCCGCTAAACCTTCCGCACTTTTTTGCCCGACGGATTCGGGTGTAGCCCTGCACGGCGTCCGTCGTGTCGTATCAGTTCGAGGAGAAGATGATGAGTGGAGCAAGCCTGCCGAACCAACCGGCACCGCCGGAGTTCGCCCAGTTGATGGGCCATCCGCGGCCGTTGTGGATGCTGTTCATGTCGGAGTTCTGGGAACGCTTCGCGTTCTACGGCATCCGCTGGGCACTGGTGCTGTACATCGTCGCGCAGTTCCATGGCGGTGATCCCTCGGGCCAGCAGGCGGCCGGCCTGGTCTACGGTGCCTACCTGGCGCTGGTGTATGCCGCGGCGATCTTCGGCGGCTACGTGGCCGACAAGATCATCGGCTACCAGCGTTCGATCCTGGTCGGCGCGGTGATCATGGCCGCCGGATTGTTCATGATCTCGGTGCCGAACGAAGACGTGTTCAAGCTCGGCCTGGCCACCATCATCGTCGGCAATGGCCTGTTCAAACCGATCATCTCGACGCTGGTCGGCAAGATCTACGCGGTCGGCGACGAGCGGCGCGACTCCGGCTTCACCATCTTCTACATGGGCATCAACCTCGGCGCGATGATCGCGCCGATCGTGACCCAGATACTGGCGCAGCGGGTCTTCGGTGACGATGGCACGCCGGCCTACAAGGTCGTTTTCATTGCCGCCGGCATCGGCATGCTGATTTCGCTGATTTGGTTCTGGGTCGGTCGTGGCCAGCTCAAGGGCGTGGGCGAGGCACCGGAGGGCGCGAATGGCCTGGGTCGGGTCGTCGCCGTATTCGTCGGTGCTGCAGCGGCCATTCCCGTCGTCTACTTTCTGCTCGCGATGGGAGCGGAAAACGCTGCAGGTGGTGTTGACGGTGATGTTCGTGGTGCTCGCGTTCATGCTGGTGATCGAAGGCATCAAGAATGGTGCCGTTGCGCGCGACAAGGTGATCGCGATGCTAATCATCTTCGCCTTCAACATCCTGTTCTGGATGTTCTTCGAGCAAGCGGGAAGTTCCTTCACCTTCCTCGCCGACCAGATCGTCAATCGTGATCTTCGGCTTCGCTGGACCTTCCCGACCGCATGGTTCCAGACGGTCAATTCGGTGGCGATCATCGCGCTGGCGCCGATCATCGCGTGGGCCTGGGTCAAGATGGGCTCGAGGAATCCATCGATCCCGCGGAAGTTCGGCCTCGGCCTGCTGTTCAATGGCCTGGCTTTCCTGTTGCTGATGTTTGCGCTGTCAAAGCTGGTCGACCCGGTCTCGCTGAAGATCCCGTTCTGGACGCTGTTCGCGGTCTACTGGATCCAGTCGATCGGCGAGTTGTGCCTGTCGCCGATTGGCCTGTCGATGGTGACCAAGTTGGCCCCGCTGCGCCTGGTCGGTTTCGGCATGGGCGGCTGGTTCCTGTCGACCGGCATCGGCAACAACCTGTCCGGCTTGTTCGCGAGTCATGCCAGCGGCGAAGGTGGCATGACCGTCGCCTCGGCGTTGGCGGCTACACGTTCGGCTTCTGGGCGCTGCTCGGCGCCGGCGTGCTGCTGTTCCTGATCGCGCCGCTGATCCAGAAATTGATGCACGGCGTGAAATAACACGTCACGAGGAACAGGGGACGACAGCGGCGGCTTCGGTCGCCGTTGTCGTTTCAGCGGCCCGCGTTCGCTGCTGCGGCGCGAACGAGCGCGTCGTGGCCTTCGTCGATGAGCTTGTCGAGAATGCGTTCCAGCCACACGCGTTCCTCGCCATCCAGCACGGCCAGCAGTTCGCGCTCGTAGCGCAATGCGGTCGGTGCGACTTCGTCGTAAACCCTTCGTCCCTTGGCCGACAGCGCCAGTACCGATCGGCGCTTGTCGTCGGCATGCGTGCCGCGCTTGATTCGGCCCGTTTTCATCAGTGAATTCACGGCGCGGCTGACCGCCACCTTGTCCATGGCCGTGCGCTCGGCGACTTCGACCGCGCTGAGCCCGTCGTAGCGACCGAGCACGGCGAGCACGCGCCACTCGGTGACGGCCAGGCCGAAGCGTTCGCCGTAGTCGCGCGCGATCGCGGCGCTGATCGTGTTCGACAGCACCGACAGCCGGTAGGGCAGGAAGTGTTCGAGATCGAGCGGGGTACTGTCGGGCGGTGTCTTGGCCATGCGCGTGCGTACGGTGTCGGGGTTCTTGAAACTAGTTTCACATGAAACTAAAGTGCTCGCCACCCGCGGGACCACCCCGCAGCACAGCGTCGGAGCAATGCGATGAGCGACCCAGTCAAGCAAGGCATGCAGGTCACCACGTTCGAAAACCCGATGGGCATCGACGGATTCGAATTCGTCGAGTTCGCCGCGCCGGAAGGCCAGGCCCAGGCCCTGCACGACTACTTCCGCATGCTCGGATTCACGCCGGTGGCGCGCCATCGCACGCGCCAGATCACCAATTACCGCCAGGGCGACTGCACGTTCCTGATCAACGAAGATCCCGATTCCTTCGCCGCCGATTTCGCAGCCAAGCACGGCCCGTGCGCCTGCGGTTTCGCGATCCGCGTCAACAAGCTGGCGGAATGGGCGCGGGTGCAGGCATTGAAGAACGGCGCCGAATCGTTCGACGCCGCCGACGAACTGACCAAGGCCGTGGCCGCGCCGGTGATCAAGGGCATCGGCGGCTGCATGCTGTACATCGTCGACCGCTACGACGACAGGGGCACCATCCATGACCCGGACTACGAATGGCTGCCCGGCGCGGAAATGATGCCAAAGGGCTTCGGCCTGACCTTCATCGACCACCTGACCCACAACCTCTACTTCGGCAACATGCAGAAGTGGGCGGACTACTACGAGCGCCTGTTCAACTTCCGCGAGATCCGCTACTTCGACATCAAGGGCGCCAAGACCGGCCTGTTGTCGAAGGCGATGACCGCGCCGGATGGCATGGTGCGCATCCCGCTCAACGAGTCCAGCGATCCGAAGTCGCAGATCAACGAATACCTGGACGCTTACAACGGCGAAGGCATCCAGCACATCGCCTGCTTCACCGACGACATCTACGGCACGGTGGAAGCGATGCGCGAACGCGGCGTCGCCTTCCTCGACACGCCGGACACCTATTTCGACGTGATCGACCAGCGCGTGCCCAACCATGGCGAGGACGTGCCGCGGCTGGCGCAAACAAGATCCTGATCGACGCCGATCCCGAGACCAAGCAGCGCAAGCTGCTGCAGATCTTCACCCAGAACGCGTTCGGCCCGATCTTCTTCGAGATCATCCAGCGCAAGGGCAATGAAGGCTTCGGCGAAGGCAATTTCCAGGCCCTGTTCGAAAGCATCGAACGCGACCAGATGCGGCGCGGAGTGCTGTGATGGACCTGCGCTACCAATCCGGTTTCGGCAACGAGTTCGCGACCGAAGCGATCCCCGGAACATTGCCGGTGGGCCGCAATTCGCCGCAACGCGTGGCGCATGGGCTTTACGCCGAGCAGATTTCCGGCACTGCGTTCACGATGCCGCGACACGCGAACCTGCGTTCGTGGCTGTATCGCATCCGTCCGGGTTCGATGCACCAGCGCTTCGAGCCGATGCCGGAAGCGGCATTCCACAATCGATTCGACGAGGTGCCGGCCGATCCGAACCAGTTGCGCTGGTCGCCGTTCCCGCTGCCGGCCGCGCGCACCGATTTCATCGATGGCCTGTACACCATGGCCGGCAATGGCTCGCCGGCGGCGATGGCGGGTGTCGGCATGCATGTCTACGCCGCGAATGCGTCGATGCCGGGCCGCTTTTTCTTCAACGCCGACGGCGAAATGCTGATCGTGCCGCAGCAGGGTCGCCTGCGCTTCGTCACCGAAATGGGCGTGCTCGATGTGGCGCCGCACGAGATCGTGGTGATCCCGCGCGGCATCCGCTTCCGCGTCGAACTCGTCGATGCCGAAGCGCGCGGTTATGTCGCAGAGAATTTCGGCCACGCCTTGCGCATTCCCGACCTCGGTCCGATCGGTTCGAATGGTCTGGCGAACCCGCGCGACTTCCTGGCGCCGGTGGCTGCGTATGAAGACCGCGAGGGCGACTTCGATTTGATCAACAAGTTCCAGGGCCGGTTGTGGTCGGCGCGGATCGGGCATTCGCCCTGCGACGTCGTCGGCTGGCATGGCAACTACACGCCGTACAAGTTCGACCTGCGCCACTTCAACACCATCGGTTCGATCAGCTTCGATCACCCGGACCCGTCGATCTTCACCGTGCTGACCAGCCCGAGTGCGGTGCCGGGCACGGCGAACATGGATTTCGTGATCTTCCCGCCGCGCTGGTTGGTGGCGCAGGACACGTTCCGTCCGCCGTGGTTCCACCGCAACATCGCCAGCGAGTTCATGGGCCTGATCCAAGGCGTGTACGACGCCAAGGCGGATGGCTTCGCGCCGGGTGGTGCGTCGCTGCATACCTGCATGACCGGGCATGGCCCCGATGCTGCCACTTTCGAGAAGGCCAGCAGCGCGGATCTGTCGAAGCCGGATCGGATCACCGGCACCATGGCCTTCATGTTCGAGACCAGCCTGGTCATCCGGCCGACAGTGCAGGCGCTTGCCGCCACCCACCTGCAACGCGACTATGCGCAGTGCTGGCAGGGCCTGAAGAAGCATTTCGTGAACAAGCACGCCGTCGCGCCGGTCTGAGCGCGCAGCATCCGGAGACCGAATGAAACTCGCATCCCTCAAGCAAGGCGGCCGTGACGGCACGCTGATCGTCGTGAACCATGACCTGAGCATGGCGGTCGTGGCCAGCGGCATCGCGCCCACATTGCAGCAGGCGCTGGAAGACTGGAGCAACGCGGCGCCGCGCCTGAACGCCTTGAGCGAGAACCTGAATGCCGGGCATGCCGCAAACGCTTTCGCGCTCGACATGAATGCGCTGGCGGCTCCCTTGCCGCGCGCGTTCGAATTCGTCGACGGCAGCGCTTACCTGCCGCATGTGGCGCGCGTGCGCAAGGCGCGCGGTGCCGAGGTGCCGGCGAGTTTCTACAGCGATCCGCTGATGTACCAGGCCACGAGTGCCGGTTTCCTCGGTCCGCGCGATGCAGTGGTGGTGCCGAGCGAGGCCTATGGCATCGATCTCGAAGCCGAAGTCGTGATCGTGACCGACGACGTGCCGATGGCGGTGACGCCGGAGGAAGCGGCCGGCCATATCCAGCTGGTCGGTCTGATCAACGACGTCAGCCTGCGCAACCTGATTCCCGACGAACTCGCGAAGGGCTTTGGCTTCCTGCAATCCAAGCCGCGCTCCGGCCTCAGCCCGGTGTTCGTGACGCCGGACGAGCTCGGTGCCGCCTGGATCGACAGCAAGGTGCACCTCGCGCTGACCACGCACGTCAACGGGCAGTGGTTCGGTGCGCCGGAGGCCGGTGTCGACATGCAGTTCAACTTCGCGCAACTGGTGGCACATGCCGCGAAGACGCGACCGCTGTCGGCCGGCACCATCGTCGGATCGGGCACGGTCGCGAACGAGGACACCGGGCTCGGCGCCTCCTGCTTCGCCGAGCGGCGCACCGTCGAAACCTTGCGCGACGGCAAGCCGAGCACGCCGTTCATGGCCTTCGGCGATGTCGTGCGCATCGAGATGTTCGACCGTGCCGGGCACAGCATCTTTGGCGCGATCGAACAGCGGATGGTGCCGTTGGTCCGTTGAGTCCTTCCGTAGTTGTTGCGGTTTCGGCCCTGAGCTAGATTCACCGCCAAGGCGAGGGAGAGAGCAGCGTGGACAGCACGATCAAGCTTTACAGCTATTGGCGGTCCAGTGCCTCTTACCGGGTGCGCATCGCGCTCAATCTGAAGCAGCTCAAGCACGAGATCGTGCCCGTCAATCTGGTGAAGGACGGCGGCGAGCATCGTCAAGCCGAGTTCCATCACCTGAATCCGCAGGAGCGCGTGCCGGTACTGATCGACGGGGGCCGCATCGTCCGTCAGTCATTGGCGATCATCGAGTACCTCGAAGAGGTTTACGACGGCAACCACCTGTTGCCGGGCACCGCGCGCGAACGCGCGCGCGCGCGCGGCCTGGCGCATCTGATCGCGACCGACATCTCGCCGATGGGCAACCTCAGCGTCCTGCAGTATCTGGAGCAGGAAGACAACATGCCGCAGATCGAGCGCGAGCGCTGGGTCCGCACCTGGATCAGCCGCGGCTTCACGGCGCTCGAGGAAATGCTGGCGGACAATCCGTCCACCGGCGAATTCTGCGAAGGCGATCTGCCCTCGATCGCGGATTGCTGCCTGATCCCGCAGGTCTACAACGCCCAGCGTTTCGAGGTCGATCTGACGCCGTTTCCGACCATCCAGCGCATCAACGCGCATTGCCTCGGGTTGCCCGCCTTCGATCTGGCGAGACCCGAGAAACAGGCCGACGCACCCCAGGCCTGATCCGGGCGATCAGAATGCGTTGGGGTCGTAGGGGTCGTGGTCGGCGCTGCCGCCACCCTCGGCAAGACGGATCTTGAGCGCCAGTCCGTCGCGTGAATCGGCCTTGTTCAGTGCCTCTTCCAGTTCGACCTTGCCGTCCTTGTACATCCGGAACAGGGCCTGGTCGAAGGTCTGCATGCCGTCCTCGAGCGAGCGGTCCATTGCTTCCTTGATCTCGTGCACCTGCTGGCGGCGCATCATGTCGCGGATCACCGGCGTGTTGATCAGCACTTCGACCGCAGGCAAGCGCTTGCCGTCCTTGCCCACGACCAGTCGCTGCGACACCACGGCCTTCAGATTCAGCGACAGGTTCATCAGGATGTTCTTGTGCGCCGATTCCGGGAAGAAGTTCAGGATGCGCTCGATGGTCTGGTCGGCATTGTTCGAATGCAGCGTCGCCAGGCAAAGGTGTCCCGTTTCGGAGAACGCGATCGCGGCCTCCATCGTTTCCTGATCGCGGATTTCGCCGATCAGGATCACGTCCGGCGCTTCGCGCATCGCGTTCTTCAGGGCCTCGTGATAGCTCTTCGTATCAAGCCCGACTTCGCGCTGATTGACGATCGATTTCTTGTGCCGATGCAGGAACTCGATCGGATCTTCGATCGTCAGGATGTGGCCGCTGGCGTTGGTGTTGCGATAGTCGATCATCGCCGCGAGCGAGGTCGACTTGCCCGAGCCGGTGGCGCCGACGACGAGAATCAGGCCGCGCGGCTCCATGATCAGGTCGGACAGCACCTTGGGCAGCTTGAGCACTTCGAAGTTCGGAATCTCGCTCTTGATCGCGCGGATCACCATGCCGACTTCGCCGCGCTGCTTGAAGACGTTGACGCGGAAGCGCCCGGCTTCCTTGACGGCGATCGCGATATTCAGTTCAAGGTCGCGCTCGAAGGCGGGCACCTGGCCCTCGTCCATCAGCGAATAGGCGATCTTCTTGACCATGCCGCCCGGCAATCCGGTGTTGCCAAGGGGGTACAGTTTGCCCTCGACCTTGATGTTCACCGGTGCGCCCGTGGTCAGGAACATGTCCGACGCACCTTTTTCCGCCATCAGTTTGAGGAAATAGCCGATGTCCATGCGCGCCTCGCGAGATCGTCGTCGGATTGCCGTTGCAAACCCCACGGGGGCTTTTCACAATAGCCGGCAACCAGAATGCGTGCGACTTATGACATTTCCGCGAATGAAAATCCATCTTGCCGGTCCGCTTTTGATGCTCCTGGCGGGTTGTGCATCGACGCCATTGCCGACCGACGACGTCAATCGCTCGGCCACTCTGGTGCAAGGTGCGCTTGCAGCCGAGGCCGAGGTGTATGCGCCGGTGGAATTGCGCTTTGCGCAGGATCGTGTCGCTCAGGCCCGTGAGGCCTTGGCTGCGGGTGATCACAAGCGCGCCGAGCGGCTGGCCGCCCAGGCGGCGGCCGATGCCGAACTGGCGATGGCGCGCGCGCGCGTCGCGCGCCTGCGGGCCGCTGCCGATGCCCAGGCGTCGGAGAATGCAAAATTGCGTGCCGAGCTGCTGGGAGAGACGCCATGAGCCGTTGGACGCGTCTGTGCTGCATCGGACTGATGGTGGTCACTGCGCCGGTAGCGGCGGTCAAGCGCGATCTCGAATACGAGCGCATCGAGCAGCAGTTGCACGCCTTCGAAAGCGATCCGGCCATCGGCAGCCTGGCACCCGCGGAAACGGCGCGTGTACGCGAAACCCTGGCGCTGATGAAGGCGGCGGGACAGCGCGGCGATGAGCGGGCCCACCTTGCCTATCTGGCCGAGCGTCGTCTCGATGGCGCCATCGCGGCGGCGAATGCGGTGCTGGAAGAGCGGCGCTTGACCGCGCTGCAACGCGAGCGTGACCAGATCCTGCTCGAAGCCAGTCGCCGTGATGCCGAGATGTCGCGGCTCGAAGCCGAAAAGTTGCGCCTGCAATCGCTGGCACGGGCCGAGGAAGTCGAGCGCGCGCGCAGTGATGCCGAGGCCGCGCGTGCGGAAAGCGCCGAGAGTGCCGCCGACGCCGAGGCCGCGCGCGCCGAAGCCGACCAGGCCAAACGGGTTGCCGAAGCACAGTCGGCGGAAGCGGTGCTGGCCAAGCGGGAGGCCGAGCTGGCGGTCGCCGCGGCCGACAGCCTGCGTCTGCAGATGCAGTCCCTGACGGCGAGCGAAGAGGCCCGCGGCAGCGTGATGACGCTCGGCGAAGCGGTGTTCGCCCCGGGTCGTTCGCAACTGCAGCCGGACGCGATCGCCAATCTCGATAGCGTCATCGAATTCGTCAACCGCGACACCACGCGCGCGGTGCGGATCGAAGGCCATACCGACGCCAGTGGCAGCGACAACGCCAACCAGGTGTTGTCGCAGCAACGCGCCGAGGCGGTGATGGCCGCCCTGGCCGCACGCGGCGTCGATGCCGCGCGCATGAGCGCGATCGGGCGTGGCGAGGACGTGCCCGTGGCGTCGAACGACAGCGCCGAGGGCAAGGCCCGCAACCGCCGCGTCGAGATCATTCTGGTCGGGAAATAACGCCGCCTTAACCTGCAAATGACTGAATTTCCGAGCCGAAAAATTCGGCTTGCCGGGCTTTTGGGATGGGAGTAGGTTCAAGCCACATGCCGCCTCGTACCGAACCGCGGCATGGCAGGAAGGTCCGACGATGCAAGCGTGCTGCTGTCTCGAGGAATCTGCCGCTGACCACCACCGTGTGGCCCGCGAGCGAGTGCACGCCGGCAGCCACCATCCGGGCCTGAGTCCAACCACGCGCACCCACGCCGTCGACCCTTCGGTCGCGCGGCGCGCCGTGGCGCCTTTGCATGCAGAGGAGGTCAGCTGATGTTCGAAGCACAACAGCGTGAAGTCGAGGCGATGATGAGCCAGAGCTCGGAATTCCGGAGCCTGTTTCTCAAGCATCGTGAACTCGACAAGCAGGTCCGTGATGCCGAACTGGGCGTGTTGCCCATCGATGACGTCACACTCGGTCGATTGAAGAAGGAAAAGTTGTGGGCCAAGGACAAGCTCACCCATATCTGGGAGCACAGGGCCTGAGGGAATCAGCCCTCGAAAGTAGTCGCCGCACACGAGGTGCGGCAGGAATCATGCAGGGCAGGACCCTGCGGCGGGAGCAGCCGTAACGGATTGCGCAAGCAGACGGTGCTCCTCGGCGGCGGCCGGTGGCGTATGCCCCGGCCGTTCGCTTTTTTGGCTTGCGGCTATCATCGCGCGCTCATTCATCGCGGAAGCCGGCCATGCCTCATGTGAACAACGTGCTCGAACTGATCGGCAAGACGCCGATGGTCAAGGTGCAGAAGCTCGATACCGGCCTCTGCGAGCTGTATCTGAAGCTCGAAAGCGCGAACCCGGGCGGTTCGATCAAGGACCGCATCGGTCTATCGATGATCGAGGCCGCCGAACGTGACGGACACATCCAGCCGGGCGCAACCCTGATCGAGGGTACCGCCGGCAATACCGGCATCGGGCTGGCGCTGGTAGCGCAGCAGAAGGGCTACAAGCTCATCCTCGTGGTGCCGGACAAGATGAGCCGCGAGAAGATCTTCAACCTCAAGGCAATGGGTGCGGAAGTGGTGCTGACCCGCTCCGATGTCGCCAAGGGCCATCCCGCCTACTACCAGGACCTTGCCGCGCAGATCGCGAAGGACACGCCCGGTGCGTACTTCATCAACCAGTTCGGCAATCCGAACAACCCGAAGGCGCACGAGGAAGTCACCGGTCCCGAGATCTACGCCGACATGGATCGGAACATGGACGCCATCGTCTTCGGCGTCGGTTCGTCGGGCACGATGACCGGCCTGTCGCGCTACTTTGCGCGCGAGGCGCCGAATGTCGAACTGGTGATCGCCGATCCGGTCGGGTCGATCCTGGAGGAATACATCAATCGCGGCACGCTCAGCGAGAAGTCGGCGAGCTGGATGGTCGAAGGCATCGGCGAAGACTTCCTGCCGCCGATCAGCGATTTCACCCGCGTCAGGAAAGCCTATGCCATCAGCGACAAGGAGAGCTTTCTCGCCGGCCGCGAACTGTTGTCGAAGGAAGGCATCCTCGGCGGTTCGTCGAGCGGCACCATCCTCGCCGCGGCGTTGAAGTATTGCCGCGAGCAGACCACGAAGAAACGCGTCGTCGCCTTCGTCTGCGACACCGGCAACAAGTACCTGTCGAAGATGTACAACGACTACTGGATGCTCGACAACGGCTTCGTCGAGCGTCCGCTGCACAACGATCTGCGCGACCTGATCAACCGTCCGTATTCGCAACGCGACACCGTCGTCATCGGCCCGAACGACCTGCTCACCGTCGCCTACCAGCGCATGAAGCTGTACGACGTGTCGCAGTTGCCGGTGATGGACGCCGACCAGCTCGTCGGCATCGTCGATGAATCCGACGTGCTGATGCATGTCTACGGCGACGAGTCGAAGTTCCGCGATCCGGTCTCGACCGCGATGGTCACCAAGCTCGACAAGCTCGACGTCAAGTCGCCGATCGAAGCCCTGCTGCCCGTGTTCGACAAGGGCCACGTCGCCATCGTCACCGAAGCCGACAAGTTCCTCGGCCTCATCACCCGCATCGACCTGCTCAACTACCTGCGCCGTCGCGTGCAATAGACGCGAACGCTCGCTACGCCGACCGCAACGCTTCGGTCGGGTCGATGCGGGCGGCGCGGCGGGCGGGCAGCCAGCTGGCGAGACCGGCAGTGACGACGAGGACGACGGTTGCCGCGGCGAGTGTGGCCGGATCCGACGGCGTGACCTCGAAGAGGAACGTGCGCAGGAACGGTGCGGCCAACGCATACAGGGCGAAACCGGCGACGAGGCCGCTGGCGGTCAGGATCAGTCCGCGCGTCATGACGAGTTCCGCGATGTCTGCGGGATTCGCGCCGAGCGCGACGCGCACGCCGAATTCCCGGGTGCGCAGCGCGACCATGTAGGCCATCACGCCGTACAGCCCGACGGTGCCGAGCAGCAGGGTGATCGCGGCGGCGGCGGTGATCAGGGTCAGTGTCAGCGTCAGGCGCGCCGTCGATGCACGAACGACGTCATCCATTGTTTCGACATTGAAGATCGGCACGCTCGGGTCGAGATCGCGCACGATGCGGCGGATGGCCGGCACCAGCGCGGGTGATGATCCTGGCGCTTTCACGACCAGCGCCATCAGGTGTCGCGCCCCCGGCTCTTGGGCATCGACCGGCACCGCTTGCGGGCGGTACACCGTCGCCGCGGGGGGCTCGGCGAGATCCCGCTCGCGCACGTCGCCGACGATGCCGACGATCGTGTAGCTGGGGCCGCCCGAGGCGCGTATCAGGTGCTTGCCGATGGCCGCCGCACCGCTCGCGTCACCGAACAGCGCGGCCGCTGCACGCTGGCTGATGATGACCTGGTCCGAGGGTGTCCCGCCGATCGGACCAAAGGCCCGGCCTGCAAGCAGGGGAATGGCCATGGCTGGGAAATAGCCTTCGTCGACGACATGCAGCGGCATCGTCAGCGTGCGGGCATCGCCTTCGATCCGAAACGTCTCCTGCAACGACCATCCGCTTGCGATGGGCACACGCATGGTCAGGCCGGCCGCAGTGACCGAGGGCAGTGCGCGCACCTGCTCGCCGAGTCGTGCATAGAACGCCACCGCGGCGGCGTCGTCGAAGCGTGCGAATGGCAGCAAGGTCCAGACGATCGTCACATCGCGGGTATCGAAGCCAGGATGCACCTGGTTCAACCGGTGCGCCGTGCGCAACAGCAGGGCCGAACCGACCGCAGCCACGAATGCGAGCGCGATCTGCAAGGTCACGATGCCCATGCGGAGGTGCTGCCGGTGCTTGCCTGCGGTTTCGCCGCGTGCGCCGTCGCGCAAGCGACCAGACAAGTTCGCGGGACGCAACCGAAGCGCTGGCACGGTGGCGCACAAGCCCGTGCTGACGAGGCTGATCAGGATGATGAAACCGGTGGCCGGGAGGCTCAGGCTCAGTTCCGAACGCCTGGGCATGTCGTCGGGCCCGTAAGCCACCAGTGCATCCAGACCGATGTGCACCAGCAACAGGGCCAGACCACCGGCCATTGCACCCAGCCACAGCGACTCGCCGAGATGATGCGAGGCGATACGCCATCGTCCGGCACCGAGTGCGGTGCGCACCGCGAGTTCGTTCTGGCGCGCATCGGCACGAATCAGCATCAGGTTGGTCACGTTTGCCCAGGCCACCAGCAGCACCAGCGCGCCGGCTGCAGCGAGGATCCACAGCAGGCTGGCGATGTCCGCCGTGAATGCCTCACGCAAGGGCAGCACGAGCGGCGACAACCCGGTTTCGGTCAACCAGGTCGCGGTGGCGCCGCCCGAATCCAGATGCGGGAACCGCTCCGCCATCGTTGGCAGCAAAGCGGCGAGTTCATGCTGCGCCTGTGCGGCCGTCGCGCCTGGCGCGAGGCGTCCGATCCCCGAGTACAGGAATTCGCCCACGACCGCATCCACGGGGAGGCGCGCGGACAGCCAGACGCGGGTCTTCGCGTCCGGGAATGCGAAACGCGCGGGCATCACGCCGACAATTTCGCGCGGCACGCTGTTGACCATCATGACCCGGCCGAGCACGTCTTCGGACGCGCCGAATCGGCTGCGCCACTCGGCCTCGCTGAGCAGTACCGCACTGGGTCCGCCCGGCTGTTCCTCGTCGGCCGTGAACGACCGACCCCGCAGCGGCGGCACCTGCAGCATCGGCACCATCGACGCCGTCATCCAGGTCGCTACCACTCGCTCCGGCGCATCGTCGACGCCTTCGGTCCAGACATTCGTGTGGCCGGTGCGATAGAAGCCGACCTCGGCCAGCCGCGTGGCGAATTGCCGGTAAGTGAAGTATGCCGCCGGCGGTTGCTGCATCGGGCCGTGTTCCGCCGTCTGCAGGCGAAGGCTGACCAACCGCTCCGGTTCGCCGTAGGGCAGCGGCGCGAGCAGCACGCCATGGACGATGGCGAACATCGAACCGACTGCGGCGATGCCCAGCACCAGGGTGAGGATGGCCGAGATCGTGAACGCCGGCGCGCGTCGCAATGATCGCAAGCCGCGGGTCATCGCCGTTCGCCGAACAAGGATCCGAAGCTGAGATAGAACGAGTCCTCGCCGCCTTCGGCCTGGCCGTAGCCGAAGAAGATCGGACCCAGCGGCGAGTCGATGCCGACGAAGAGCGAGCCGGCATAGACCAGCGAATCGAGACTGACCTGGTCGCGATCGGCCCAGACGTTGCCGGCCTCGACGCTGGCGCCGATATACGCGGGCAGGGCGAACAGCTGCGACATGTCGCCGAAGCGGCGATAGTAGATGGCGCGCGCCAGTGCGCTGTGTTCGCCGCTCAGTTCGCGGTCACCGAAGCCGGACAGGCGCGTGAAGCCGCCGAGCGTGGCGAGTGCGCTGAACGCCTCGGGCTCACCCCAACTGGACTGTGCCTCGGCGCCGACAAGCAGGCGGTGGCGATCGAACGAGAAGGCGCGATACCAGTCGCCGCGCAGCACTTCGCCATTGGCGTCCGAGCCGAGGCCGGGTCTGGAAATCGTGAGTTTCGCCGAGCCACGCCGTCCACGCGTCGGAAAGCCGAGGTCGTCGAGACTGTCGTGGTCGACCGCGAGCACCAGGCTGCTGGCATCGGAGGTGAATCCGGTGACACCGGGTATCGGCAGCTGGCCGGTCTGGATCTGGGCACGGTTGTGGCTGTATTCGACGCCGCCTTCGATGCGCCAGCTGTGCCCGATGTTCGTGCCGATGCGCGCGCCGATCTGCGCCCGCCGCAGGCGGGCGTCGAGGCTGCCGGTGTCTTCGACGAAGTTCTGGTTGCGCGCATCGAAGCGAATCTCCGGCTTCCAGTAGTACTGACCGCGGTCACCCCATGGCTGGTACCACTCGCCGCCGAGCGCGGTGATGCGCCCGAGATCGGCGCGCACGCGCGCCTCTGCGCCATGTTCGGACAGTCCGGTGAAGGTGGCCTCGGCGGCGAGCTGGTAGTCGCTGCGGCCGTTGAAATCGTCCGACAACTGCAAGCCGAAGCCGACGAAATTCGGACCCCAACCCTTGTCCACCGGCGTCACCAGCAGGCCCGTGCTGTCACCGCGCTTGGCGAGCTTGTACAGGATGCGCTCGTAGTGACCGGTACCATAGGCCTCGCCGATATGGCGTTCGACCTCGGCCTCGTCCAGCGGCTTGCCGATCAGGTCGCGCATCGCGGTGTGCACGAACAGCGGCGCGCGCGTGCGCTTGCCGTTCACCTCCAGGAACTCGATCGGTGGCGCCTCGAATTCCGCGCGATGCTGCTGCAGGCGCACTGCGGCATAAGCATCCGCCGGCAGTGCCAGCGGCTTGAGTTGCGCGACCACGGCCTCCGCGGCCTGCTCGCCGATCGCGATGGTCGAGATGGCGCGGTCGAATTCGGCGCTGCCCATGTCGCCGAGGTCGGGACGGATCAGCACGTCCTCCGGCGACATGCTCGCGAGCGCGGCATCGGTGCGCTGTTTCATCAGCACCGTGATCATCTGCAAGGTGACCGACAGGGGCGAGGTCAGCGCGTCTTCGTCCATCAACGGCTCGCCGACATCGACGACGATGACGCGGTCCACGCCCATCGCCTTGACGATGTCGACCGGCACGTTGTTGACGATGCCGCCATCCACCATCAGTCGTCCATCGACGCGGATCGGCGCGAATGCTCCCGGCACCGACATGCTGGCGCGGATCGCGAGCGACAGGTCGCCTTCCTTGAACACGACCTGTTCGCCGTGGCCGATGTCGGTGCCGATGGCGCGGAACGGGATCGGCAGGTCGTCGAAGCTCTTGAGTCGCCAGTAGGGCATCAGCATGCGCCGCAGCAGGTTCAGGAACTTCTGTCCCTGCAACACGCCGCGCGGCGCAATCAACTTGCCGTCGCGCAAGCCGAGCTTAAAGTCGAGCAGGTCGCGATAGTCCTCGTCCTTGCGCCGCATCGGCAGGTCGGCGCGGGCCGGATCGTCGCTGAAGAAATCCTTCCAGTCGATCGAGGCGATCACCGCCTCGATTTCCTCGGGGGTGTAGCCGGCTGCGTAGAAACCGCCGACGATCGATCCCATCGAGGTGCCGGCGATGGCATGGATCGGGATGTGCTCGCGCTCCAGCACCTTGAGCACACCGATGTGCGCCGCGCCGCGCGCGCCGCCGCCGCCGAGCACCAGGCCGATGCGCGGTGCGCTCGGCAGTGCGTGCGCATAATCCTCCGGCGTCAGCTCGGGCATCGTGGTCTGGGCCGTCGCCGCGAACATGGGCATCCAGGCGACGCACAACAAGGCGAAACGGACAACGGCAACACGCATGGCGGAACCTGCTGGGTGGATGCCGCAATGTTAGCCGCCGCGCTACGCTACGCGCCCATTTCGAGGTGAATCATGGCCCAATCAAAACTCGTGCGCGGCCTCGGTACGCGCGCCATCCACGCCGGCCAGAAGCCCGACCCGAGCACCGGCGCGGTGATGACGCCGATTTATGCGACCAGTACCTATGTCCAGCGCAGTCCCGGCGAACACCAGGGCTTCGAGTATTCCCGCTCGCACAACCCGACGCGCTTCGCCTACGAAGACTGCGTCGCCGCGCTCGAAGGCGGTCGCAAGGGCTACGCTTTCGCCTCGGGTCTCGCCGCGACCGCGACCGCGCTCGACGCACTCGATTCCGGCAGCCACGTCATCGCGATGGATGACATGTACGGCGGTACCTACCGGCTGTTCGAGCGCGTGCGTCGTCGCTCGGCCGGACTCGACTTCAGCTACGTCGACCTCAATGATCCGGCCGCGCTCAAGGCCGCGCTGCGCCCCAACACGCGCATGATCTGGGCCGAGACGCCGACCAATCCGTTGCTGAAACTGGTCGACCTGGCGAAAGTGTCGGCGTTCGCGAAGAAGCACGGCTTGATCTTCGCGGTCGACAACACCTTCAGTTCGCCGATGCTGCAGCGACCGATCGAGTTCGGCGCCGATCTCGTGATGCATTCGGCGACCAAGTACCTCAATGGCCATTCCGACATCGTCGGCGGCATGCTGGTGGTCGGCGACAACCGCGAACTGGAGGAGAAGATCACCTTTCTGCAGAACGCGGTGGGCAGCGTGCAAGGACCGTTCGATGCCTTCCTCGCCCTGCGCGGCCTAAAGACGCTGCACTTGCGCATGCAAGCGCATTGCGCGAATGCCGGCGAGCTGGCGAAGTGGCTGGAAAAGCACCCGAAGGTCGAACACGTCAGCTATCCCGGCCTGAAGTCGCACCCGCAGCACGCGCTCGCGAAGAAGCAGATGGATGGCTTCGGCGGCATGATCTCGATCGTCGTGAAGGGCGGGCTGAAATCGGCACGCAAGATGATGGAGCGTTGCCAGATCTTCGGCCTGGCCGAGTCACTCGGCGGCGTCGAGAGTCTGGTCAACCATCCCGCGATCATGACCCATGCCTCGGTGCCGGCCGAAAAGCGCAAGGCGCTCGGCATCAGCGATGCACTGGTGCGTCTCTCGGTCGGTGTCGAGGATGTTGCGGATCTGCGTGCCGATCTGGAACAGGCGCTGGGTTGATCGCAGCACGTTCGCAGGAACGCGGTCATGACATCCGGCGGATGACGTGCCAGCGGCGATGCGCTGCACTGCCGACATCGCCGCGGAGTGCACCATGATCCGAATCGCCGTCGTTTTGGCCACCGCCGTCCTGCTCGCCGCTTTGCGCGCCGGCCTCGGCACCCTGGTCGCCGACGCCGTTGATGGCAGCGCGCAACTGCAGTTGTTCCGCGCGCACTACACGGCGCTGAAAGCCGCGGCGCGCGGCAATGACGTGGCGTTGCTGCTGCGCGAAGCCGATGCGACCCATGCGCTGGCGCCGGATGTCCCGATGGTGATCTACCTGCGCGCTGTCGCGCAGGCGGCGAATGCCCAGAATGACGCAGCGTTCGAGAGCCTGTCGCAACTCGCGGACACCGGTCTCGCGTTCGACATCGACGCGTCGCCGGCGTTCGCCGCGCTTCGTTCCGAGCCGCGTTTCGCGACGCTGACGCAGCGCTTCGCGGACAATGGCTTGCCGCGCGCGTCCGATCGATCTCGCGTTCACCGCGTCGGGCTTGCCGACCGATTTCGTGCCCGAATCCATCGTGCGCGACGAGGTCAACCAGCGCTGGTTGCTCGGCAGCGTGCGCCATGCCCGCATCGATGCCGTCGACGACCGCGGCGCCGCCTATGACTTTGTCGCTTCCGGTGATGGCGGCCTGCTGAGCGCGCTCGGCATGCGTCTGGTCGGCAACACCGTGTGGGCAGCATCCGCCGGTTTCGCTGAGACCGCCGGCATCGCGAAGGGCGACATCGGTCGCAGCGGCCTGTTCGAGATCGACGCGAGCCGCGGTGCAGTGCGGCGCTCGTGGATGCTGCCGGACGATGGCCAGCCGCATGCGCTGGGCGATGTGCTCGTGCTCGGCAGCGATGTCTACGCCAGCGACAGCATCGGCGGGGGTGTGTACCGGCTCGACGCGCGGCGCGAGTCGCTTCAGCCGCTCGTTGCGCCCGGCTTGCTGATGTCGCCGCAGGGCATCGCCGAACATGCGGGCAACCTGGTCGTCGCCGACTATCCGAGCGGGTTGTGGCACGTCGCCATCGGCGACGGTGCGATGCGCAAGTTGCGCACCCCGTCACCCGCCGCGCTGACCGGCATCGATGGCCTGTATGCGCACGCGGGCGACTTGATCGCCATCCAGAACGGCACCACGCCAAAACGCATCCTGCGCATCGTGCTGGACGAAGGCGGAAACGCCATTACCCGCGTCGACGTGCTCGCGCAGAACCTGTTCGGCTGGGGCGAACCCTCGCTCGCCACCCTCCACGACGGCGCGTTCTACTACATCGCCAACAGCCAATGGGATCGCTTCGATGCCGAACGGGCAATTGCCACCGCCCGAACAACTCGAAGCACCGCGGATCATGCGGCTGCCGCTGGACTGATCAGCCGATCCAGCCGGCCAGCACGAACAGCGCGAGCACGGCCATCCAGACCACGAGGATGCGCCAGATCAGCGATTGCGATTGATGCAGCGGGAGCAAGGTCGTGTTCGCGGCCTCGTCGTCGAAGTCCTCGTCTTCGGCATCGACGCTGGCGCGGGCAGCGGCGAACAGGAAGCCGATGTCGCGCACCAGATAGCCCTGACCGATGCCATGGTGGAAATCGCGCCAGCTCTGCGCGACCGCATCGAAATCGGCGGCCAATGCCATCGAAAGCGTCATCAGTTGCGCGGCTGGCCAGTCGAGCAGCACATGCAGTTCGCGTAGCGCATCGGCATGTGCCCGCGGCAGTGCCGAACGAAAGCTCTCCGATTGCGCCACCAGCTGCACGAAGCGGTAGATCAACGCGCCGGATGCGCCGAGCAGCAGGAACCAGAACAACACCCCGAACCAGCGCGTCAGCGCGGCACGGAACACGGTGTCGACCAGGGTGCGACCATCGAGGCCCAACGGCGGCGACGGCGGGTCGGTGGGAAGGTCCTGCAGGGCGTTGACGCGGGTATCGCGGTCGCCGGCATGGGTGACCGCACCGATGTCGGCATCGAGATCGCGCGGGCCCCAGCAATAGAACAGCACCACCATCGCCAGCAGAAATGAGGGAAACCCGTAGGCTCGTCCCGCGAACAGGATCTGCAGCAGCGCGATGATCAGGACCGGCACGCCCACCGACCACCAGCCGCCGAAGCGGCCGGACCAGAAGCTGCTGCCCGCGAGCGGATTGAAATCGCCACGCAGCCAAGCCTCGAACCAGCCGTAATGCCGCAGCCGACCGAGCTCCGGAATGCTGTGACTCAAGATGATCGAGACGATGACGGCGAGTAGTGCGGTGGCCATGGGCGCTTCCTGCGTTGCGCCGATTCTATTTCACATTGCCAGTTCGATGGCGCCCGTGGCAGCGAGTTCGTCGATCAGCGCCTCGTTGTAGCCGAGCTCCAGCAGCACTTCGTGCGTGTGCTCGCCGCGCAGCGGCGGCGCCCGCTCGGAATGGTGCAGGCGGCCGTCGAAGCGCAGCGGATTCGCGATCTGCGGCAGATGCGTGTGCAGGGTATGGGGCAGGTCGAAGCGCAGGCCACGGGCCTCGACCTGCGGGTCGGCGAAGACTTCTTCCAGGTCCTGCACCGGGCCGCAGGGAATGTTGGCGTCATCGAGGGTGCGACGCCATTCCGACTTCGAGCGGGTGCGCATGCGCTCGCTGATCAGCGGCACCAGCAGATGTCGGTTGGCGACACGCTGGCTGTTGCTCGCGAAGCGCTGGTCGTCGGCCCAGTCGGCGGACGCGATCTCGCAGAAGCGACGGAACTGCATGTCGTTGCCGACGGCGATGAACAGGTCGCCGTCGAGGGTCGGGAAGCTCTGGTAGGGCACGATGTTCGGATGCGCGCTGCCGAGTCGCTCCGGAATCTCGCCGGCGATCAGGTGGTTCATGCCCTGATTGGCGAGGATGGCGACCGCGGAATCGAACAGGGCGGTGTCGATCCAGCTGCCGCGACCGCTGTTCTGACGCTGGATCAGCGCAGCCTGGATCGCGTTCGCGGCATACAGGCCGGTGATCATGTCGATCACGGCCACGCCGACCTTGACCGGACCGCGACCGTGTTCGCCGGTGATGCTCATCAATCCGGCCTGGGCCTGGATCATGGCGTCGTAGCCGGCCTTGGCGGCGTTCGGGCCGTCCTGGCCGAAACCGCTGATCGAGCAATAGACCAGTCCCGGCGAGGTCTGCGACAAGCTGTCGTAGTCGAGGCCCATGCGCCCGAGCGTGCCCGGCTTGAAGTTCTCGATCAGCACGTCCGAGGTTCGCGCCAGCGCACGCACGATCGACTGCGCGCGCGGGTCGGTGAGTTCCAGCGCCACCGAGCGCTTGCCGCGATTGCAGGACAGGAAGTAGGCCGACTCCTCGGTGGTCGTGCCCTCGTCGTTGACCAGCCAGGGCGGACCCCATTCGCGGGTGTCGTCCCCGGCACCGCTGCGCTCGATCTTAATCACGTCGGCGCCGAGATCGGCCAGGATCTGGGTCGCGAACGGACCCGCCAGTACGCGCGACAGATCAAGGACGCGGATGCCGGACAGCGGGCCGTTCACGCGCAGGCTCCAGCGCGTGGACGCATCCGGCCGTGCGGCAGGGGCAGGCGGTGTGACATGGTCGGGTCCGGCAACAAAATGAAAATTCAGCCGGGGCTTGTAGCAGGCCCGCGGCGGCGGCTCAAGCCGGCGGCTTGGCGGGCGCGTCCGGCAATCGCTACATTGACGTCATCCCGATTCGGAAATTGTGGAGCCTCGCATGGATCGCAACCTGCTCGACGCCGTCCTCAGCACCGACACCCAAAGCGCGGCGCGCAAGCTCGGGGGCGAAAGCGACCAGGCCATCGCCGACCTGCTCACGGTGATTAATCCCGGGTTCGCGGTCGAGATCCTGAGCCAGTTCCCGCCCGACCGCCGCGAACGCATCGCCGCGGCGACCCCGTTCGGTGCCGGCCAGCAGTGGTTGCTCGACCACCACTACGGCGAGGGCACGGTCGGCCGATTGATGGAGCGCCCGCTGGCGGTGTTCCGACCGGAGACCACGGTCGGTCAGGTCGTCGAAGCGCTGCGCGACGTCGTCAAGAAGGCCTTCGTGACCTATGTGTTCGTGACCGAGGGCGACGGCCGCCTGGTCGGCGTGGTTGCGTTCCGGGAGCTGCTGTTCGCCGGCAAGGAGCAGCCGCTGACGGCGGTGATGGTCAAGCAGCCCTTTGCGTTGCGCCCGGACATGGCTTCGGTGGACGCGATGCGCGAAGTGGTCACGCGGCACTATCCGGCCTATCCGGTCTGCGATGCAGAGAATCGCCTGGTCGGGTCGGTGCGCGGTCAGGCCCTGTTTGAGCAGCAGGCCTTCGAGATTTCGGCGCAGGCGGGTTCGATGGTCGGTGTCGAGAAGGAAGAACGATTGTCGACACCGTGGACGCGCAGTTTCAAGTTTCGCCATCCCTGGTTGCAGCTGAACCTGCTCACCGCGTTTCTGGCGGCCGCGGTCGTCGGTTACTACCAGGATGCGATCGACAAGATCGTGCTGCTCGCGGTGTTCCTGCCGGTGTTGTCCGGCCAATGCAGCAACAGTGGTTGCCAGGCGCTGGCCGTGACCTTGCGCGGTATGACACTCGGCGAACTCAAGCCCGGTCAGGGTTGGAAGCTGATCGGCAAGGAAGCGCTGCTCGGCTGGTGGAATGGCCTCATCGTCGGCATCGTCGCCGGTGCAGCGCTGTTCGTCATGGCGACGATGCAGAAGAATCCTGACGCCTTGACCCTGGCCGGTATCTGCGTGGTCGCGATGGCAGTGTCCTGCGTGATGTCGGGCATGGCCGGCGCCGCGATTCCGCTTGGACTGAAACGGCTCGGCGCCGATCCCGCGACGGCCTCCGGAATCTTCCTGACGACGGCGACCGACATCGTCAGCATGGGCGCTTTCCTCGGCATGGCGAGTGGGTTGTTGCTGTGAACACACCGCGTTTGATGGCGTATCGCGACCTCGAACCCAGCCCCTGGAAGAACGGGTTGGGCGTCACCCGCGAAATCGGTTTCGTGCCCTCGAATTCACTCGCCGCCGGCTTCCGCTTCCGTCTGTCGCGCGCGGTCATCGATGCGCAGGCGGCTTTCTCGCGCTATCCCGGCGTGCGCCGCTGGCTGGTGCTTGCCCGCGGTGGCGCGCTGGAATTGCGCTTCAACGGCCAGCCGACGCGCCAGCTCGATCGGATCGGCGACCTGTGCGCGTTCAGCGGCGACGATGTCGTCGAAGGCGTGCCGCTGGACGGGCCGAGCGAGGACTTCAACCTGATGCTGGCCGATCCGATGCTCGATGCCGAGGTGCTGGTGCGTCCGCTGGTCGGCTCAATGATCCTGCATCAGCCGGCCGATGCGTGGCTGCTGTTCCACCTGCTCGATGGCCATGCCCACCTGCAAGGCAGCGCTGTCGCCATGGCCGCTGGCGACACGCTCTGGATGGATCCGGTGCCGGCCGATCGCATCGCCGCGCGCATCGATGGCGGCGGCAGCGCATTGATCCTGGTGATCGCCGCTCGTTCATCGAGCTGATCGAATGCTGAATCGGCGCCTGCCTCCCCCGCCAAAGACAGGGGGCGCGTCGCCGGCATGCGCCTAGTGTCGAGTGGTCGCAACCCGCGACGAAATCGGAGTGACACCATGATCCTGCGACTAAGTGCTGCAACGGTCGTGATGGCCGCCCTGTCGTCGGCGGCGATGGCGGGTGATTGGGTGCCCGTCCGCATCGAAAACAGCGGGATGCCGGTCGTCGTCAAACAGTTTCGCGACGGCGTGCAATGCGACCTCCGGCACTTGGGGCGCGGGAACTACGTCATCGGGGGTGATTCGCTTCGTCCCACGCGGCGGCACCTCGAGCGCGATTTCGTGGCCGGCGAAGCGGTCGAACTCGTGTTTGTCCGAAACGCAGTCCGACCTGCGCGCACAGGGATTCCCGGCGGCAGCGACCAATTCGGTGTACGCACTCGCCTCGTGCCCGAGTCGGGGATGGCGTATCGCGTACGCGTCGAACATCGCGCAATGCGTCTCGACGCGATTGTCGAATCGCGCCCGGTCAACAGTCGCGGCGCCTACGAACGCGTGCCGACGATCGTGTCCTATTCGACGCAGGACCTGTGCGTGACGGGTGTCCGCGGCCGCTACGCCTCGCGCTGAATCAGTCGAAGCGGTCGTCGCGCGTCCACACGCCATCGGCGTCGATGCGGACCGGGAAGCTCGCCGTCGGTGCATAGGCCGGCGGTGCGCAGACGGCGCCGTTGCGCACGTCGAAGCGGGCGCCATGACGCGGGCACTCGACTTCGAAACCGTGGATCGGTCCGCCCGCGAGTTCGCCGCCGTCGTGCGTGCATACGTCCTCGATGGCGTAGTGATCGCCATCGATGTTGAACACCGCGATCATCGTGCCGTCCGCTGCGACGACGCGGTGTTCGCCGGGGGCCATCTCGTCGCGGCCGCAAACGCGGGTCCAGCCGTCCATCAGGTCAGATCCTTCGCGAACACTTCGAAGCGCAAGTCGTCGCGCTTGGGCAATCCGAAGCGTTCATCGCCATACGGGAAGGGTTTGAATTCGCCGGTGCTGCGATAGCCGCGACGCTGGTACCAGGCGATCAATTCGGCGCGGATCGAGATCACCGTGCAGGTCATCGTCGTGCAGCCGAAGGCCTCGCGCACGACGCGTTCGGCCTCGCGCAGCAAGGCATCGCCGATGCCGCCGCCCTGCAGTTTGGGGCGCACCGAGAACATCCCGAAATAGCCTTGCCCGCCGATCTTCTCGACCTGGACGCTGCCGACCAGGGCGCCGTCGCGTTCGGCCAGCAGGATGCGGCTATCCGGTTTCGCGATGACCTCGCGCACGCCATCGGCATCGACGCGTTGACCGTCGAGGAAGTCGGCTTCAGTGGTCCAGCCGACGCGGCTGGCGTCGCCACGATAGGCGGACTGAACCAGATCGACGACGGCCGGAATGTCGGCTTCGGCGGCATTGCGGAACTTCGGCATGCTCATTCCCTGGTCTGCAGTGCGGTGAGCGCGGCATCGAACGGCAGCAGCGCGCAGCGTTGGCGTGCCGGGTGGTGGCAGAGTTCCGCGAAGGCCGCGAACTCGTCACGTGCTGCCGGGCCGGACCGGAACATCGCCAGCATTTCGTCACGCAGCTCGGCGATGCGCGCGGCGTCGCCGCCGCGCAGGGCTTCGGTCAGCATCGATGCGCAGGCCGTCGTGATCGCGCAGGATTCGCCATCGAACATCACGGCGTCGATGACGCCGTCGCGTACGCGCAACGAGAGTTCGAGATGGTCACCGCACATCGCATTCTCGGCGACGCCATGGTGGGTCGCCGACTCGAGGCAGCCACAATTGTGCGGCGCGCGATTGTGCGCGAGCACGGTCTCCGAATACAGCGTCGACGGGTGGGCACTCATCAAGCCAGCATCCTGCGCACCTTGGCGAGCGCGGTCAAGAACGCCGCGATCTCGTCCTCGGTATTGTAGAACGACAGCGACGCGCGCACGGTGGCCGGCAGCCCGAAGAACTGCATGGTCGGATGCGCGCAATGGTGGCCGGAGCGCACGGCCACGCCTTCGTGGTCGAGCAAGGTGGCGATGTCGTGTGCATGCGCGCCCTCGACCACGAACGAGAACACCGCCGCGCGTTCGCGTGCCGCGCCGATCAGGCGCAGGCCGGGGACATCGTTCAGGGCGGCGAACATCGCGTCGCGCAGATGCGCCTCGCGGGCCGCGATTGCGTCCATGCCGACGGCATCGAGCCAATCGATCGCGGCACCCAGGCCGATGAAGCCGGCGATGTTCGGCGTGCCCGCTTCGAACTTGTGCGGCGGATCGCTGAAGGTCGTGCCCTCGAACGAGACCTTGCGGATCATCTCGCCGCCACCCATGAACGGCGGCATCGCATCGAGATGGGCACGTTTCGCGATCAGCGCGCCGGTGCCGGTGGGCGCGAACAGTTTGTGCCCGGTCAGCACGTAGAAATCGCAGCCGAGCGCGGCGACATCGACCTTGAAATGCGGCGCCGCCTGCGAACCGTCGATCAGGGTCGGGATGCTGCGCGAATTCGCCGCGTCGATGATGCGCTTGACCGGATTGATCGTGCCCAGCGCGTTGGAGACATGGGTCAGGCCGACCAGCCGGGTGCGTGCGTTCATCAACGCGATCATGCCCTCGACATCGAGTTCGCCGGTGTCGGTGATCGGCGCCGGCACCACCTTCGCGCCGGTCTCGGCGGCGACCAGTTGCCAGGGCACGATGTTGGCGTGGTGCTCCATGCGCGAGACCAGGATCTCGTCGCCGGGCTGGAGCATGGGGCGCAGGAAACTGTAAGCGACCAGATTGACCGATTCGGTGGTGCCGCGAGTGAAGATCACTTCCTCGCGCGAGCGCGCCCCGACGAATCGGGCGAGCTTGTCGCGCGCGGCTTCGTAGAGCGAGGTGGCCTCTTCGCCGAGCGTGTGCACGGCGCGCGCGACATTGGCGTTGTGCGTCGTGAAGTACTCGCTGACCGCATCAATCACCGCGCGCGGCTTCTGCGCCGTGTTGGCGTTGTCGAAATAGACCAGCGGCTTGCCGTGGATCCGGCGCGCGAGCTGCGGGAACTCGGCGCGAATTGCGGCGATGTCGTCGAGCCGGCTCATGCCGCGTCCTCGGGAAGGATGTGCGCGAGTGCGGCCAACGCGATGTCGCGCGAGTGCGTGTCGGCCAGTTGCAGCAGCGGTTCGCGTGCGAACGCGAGTTGCAGGATGCGGCGCGCTTCCGGCTCGGCGATGCCGCGCGAGCGCAGGTAGAACAGCGCGCTGTCGTCGAGGCGGCCGACGGTCGCGCCGTGTGCGGCCTTCACTTCGTCGGCGTAGATTTCCAAGACCGGGCGCGTGTCGATCTCGGCCTGAGACGACAGCAGCAGGTTCTTGTTGCTGAGTGCCGCATCGGCGCCGTCGGCGCCTTCCTCGACGATGAGTTGTCCGGCGAAGATGCCGTGGCCGCGCTGGTCGGCGAGGCCGCGCCAGACGATGTCCGCACGGGTGTGCTTGGCACGATGGCGGGCATCGATGTTCACGTCGGCGTGGCGGCGCTTCGTCACCATCGTGCAGCCACGCACGATCAGTTCAGCCTGTTCGCCGGCCAGCGTCGCGTCGAGGTCGTGGCGATACAAGGCCGCACCGGCGGCGACTTCGCCGAGTTCGAAGCGTGCCGATGCACCGAGCACGGCGCGGGTGCCGATGACGACACTGGCGCGCTCTTCTTCATCCGCGATTTCGACCCATCGCAGCGTCGCGCGATCGGCCAGCACGAGATCGCGCCACAGGTTCACGAAGGCGCTGTTGCCGTGCTCGCCGATGCGGTGATGGACAAGCGCGGCTTCCACACCTTCCGCGAGTTCGATGCGCAGCGACTGCTGCACCACGGCGTCCTGTGCGGCGCTCGTGATGATCGAGACCAGATGGATCGGCGCCGGCGTCGAGGTCGAAACACGCATGCCGAGCGTGGCGGCCGATGCCGCGGCCGCACGTGCGAACGGCCAATGCGGCGGGGGATTCGCCGACGGTGCCGACGCGTCCAGCGTCACGACAACGCCGAGTGCGGCCAGATCTGACAGCGTCGCATCGTATCGACCATCGACGAAAACGAGACGCGGCGACAACGACGCGATGCGCGCATGCAGTGTTTCGCCGAGCGTCGCCGATTCGTCCGGCATCGGCTTGAACGTGCGCGCATTCAGCGCGCGCAAGGAGCTGTAGCGCCAGCGCTCGTCGCGTGGACCGGGCAGGGCGAGGTCGGCCAGCCGCTCGGGCGCGCTGGCGACCAGGGCTTGGGCGAGGCCGCTCATGACGAGAACGCCGCCTGTTCTTCGCGCTTGCGCGCCTTGATCCAAGCGTAGCCTTCTTCTTCGAGCTTGAGCGCCAGATCCTTGTCGCCGCTCTGCACGATCCTGCCGTCGGCGAGCACGTGCACGACGTCGGGCACGATGTAGTCGAGCAGGCGCTGGTAATGCGTGATGACGAGGAAGGCGCGTTCCGGCGAGCGCAGCCGGTTCACGCCTTCGGCCACGAGTTTCAGTGCGTCGATATCGAGGCCGGAGTCGGTTTCGTCGAGGATGGCCAGTGCGGGTTCGAGCACGGCCATCTGAAAGATCTCGTTGCGCTTCTTCTCGCCGCCCGAGAAGCCTTCGTTGACGGCGCGGTTCAGCAATTCGTCCTTCAGGTGCAGCACCTTCAGCTTCTCGCGTACCAGCTTCAGAAAAGCCATCGAATCGAGCTCGGGCTCGCCGCGATGCTTGCGCTGGGCGTTGTAGGCGGCGCGCAGGAAGTAGGTGTTGTTCACGCCCGGGATCTCGACCGGGTACTGGAAGGCGAGGAAGACGCCGGTCGCGGCGCGTGCCTCGGGTTCCAGCGCCAGCAGGTCCTGACCGTTGAAAGTCACCGTGCCCTGCGTGACCTCGTAGCCTTCGCGACCCGCGAGTACGTAGCCGAGCGTGGACTTGCCGGCGCCGTTCGGGCCCATGATGGCGTGCACTTCGCCCGGCTTCACTTCCAGCGACAGGCCCTTGAGGATTTCCTTGCCGGCGACACGGACGTGGAGGTTGTCGATCTTCAACATGGTTCAGTCCAGGTAGGGGCGCAGATCCGGCGGCACCGGCATCGGCTTGAAGGGATTCACGTTGGCGCCGCCGGTATTGCCGAGCGGCACCCAGAGTTTCGATTTGGTCAGCGCCGCGACGCTGCGGAACACCTGCCCAACGATTTCGCGCGCATCACCGCGACGCCAGCCGACCGCGAGCATGCGCAGATGCGTCCGGGTATGTGCGAATGCGAAGCGCTGGCTCAGGATGTGCGCGCGCTCCAGATGCGCGAACGCGCCATCGAGTTCGCCGCGCGCGATCGCCGCATCGGCGGAAGCGTGTTCGTGGCGGTAGGCGTTGCGGAGTTCGGCGTTCATGCTCATCCCACCGCGCCTTCGAGACTGACTTCGAGCAGCTTCTTGGCTTCGACGGCGAATTCCATCGGCAGTTCGCGGAAGACCTGTTTGCAGAAGCCGTCGACGATCATCGAAACGGCGTCTTCCTCGGCGATGCCGCGGGCGAGGCAGTAGAAGAGCTGGTCGTCGGAAATCTTCGAGGTGGTCGCTTCGTGTTCGACGACGGCATTCGGCGTCTTCACTTCGATGTAGGGGAAGGTGTGGGCGCCGCAGCGTTTGCCGATCAGCAAGGAATCGCATTGGGTGAAGTTGCGGGCACCGTCTGCGGTCTTGTCGACTTTCACGAGGCCGCGGTAGGTGTTCTGGCCGCGCCCGGCGCTGATGCCCTTGCTGATGATCTTCGACTTGGTGTTGCGGCCGAGGTGGATCATCTTGGTGCCGGTGTCGGCCTGCTGACGATGATGGGTGAGCGCCACCGAATAGAACTCGCCGCTGGAATCGTCGCCCTTGAGCACGCAGCTCGGGTACTTCCAGGTGATGGCCGAGCCGGTCTCGACCTGGGTCCAGGAAATCTTGCTGCGCGCGCCGCGGCATTCGCCGCGCTTGGTCACGAAGTTGTAGATGCCGCCGACGCCGTTCTCGTCGCCTGGATACCAGTTCTGCACGGTCGAATATTTGATGCTGGCGTCATCGAGTGCAACCAGTTCCACGACCGCGGCGTGCAACTGGTTCTCGTCGCGCATCGGCGCAGTGCAGCCCTCGAGGTAGCTGACCGTCGCACCTTCCTCGCAGACGATCAGGGTGCGTTCGAACTGGCCGGTGTCGCGGGCGTTGATGCGGAAGTAGGTACTCAGTTCCATCGGGCAACGCACGCCTTTCGGCACGAACACGAAGCTGCCGTCCGAGAACACTGCCGAGTTCAGTGCCGCAAAGTAGTTGTCGCCGGTCGGCACCACGGTGCCGAGGTACTGGCGCACGAGGTCCGGGTGCGTGTGTACCGCTTCCGACAACGAGCAGAAGATCACACCGGCCTTGCCGAGTTCGTCCTTGAAGGTGGTGCCGAGCGAGACCGAGTCGAACACCGCATCGACCGCGACGCCGGCGAGGCGGGCGCGTTCATGCAGCGGCACGCCCAGCTTGTCGTAGGTTTCGAGCAGCTTCGGATCGACTTCGTCCAGCGACTTGAACTTCTTCTTCGGCGCCGCGTAGTAGCTGATGTCCTGGAAGTCGATCGGTGCGATGGCCAGCTTGGCCCAGTGCGGCGGCGTCATCGTCAGCCAGTGCCGGTAAGCGGCGAGCCGCCATTCGGTCAGCCACTCGGGTTCGTTCTTCTTCGACGAGATCAGGCGCACGACGTCCTCGCCCAAGCCTTTCGGGACGATCTCGGTCTCGATGTCGGTGCTGAAGCCGGCTTCGTACTTGCGGTTCGCGATCAGGGTTTCGACGTCGCTCATCTCGCGCTCCTCAGGCCACGGTCACGCGGATCGGCACGGTCTTGCCGCGCACGGGTTTGGTTGCCGGCTGGCGCAGCTCGTCCAGTGTGACGCCGCGCAAGGCGTCGCCGATGGCGTCGCTGATGCGGCGCCAGTTGTGCTGGATCAGACAGCGGGTTTCATGGTGGCAGGCGCCTTCGTGCACGCTGCATTCGGTCATGCCGATCGGGCCTTCGATGGCGGTGACGATGTCGAGTACCGAAATATCGCGCGCCGGGCGCGCCAGTCGATAGCCGCCATTGACGCCGCGGCGCGACTCGATCAGGCCCGCGCCGGCGAGCTGCTTGAGCAACTTGCTGACCGTCGGCAACTCGATCTGCGCGCGCTCCGCGAGATCACTGGCGCTGGCCAGCTCCTCGGGCAATTCGGCCAGCGCCGCCATCAGCACGGTCGCGTAATCGGTAAGTTTGGAGACGCGCAGCATGGCGACCGGAACCAATATGGGACAAGAATGGTACCGTTTCCGACCGCAGTCGGCCAAGCCTTGAACCGTCGCGGTTCAGGAAAGTTTGCGACGCAGCCGGTTCCGCGCCGCGGCGAGCAAGGCGCGCGAATACAACTTGTGGAAGCCGAGCATCAGGCTGAAACCGGCGCCGAGGCTCGGCTTCCCGGTGTCGCGGTCGCGCTTCGGCACCACGGCCGAGCCGAAATGCAGCCGCGTCCCGCCGTCGCCGGTCGGTTCGGCCATCAGCCAGGAACGCGTTCGGCCCATGAAGTCGGCCAGCAGCAGCTGCGTGTCGCTGCGCTCTTCCACCGTCCACGCCGCAAAGGCCTCGCGTTCGCCTCTCGCCAGAGCGCGCACATCGTCGTCATTCGACGGCTTGCGTACCGCTGCCGCCAGAATCGCGCGCTCCAGCTTGAACAACGGCGTCGTGTAGAACGCCTCCACGAACTCGGCCTGCGACACCGCCGTCGGTACCTCGACCACATAACAATCCGCGTAATGCCCATCGCGCAGATAGCGCCGCAGCAACGATTGCGCGGGTAGGTCGGTTCGGCGAACTGGGGACTTAGCCACCCCGCGGCTCGAAATCGAGCGACGCGGAGTTGATGCAGTAGCGCAGGCCGGTCGGTTGCGGGCCGTCTGGGAAGACGTGGCCGAGGTGGGAATCGCAGCGGGCGCAGCGCACTTCGATGCGGCGCATGCCGTGGCTGGTGTCCTCGATCGTGCTCAGGGCGGCATTCGACATCGGCTCGAAATAACTCGGCCAGCCGCTGCCGGAATCGAACTTGGTGCTCGAATCGAACAGCGCCGCACCGCAGCCGACGCAGCGATAGGTGCCGTCGGCGTGATGGTCCCAGTACTTGCCCGTAAACGGCCGCTCGGTGCCGGAACAGCGGCAGACGGCGTACTGGGTCGGGTCCAGTTGGGTGCGCCACTGGTCGTCGGTCTTGCAGACTTTGGCAGTCTCGTCAGTCATGGGTTTCTCCGGTTTCATTGCGGGGACCGGCCGGGCGCTGGCAAGCTTACGCGTCTTTCCTGCCGGATTCGTATGCGCCGCGCCGTTTTCATTTCGCTGATCGTCGCGACTGCGCCGTTCGCGTCCGCTGCCCCGACCACCTGTTCGGTCGCCGTGCCTTGCCCGACCTGCACCGCCCCGCTGTTCGCGGCCGTTGCAGGCCACACGGTCACGCCCGAGCAGCGCGCCGTCGCCCAGACCGAGGTCGGTGCCGGCAGCGTGCGCGTACTCGGCGACGAGCAGTATCGGCTGGAGGGCGAGGTCGTCGTGAATCGCGCCGACCAGTGGCTGTGGAGCGAACGGCTCGACTACAACGCCACCGAGGGCACGATGCAGAGCCCGGGTCCGATGCGCTTCCAGAACGAAGGCCTGCTGGCAAGCGCCGAGACCGCCATCTGGCATGAGGAAGGCGCCAGCGAGTTGACCGGCATGCAGTTCCAGTTGCGCGACGGTCGCGGCAACGGCCGTGCCGACAAGGCCACGCTGGAAGCCGACGGCAAGACTCGACTCACCACCGCCGCCTTCACCAGTTGCGACCCGGCCGATCCCGATTGGCAGCTGACGGCGGGCCGCATCGACCTCGATCAGGAATCCGGGGTGGGGCGTGCGCGCCAAGTCGCCTTGCGCCTCGGCGACGTGCCCGTGTTGTACCTGCCGTATGCGCGTTTCCCGATCGACGATCGCCGCCAGAGCGGCCTGTTGATCCCGACGCTCGGCAGTTCCAATGACGCCGGCTACGACTTGATCGTGCCGTATTACCTGAATCTGGCGCCGAACTACGACGCGACGATTTCGCCACGCCTGATCCGCGATCGCGGCGCCATGCTCGGTGGCGAGTTCCGTTACCTCGGTGCCAGCCAGCATGGCGAAATCGATATCGCCTGGCTCGACTCCGACGATCGCACCGGCGACACCCGTTCGGCCTTCGACTGGATCCATCAGGGACAGTTGGGCCGGCACTGGTTCGTCGATGCCAGCTTGCACGATGTGTCGGACCAGCGTTACTTCGAGGACTTCGGCGAATCGCTGACCTCGGTCGCGACCAGCCTGTTGCCGTCGTATGCGTATTTGCGCGGTCGCGGTGCCTGGTGGAACGCGAGCGTCGGCGGTGATCGCCAGCAAGTGACCGATCCGCGCCTGACCCCGGATGTCGAACCGTATCGGCGGCTGCCGCGCGCGCAGTTCGAATTGCTCAGTCCGAATCTGGTCGGCCCGCAGTTCGGGCTTCTGTCGGAGTGGGTGCGTTTCCGGAAGGACGATGCGCTCAACGGGGACCGTCTGGATCTGCATCCCTCCCTGATCTGGCCACTCGAATCCGCGGCCGGTTTCCTGCGCCCGCAGCTCGGTTATCGCTACACCCGCTACGACCTCGAGCGTCCGACCGAATCTTCGCCGAGTCGCGGCCTCGGTATTGCCAGCCTCGATGCCGGACTGTTCTTCGAGCGCGCACTGCAGTTCGGCGGCGGCGGTTGGACGCAGACGCTGGAGCCACGCCTGTATGCGCTGTACGTGCCCTACGAGGACCAGTCCGACCTGCCCGTGTTCGATACCCAGGAACTGACCTACAGCTTCGCCTCGCTGTTCCGCGACAACCGCTACACCGGTGCCGATCGCCAGACCGATGCCCGGCAGGCGACATTGGCGCTGACCTCGCGCGTGGTCGACGGCAGCGGGCGCGACCGCCTGCGCCTCAGTCTCGGCCAGGTGCATTACTTCGATCCGCCGCGTGTCGTCCTGCCCGGCCAGATGCCCGAGGACCGCAGCGGATCGGATTGGGCCGCCGAAGTCGAATGGCTGGTCAATGACCAACTGAGCTTCAGCCTGGGCGGACAATGGGACGCCCACGACGACCGCACCGAACTCGGTTATGCCGCGACCACCTGGCGTTACAGCGACCGCGGCCTGGCGCGTCTCGCCTATCGTTACCGGCGCGGTCAGCTCGAGCAGGTCGATGTCGCCGGCCTGGTGCCGCTCAGCCCGAACTGGCGCCTGATCGCGCGCTGGAATCAAAGCTTGGTCGACGATCAGTTGCTGGAGGCATTCGGTGGTCTCGAATACGAATCCTGCTGCTACGCCGTGCGGGTGCTGGCGCGTCGCTACGTGCGCAATTTCGAGGGTGATTTGAACAATGGCATCATGCTCGAACTGGAACTCAAGGGTCTGGGCTCGTTGGGCCGCCGGACCGAGGATTTCCTGTCGCGTGCTATGCTCGGCATTCGTTAAGCGCCTGTTGTTCAGCGCTGCGCCAGCCCTTTCCTGCAAGGCTGAGTCTCTTCATCGTGACCCCCCTTCATCGTGAGTCCGCGAGCCCCATGAAACGTATCCTGCTTGCCACCGTCTTCGTGCTGTCCGCCGTTGGTCCGATCACCCTGCGCGCGCAGGCCTTGCCGAGCGATGCACTGGACAAGATCGTCGCCGTGGTCGACGAGGACGTGATCCTGCAAAGTGAACTCGACCGTTCGACCGACAGCGTGTTCAAGCAGTATCAGTCGCGCGGCGGCGATCTGCCGCCGATGGACATCGTGCGCAAGCAGGTCCTTGAGCGGCTGATCAATCAGCGCGTGCAGATGGTGCGCGCCGAGCAGACCGGCATCGTGGTCTCGGATTCCGACATTGACGCCGCGGTTCAGCGTATCGCCCAGCAGAACAATCTGGACGTGGAGCAGATGCGCCAGTCGCTGATTCGCGACGGATTCAGTTTCGAGGAATTCCGCACCTCGCTGCGCGAGGAGATGCTGATCCAGCGTCTGCGCGCGCGCTTCGTGCAGTCGCGCGTCGGCGTCACCGATACCGAGGTCGACAACTTCCTGTCGAACACGACCCAGTCCGGCGAAATCCGCCTGGCGCACATCCTGATCGGTTTGCCGGAGTCGCCGAGTCCGGAGCAGGTCGAGGCGGCGCGCGCCAAGGCCGACAAGATTCGCGCCGATATCGTCGCGGGCACGCTGAGTTTCTCCGATGCCGCAATCCGTTATTCGGAAACCCCGCAGGCGCTGGAAGGCGGCGATCTCGGCTGGCGTCGTTACGACCAGATTCCGAGCGCGTTTGCCGAAATCGTCACCACCATGAAGAAGGGTGACATCTCTCAGCCGATGCGCGGACCGAATGGTTTCCACATGATCCACTTTGCCGACGCTCGCGCCGATGCGACGGTGATGGTCAAGGAGTTCAAGGCCCGTCACATCGTCATCAAGCCGGGCGAGCTGCTGAGCGAAGACAAGGCGCGCGAACGCATCGACGCGCTGCGCAAGCGCATCGTCGAAGGCGCAGATTTCGCCCAGTTGGCGCGCCAGTATTCGGAAGACACGACCACGGCCAATCTCGGCGGCGACCTCGGCTGGTTCCGAAGCGAACAGTATGGTGGCGCCATCGACCGGCAAATGGCCGTCCTCAAGGATGGCGAATTGTCCGAGCCGTTCCGCACCGACCTCGGTTGGCACATCGTGCTCCGCGAAGGCGAGCGCACGATGGACCGCACCACGGAGACGCGCCGCGAACAGGCCCGTGAGACCCTGGTGAACCGCAAGGCCGAGGAGGAGTACGACAAGTTCGTGCGCGAAATCCGCTCCGAGGCCTACATCGAAAACCGCCTCGCTGGCTGAGCCGCGGCCGTGACCGATGCCGTCGCGCGCATCGCGGTGACGGCCGGGGAACCGGCCGGGATCGGTCCCGAACTGCTGGTGCGGCTTGCCCAGCAGGCGCATCCGGCAAGACTGATCGCGATCGCCGATCCTGCGGTGCTGAAGCAAGCAGCCGATGCGCTGGGCTTGCCGCTCGAACTCACGGACCTTGCAGCCGGTGCGGACGCATCGCCGCATCGTGTCGGCCATCTGTTCGTGCGATCCGTGCCGTTGTTCCAGCCGATGCGCTTCGGGCAGCTCGATGTCGCGAATGCGCCGGCCGTCATGGCCATGCTGAGCGCGGCTGCAGACGGCGCGGAGCGCGGCGATTTCGATGCCATCGTCACCGCGCCGGTGCAGAAATCGGTGCTCGCCGACGCCGGTTACGGATTCAGCGGGCACACCGAATTCTTCGCTGATCGCGTCGGTCGGGACGTGGTGATGCTGCTGGCCGCCGGCGACATGCGTGTGGCGCTGGCCACGACTCATCTGCCGCTGCGTGCGGTGCCGGACGCGATCCGTGCCGATCGTCTCGAGCGCACGATCCGTATCCTGCACGAGGATCTGCGCGAGAAGTTCGCGTTGCCGCAGCCGCGCATCCTCGTGCTCGGACTGAATCCGCATGCGGGCGAGGGCGGGCATCTGGGACGCGAAGAGATCGACGTCATCATTCCGGTGCTGCAGCGACTGCGTGGCGAAGGGCTTCAGCTGCGCGGTCCGCTGCCTGCCGATACCGCCTTCCTGCCGCGCGAGCTGGCGCAGTGCGACGCCGTGCTCGCGATGTACCACGACCAGGGCCTGCCGGTGCTGAAGCACGCCGGCTTCGGTCACGCCGTCAACATCACCCTGGGGCTGCCCTACATCCGCACGTCGGTCGACCATGGCACCGCACTTGATCTGGCCGGTCGCGGCGTTGCCGATCCCGGCAGCCTGTTTGCGGCGACCGCGCTCGCCATCGACCTGGCGCAGCGACGACGTGGGAGCATGCACGCATGAATGACACTCGCCATATCGCGCGCAAACGCTTCGGCCAGAATTTCCTGCACGAACGCGGCATCATCGAGCGCATCCTGCGCGCGATCGATCCGCAGCCGGGTGAGCGCATCATCGAGATCGGCCCGGGCCAGGGTGCGCTGACCTGGCCGTTGCTGGATCGCATCAGGACGCTCACCGCGATCGAGATCGACCGCGACCTGATTCCGCGCCTGCAGGCCGAAGCGCCGAAGCATGGCGAACTGCAGATCGTCGAAGCCGACGTGCTGACAGTGGATTTCACCGCGCTCGCGGCCGGCGGCACGATCCGCCTGGTCGGCAACTTGCCCTACAACATTTCTTCGCCGATCCTGTTCCATGCCCTGGACCATGCCGCCGTGGTGCGCGACATGCACTTCATGTTGCAGAAGGAAGTGGTCGAACGCATGGCTGCGGCGCATGGCAACAAGGTCTACGGTCGCCTCAGCGTGATGCTGCAGGCCTATTGCCGCGTCGACCCGCTGTTCACGGTGCCGCCGGGTGCGTTCACGCCGGCGCCCAAGGTCGATTCCGCGATCGTGCGGCTCACACCGAAGCCGGCCGCGGACATTCCGCCGCATGATCGCGCGCGCCTAGAGACGCTGGTGCGCCACGGTTTTTCGCAGCGTCGCAAGACCTTGCGCAACGCCCTCGATGACGTGGCCACGGTCGCGCAGATGGAAGCGGTCGGCATCGACCCGGGGGCGCGCGCCGAAACCGTCGCGGTGGCCGATTGGTTGCGCCTCGCCGCGACCTGATGTCACAGGCGAAGCAGGCGCGGAACCCGCTAAACTCCGCGCCCATGCGCATCTTCATGCAAACCCAGCCGGCCCCGAACGAGTCGCCGCGCTATTACCACCTGATCCTGCAACAGGACCTGCTCGGCGGCTGGTCGCTGCTGCGCGAATGGGGCCAGACGGGCGGGCGCGCATCGATGAAGCGCGAGTTCTACGAACAGAGGGATGTGGCCGAGGGCGCGATGATGGGTGTGCGCGACCAGCAGTTGCGCAAGGGTTTCCAGGTCATGTTCTGCCAGGGCATCGAAGCGCCCGCGGGGTCGCGTTATGAACCGTAGACTTGCAGGGTGCTCGATCTTGCTGTTCGCCGGCGCGGTCTGCGCCGAGGACGCGGCCAAGGACGATGGCGTGTTCGAACCGGGCGTGCGCCATGTCTGCGTGCCCGCCGGCGGTGGCGACGGCTGGGACTGCGGCACCGAGGATGCGCCACCAGCGAATTATCAGCCACCGATCGAGGAGCCCGCGGCCGAAGCCGCGCCGAACTCGGAACCGGCTGCAGTCGCGCAGCCAGAGCCGATGCCCGAGCCCGAGCCCGACGTCGAAGCGACGGCGGAGTCGGCCCCGGCACCGCCGCCCTTTCTGGCCGATCCGATGCGCGATACGCCCTATGCGCCCGTCGAGGAATCCGCGAGCGAGCCGCACAATGCCGCCGAGGCCGTGATCGCTGCCGAGGCGGTCACGCCGGAGTCCACCCCCGAGGCCGTGCCGGAGCCCGCGCCTGAGGCAGTGCCCGAGCCCGAACTCGTGAGCGTGCCCGAGCCGGTGGTTGCGGCACCTGAACCCCCGTCAGCGCCCGAGATGACCGGCGCCGTGGCGTTGGGGGATGCCGATGCGTTTTCACGATTGCCGGCCAGCGCCTTCACGTTGCAACTCGCCTATGCCGCGAACACCGCAGAATTCGCGAGCCTCGTCGCTGCGCTTGGACTCGACCCCGCCCGTTGCTACGTGCTGCGGGTGCGCGGGGTGAATGGTCCGACCTGGTTGCTCGCGTACGGCGACTTTGCCGATGCCAATGCCGCCAAGGTCGCGCAGGCCCGGTTGCCAAAGGCGAGCGGATTGCTGGCGCAATGGCCGCGTCGCATCGGTGCACTGCAAACCGAAATCACGCAAGGACACTGAGCCTCATGTCGAACGGATTCGCGCCGCTGGCGAATGATCGGTTTTTGCGCGCGCTCAAGTGTCAGCCCGTGGACCGCACACCGGTCTGGATCATGCGCCAGGCCGGTCGCTACCTGCCGGAGTATCGCGCCACCCGCGCTCGCGCCGGCTCCTTCATGAGTCTGTGCCAGTCGCCGGAACTGGCCTGCGAAGTCACGCTGCAGCCGCTCGCCCGGTTCCCGCTCGACGCGGCGATCCTGTTCTCCGACATCCTCACGGTGCCGGACGCGATGGGCCTCGGCCTCAGCTTCGCGGAAGGCGAAGGCCCGCGGTTTGCACGTCCGCTCCGCAGCGTGGCCGAAATCGATGCCTTGCGCGTGCCGCAGATCGACGCGACGCTGCGTTACGTCACCGATGCGGTCACGCTGATTCGCCGTGAATTGCACGGCCGCGTGCCGCTGATCGGCTTCTCCGGCAGCCCTTGGACGCTGGCCTGCTACATGATCGAGGGCGGCGGCTCGGACCACTTCGAGCGCGCCAAGGCCCTGCTCTGGAATGAACCGGCCGCGGCCCATCGGCTGCTCGACGTGCTCGCACACAGCGTGACCGCCTACCTGCAGGCGCAACTCGACGCCGGCGCACAGGCATTGATGATATTCGATACCTGGGGCGGTGCGCTGTCGGCCGACCACTACCGCGAATTTTCGTTGCACTACATGGCGCAGATCGTCGCGTCGCTGAAACGGGGCGAAGGCGACGCGCGCGTGCCGCTGATCCTGTATTCGAAGGGTGCGATGGGCCAGCTCGAAGCGATGGCCGACAGCGGCGTCGATGCGCTCGGCTTGGACTGGACGATCACGCTGGACGAGGCGCGGCGCCGGGTCGGTGACCGCGTCGCGCTGCAGGGCAATGTCGATCCGGTGGTGCTCTACGCAGGCATCGATGCGATTCGCGCCGAAGCCCGCAAGGCAGTGCGAAGTTTCGGTCCGCATCTCGGTCACGTCTTCAATCTCGGTCACGGTATCCATCCGACGATCGATCCCGAACACCTGCGCGCGCTGATCGAAGCCGTGCATCAAGAGAGTGCCGCGCAGTTTGCGGCCAACGGACCGACACGATGAGCAAGCCCCTGATCGAAATGCGCAGTTCGGCGATCCACGGCAACGGCGTGTTCGCGATCGCGGACATTGCCGAAGGGCAGGAGATCATCGAATACGGCGGCAAGCGCCTGACGCATGCGCGCGCCGATCATAAGTACGGCGGTAGCTCGATCACCGGCCATACCTTCCTGTTCACGCTGAACGATGATTACGTCATCGACGGCAACCAGGACGGCAACGACGCGCGCTGGATCAACCACAGTTGCGACCCGAACTGCCGCGCCTGGAAGATCGATGCCGAGGACGGCAATCCGAAACACGATCGTGTCGTCATCGAAGCCAGGTGCGCGATCGCGAAGGGCGACGAGTTGACCTACGACTACGGTATCGTGCTTGATGAGCCGTACACCAACGAGCTCAAGGCCGCCTGGGCCTGCCGCTGCGGCGCCAAGCACTGTTCCGGCACCATGCTCAAGCCGAAACCGCGGAAGCCGGCCAAGAAATCGCGTTGAAACACATCCTGTTCGTCTGCAGTCGCAACCAGCTGCGCAGTCCGACGGCGGAGCAGGTGTTCGCGGACTGGCCGGGCATCGAGGTGGCGTCGGCCGGGACGGATCACGACGCCGATGTGCCGCTCAGCCCGGAATTGCTGCGTTGGGCCGAACTGATCTTCGTGATGGAACCGATGCATCGCGACAAGCTGCGCCAGCGTTTCCGCGCGCAGCTGTCGAATCAGCGCATCGTCTGTCTGAACATTCCCGACGACTACGCGTTCATGCAGCCCGAACTCGTCGCGCTGCTTAAGCGCAAGGTGATGCCGCATTTGATGGCGCGGTGATCAGCGCGTCGTCCGCGCCAGTCGTGCCGCGAATTCCGCTGCGTCCTCGAAGCCGATCAGGCGTTCGCTGCGAATTTCCTGGCCGTCCTTGCCGAAGAACAGCGTGGCCGGCGGACCGATGATGCCGAAGCGCTGTTGCAAGGCGACGTGCGCCGCCGATTGTTCGGTGACGTCGGCCTTGACCAGCACGAAGCCTTGCGCCGCCGCGATCACCGCGCGATCGCGGAAGGTCGTGCGCTCCATGCGTTTGCATTCGATGCACCAGTCGGCATAGAAATCGAACAGCACCGGCTTGCCGGCGGCTTTCGCGGTCGCGATGGTGGCATCGAGCAGTTCGTTCGAGCTGGCCGTGGCAAATCCGAGTTCGGTCGCGCCGCTGCGGTCGCCGTCGGTTGCAGCGGTGCGGCCGCCAAGGTTTTCCAGCGGTCGCGTCCAGTCGCGTGCGCCCGAGGCCATGCCGATGAACTGCAGCACGCCGAGGATGACGAAGATCACGCCGATCGCCTTCCAGGTCTTCTGCCAGCCGGTGGGATTCTCCGGCAGACGTTCGAGTGCATGCAGGTGCACGCCCTTGCCGACGAGCAGGATGCCGGCCAGGAACATGATCCAGACCGGGTCGAGGATGCGTTCCAGCATCCAGATCGCGAGCCACAGGAAGGCGATGCCGAAACCGATCTTGACCAGTTCCATCCAGCGCCCGGCACGCGGCAGCCAGCGCGCGCCGGTGCCGAAGGCGAGCAGCGGCAGGCCCATGCCGAGCGCAAGCGAGAAAAGCGCGAGCCCACCGAAGATCGGATCCTTGGTCTGCGAGATGTAAACGACCGCGCCGGCCAGCGGCGGCGCCACGCAGGGGCCGACGATCAGGGCCGACAACGCGCCCATGATCGCGACACCCCAGAGCGAACCACCTTCGACCTTGTTGCTTGTGACCGTCAGCTTGGTCTGCCAGCGGCTCGGCAACTGCAGCTCGTAGAAGCCGAACATCGACAGCGCCAACGCCACGAAGACGAGCGCGAAGCTGACCAGAATCCAGGGCTTCTGGAACAGCGCCTGCAGGTTCTGTCCGGCCAGGCCGGCGAAGACGCCGACCACGGTGAACACGACGGCGGACGCCAGCACATAGGTCAGCGACAGCACGAAGGCCCGGCGCGTGCTCAGGTTGTCGCCGGCACCGGCGACGATGCCGGACAGGATCGGCACCATCGGGAATACGCAGGGCGTGAACGCGAGGCCGATGCCGACCAGCAGAAACACCAGCATCGCGAACCAGCGGTTGCCGCCGCGCAGGCTGTTTGCGAAGAAGTCGGCGCTGCCTTCGGCGGGCGACGGCGTCGCCTCGGCGGCGCGCAATTCGGGTACGCCGCCCGGTGCGATCGCGGCGCGGGCACTGGACAGCTCGTCGGGGCTGGCGGCCGGCATCGATACCGTCAGGATGCGGGTCATCGGTGGATAGCAGATGCCGTCGAGTTGGCAGCCTTGCAGGTTCACGCGCAGCGCGATGTCGCGCGCGGCCCCGTCTTTGCGCGCCAGCGTGATCGGGATCTCGACCAGATCGAAGAACACCTCGACGCGACCGAATTCGGGATCATCGAACGAACGCGATGCTGGCCACTTCGGCGCACCGAGATCGCCCACCGACGGATCTTCGAGGATGAAGCCGGTGCGGTCGCGATACAGGTAGTAGTCCTTCGGCATCGTGAAGCGCGCGAGCAGTTCGGTGCCGCTGGTCGCGATGGTTTCGACCTGGAAGGCTTCCGCTTCGGGCAACGGCAAGGCTTCGACGGCGGCCGGCGCCGTGGTCGCTGCACCGGGCAAACTCAAGCTGGCCGGCGCAGCGACCACGGGCACCGTCGATGCGGTATCGGTCGCGCTGTTCATGCCGGGCAAAGTCAAACCCGGTGCTGCTGCAGCGACCGGGTCCATGGCGGGGGTTTCGGCCTTCGCGCTGTCGGGTTGCGGCAGCGACACCACGACTTCCTTGCGCTGCGGCGGATAACAGATGCCGGCATCGGCGCAGCCCTGGTAGCTGACCTTGAAGCGCAGCAGGGTCACGCCATCGCTGGCCGCGCCGGTGAGTTTGGCGACGACGCTGTCGCGATAGGTTTCCATCCGCCCGAAGAATTGGTCGTCCTTGATCTTGCCGGGCGGCAAGTGCAGCGGATTGGCTTTGAATGTCGCGTCGTCGGCCAGCACGACCTTGATGCGCTCCTTGTACAGGTAGTAACCGGGCGCGACCTTCCAGCGGAACTCGATCCAGCCCGGCGTCACTGCTTCCGCTTCGAGCCGGAAGGCGTCATCGACCGGCAGCAGGTCCTTTTCGTCGATGGCGAGTGCCGGCGCGGCGGCGAAGGCGAGGGCGAGCCAGGCGATCAGCCGTCCTGGCCAGGGAGCGAGTGCATTCATGGGGATCCGAAACCTTCAAGGAAACCTGTAGACCGGCAATCTTGGCAGCGCATGGCAGGCCGCGAAAGCGATGTACTTGGGGAGATGGGGACCGCGCGCCGCGGCACAAGTTCGCCTGCGCCGCCTGACCCGCTACCCTTCGCTTTCCGTTGCCACGCTTTCCGAGCCCGTCCCCATGTCCGATATGCCGCCCGACCGACTCTCCGTCAATCCGCGCAGTCCGTTCTACAACGAGGCCACGCTCGCGCGCGGCATCGGGATCCGTTTCAAGGGTGTCGAGCGCACGGATGTTGAGGAATATTGCATCAGCGAGGGCTGGATCCGTGTCGCCGCCGGGCGTGCGCTCGACCGCCGCGGCAATCCGATCACCTTCAAGCACAGCGGTCCGGTCGAGCCGTTCTTCAAGGACGTTGCAGCCGCCGAGTGATCTAGCGGCGGTCATGGCCGGTTGCGGATCCTGCGCATTGCAGGCGCGGCCGCGGCGCGCCGTCCTAGCTGCAAGTCGTTGAAGCGCTTGGCCCATTCGGGCCGCCGCGGGTACCGCAAGCGCAACCGCTGCAACACCCGAGCGCAACGGCACATTGAGCGTGAATCCCCGGACTCGCAAGGTCGGGCTGGAATGCGGCGCTACCGCATTCGCCCGCGGCACGCGCACGCCTGTCGCGGCTCCACCCCGATCCCAAGGAGTCACCATGCAATCACGTCGCACGCTGAAGCGTTCTGCGCTGGCGCTGGCCATCTCGATGGCTGCCGTCGCGCCGCTTTATGCACAATCGAATTCACAGGGTTACATCTTCGGCCAGGTCAATGGCAGCGGCACCGTCATCGTCGAGAATCTCGGCACCGGGCAGAAGCGTGAGATCGCCGTCGATGCCGATGGCAACTTCCGCGCCTCGGCCTTGCCGATCGGTCGCTATCGCGTCGCGTTCGACGGCCAGTCTCGCGACGTCGCGGTCAGCGTCGGCACCGGTACGCCGGTGGGCTTCACGTCGGGCGATTCGACGCTCGCAGCGGTCACCGTGACCGGACGGGTCAACCCGATCGACATTTCCTCGGTCGAATCGACCTCGGTGCTGACCGAGGCCGAAATCGACGCCGTGCCGATCAACCGGAACGTCACCGGCGTGGCCTTGCTCGCGCCCGGCACGGTGCGTGGCGACAACGCCTTCGGCAACCTGGCTTCGTTCGGTGGCGCCTCGGTCGCCGAGAACGCGTACTTCATCAACGGCTTCAACGTCACCAACATCCTCAACGGACTGGCTTTCAGCGAGCTGCCATTCGAGGCCATTGCCGAACAGCAGACCAAGACCGGCGGCTACGGCGCCGAGTTCGGGCGCTCGCTCGGCGGCGTCATCAACATCGTCACCAAGCGCGGTTCGAACGACTGGGACTTCGGCGCCAGCATGTTCTACACGCCCGGTGCGCTGGCCGAGGCGACGCGCGTGCGCAACCGCTTCGACGACGACGGCCAGGTCATCGGTTACGAACTCGACAGCGTCGAACCGAAGTCCGACGGCTACCAGGTCAATCTCTACGGCAGCGGCCCGCTGATCGAGGACCGGCTGTTCTTCTTCGGTCTGGTGCAGACCGAGGAACGCGACCTGTCGGCCTACAACATCGCGGCCATCACCGACACCACCACGCGCGAGCCGCAGGCGCTGGTCAAGCTCGACTGGAACATCACCGACAACCACATCGTCGAGCTGACCGCATTCCAGGACAAGGTCGAGGCCGATACCTCGGATTACGCGCTGGACGATCTCTACAGCGAGGACCGCGAAGGCAGCCCGGGGCTCGGCCAGTTCGAGACCGGCGGCAAGAACTACATCCTGAAGTGGACCGGCTATGTCAGCGACGGCTTCACGCTCTCGGCGATGGCTGGCCGCGGCGAATACAGTCGCGGATCGAGCAGCGACGCCGCGGCTTGTCCGTTTGCGGTGGATGCACGCATCTCGCCGCGCGCGATCGGTTGCTACAACGTCTCGTTCCCGGCGATCCAGTCGCCCGACGTCGGCGACACCCGCACCGCCTATCGCATCGACGCCGACTGGCTGCTCGGTGATCACAGCGTCCGCTTCGGGATCGATCGCGAAGAATTCGAGACCGTCGACTTCACTACCTTCTCCGGCGGCATCGGCTATCGCTACATCACCACTGCGGCGGGGCGCGTGCTGACCAATGGCGCGATCGTGCCGGAGGGCGTCACGCAACTGGTGCGCGTGCGCAATTTCGAAAATGGCGGAACGTTCACGACCCTCAACAATGCCTGGTATCTCGAAGACACCTGGCAGGCCACCGACCGCTGGGTGGTCTACGGCGGACTGCGCAACGAAGGATTCGAAAACCGGAACTCGGTCGGCGGGACGTTCGTCGAAATCGCCAACACCTGGGCGCCGCGCATCGGTGCGGCCTGGGACGTGAAGGGCGACGGCACGCTGAAACTGTTCGGCAATGCCGGTCGCTACTTCATTCCGGTGTATGCGAACACCAATGTCCGCCTCGCCGGTGCGGAGAATTTCTGGGAAGAGTTCTATACCTTTTCGGCGATCGATCCGGTCACCGGCGCACCGACGCTCGGCAGCGAGATCGGCGACCGCAATGTCGTGTCCAGCGGCGAGATTCCCGATCCGCGCACGGTCGTCGACAACTCGCTCGATCCGCTCTACCAGGACGAGTTCATCATCGGCTTCCAGAAGCAGATCGCCGAGGGCTGGTCGCTCGGCGTGCGCGCGATCCACCGCGATCTCGGCGCCGGCATGGACGACTACTGCAGCTACAGCTACCCGGCCGAATGGGCGCTCGCGAACGGTTACAGCGAAGCCGAAGCCGACGCCATCGGCAACGCCACCAACCACTGTTTCCTGATGAATCCCGGCCAGGACCTCGACATGAACGTCGACCTGCACGGCGACGGCAACATCACCCGCGTGCTGATTCCGGCGGCGGCTACCGGACTGCCGGCGGCGGTGCGCAAGTACAACGCTGCCGAATTGTTCTTCGAACGCGCCTGGGACAGCACCTGGTTCCTCAAGGGCTCATGGACGATCGCCCACGGCTACGGCAATACCGAAGGCTACGTGAAGTCCGACAATGGCCAGGGCGACGCCGGCATCACCCAGGATTTCGATCACCCGGGCCTGGCCGACGGTGCCTATGGCGACCTGCCCAATGATCGCCGCCACTCGCTCAAGCTGTTCGGCGCCTACAAGTTGAACGAAGCCTGGGAGCTGAGCTCCAGCATCAACGTGCAGTCGGGGCGTCCGCGCAACTGCTTCGGCATCTATGCCGGCACCGAAGATCCGGAAGCGGTGACCTACGGGCCGTCGTCGTTCTACTGCGACACCACCGATGACGGCGTGATCAATCCGCAGTTGACGCCGCGCGGGACCGCCGGTCGCAATCCCTGGAGCTCGCTGGTGAACCTGGGCCTCAAGTACTCGCCGCCATGGGCGACGGGGCTGAGCCTGGAGGTCGATGTCACCAATCTGTTCAATACCCGCAAGAACCTGTCGACGCAGGAAGTGGCCGAGGATTCCGGCGGCGAGCCGCGCGGCGATTACCTGTTTCCGACCCAGATCACCGCGGGACGCCAGGTCCGCTTCGGTCTGCAGTACGACTTCTGAGCAACCCCAAGGCGGGCCCGTCTCCGCCCGCCGTTCCATCTTCGGCCCGCCGCGTGCGGGCCGTTTTTTTGCACGACTTCTGGCGCTGGAGCAGGGTTTGTCGGCAACATAGTCTGTTGACCGAGGAACACTTCCGCGCATGACGGCGATACAGACCGATCCAAACGACTGGCCGACGCGCTTCCGCGTCGGCGACGTGCTGGTCGATGCCGGCGCGAACGAACTGTGGGTTGCGGGTGCGGTGCAGCGCGTCGAAGGTCGCACGATGGCGGTGCTGGTAGTCCTGGCCCGACATGCCGGCGCCGTGGCGCGGCGCGAGGCGCTGATGGCCGAGGTCTGGCGCGGGCGCATCGTCACCGACGATTCGCTGACGCGCGCGGTCGCGCAGTTGCGGCAGGCGCTGGGTGACGCGGCGGCGATCGAGACCATCCCGAAGCTCGGTTATCGCCTGAAGTGGCCGGTGACGGCGGCGACCACCGATGGCCCGTCGGCGACGCTGTCTGCGCCGGAAGGCGATGCCGCGACTGTCCGGGCTGTCGCTGCGGGACCCCGTGGGTCCCGATGGTGGGCTGCAGCGGTCGGCTTGGCTGCCATCGCACTGCTCTGGCTGGCGTTCGGTCGGAACGTCGAATCCGACGATGCCGGATTGCGGCCGATGCTGATCCAGTCGGTCACGCCGGTGGCCGCGATTCCCGGCGTGAAGCGCATGCCGCGGTTTTCGCGCGATGGCCAGCAGCTGGTGTTCGATCTGCAAGCCGACGAGAGCAGCAATCGCGACATCTGGGTGGTCGATCTGCCGACCTGGTCGGCGCGCCAGATCACGCGCGGCACCGCCATCGAGCAGCATGCGGACTGGACCGCCGACGCTGCCGCGCTGGTCTACGTGCGCAGCGAGAACGGCCGCTGCGAACTGGTGCGCAAGTCGCTGGTGACGGCGGTGGAACACATCGTGCGCGATTGTCGTTACGGGAGCTTCGTGCGTCCGCGGGTGTCGCCGGACGGGCAACGCATCGTCTATTCCGATCTGATCGAGAACGGTACCCAGGCGGTGCTGTTCGAGGCCGACCTGAAGAGTGGCGAGCAGCGCCAGCTCACGCAGCCCGATCCGGGCTGGTTCGACCTGTACCCCGAATACACGCCGGACGGCCGACATGCCCTGTTCGGACGCGCGACCCTGTCGGCCGTGCGCAATCTGTATGTGCTCGACCTCGATAGCGGCAAGGTGAATGCGCTGCATCGCGAACCCGGCATCATCACCGACGCGACCATGGAGAGCGACGATGTCTACATGTTCGCCACCTTGCGCACCGGTCAGATGCAATTGATCCGCCGCGATCTGGCGGGGCACGAGCAGGCACTGCCGCTCGGCGCCGACTACATCCGTGGCGCCGCCTTCAGTCCGGACCGGCAGCGGCTCGCCTTCGAGAGCTGGACGATTCGCCAGCGCATCGTCAGCGCCGGCATCGACGACGGCGCCAGTCGCGATGTCAGTGTCTCCTCGCGGATCGACCGCGTCCCCAAGCTGTCGCCGGACGGTCGCCGCATGGCCTTCGTCTCGACCCGCGACGGGTATGCGAACGTGTGGCTGAACGAGGGTGGCGTGGAACGGCAGCTCACCCACTTCCGGCCGGAAGACCCGGAGTTCCTGTCCTGGCATCCCGGCGAACCGTGGTTGGCCTTTTCCATCACGCGTGCCGACGGCAGCTTTGCCTGCATGATCGACACCGCGGTCGCCGAACCCGAATTGCGGTGTGGCCGCGCGGCAGGCCGTGCGGCGCCGTTTTGGTCGCCGGATGGTCGACACTTTCGTTTTGCGGCGCCGGATGGGCAAGGCTATTCGGTCTTCGAAACCGATGGTGTGACGTCCGAGGCCGCACCGCGGCGCATCATTGCCGATGCCTATTTCGCGCAACCTTTGCCATCGGGCGGGCATTGCTTCCAGCGTTCTGGTCGCGACGGCATCTGGTGCGACCTCGGTGCCGGCCCGCATCTGGCCATGCCCGAACACGGCTGGTTCGGGCACAAGAACTGGGTGCTGGACGGCGATGTCGTGTACGCGCTGCAACTGGACGGGCGGGTGCTCACGGTGCCGGCCAAGGGCGGCGCGACGCAGGTCCTCGGCCGCCTGCCCGGACGGATCCACCCGAATGCCGGGCTGAATCGCAGCGCGGACGGCGCGTTCGTCTACGCCACGCTCACCACCTACGAAAGCGAATTGATGCTGGCCAATCTCGCAACCCATTGATCGGCAAGTGCTCGGAAATTCCTCGGCATGAAATCGGGCAGGCGTCGGGACGCCGCCACGAGCGTCGAGCAGGATCGATCGCAGATTCAATCCGCGGGAGATTCCGATGCACACCCTGGCCCAATATCCCGGCGCCTTTGCGCCTCCGGTCGCGCGTTACCCAGCCTCGTCCGAGGCCTGGTCCGGCACGGTCGAGGACTCACCACGCGGCGACTCGCGCCTGCGCCGCCTGCAAGCGGCACGCGAGATGCTGCGTGCGCGCTATTTCGAGTCGATCACGATGCACGACCTGGCGGCCGCGGCCTGCATGTCGCTGCATCACTTCATGCGCAGCTACACCGCGCAGTTCGGTCACTCGGCGCATGAGGAGCTGGTGTCGCTGAGGATCGGTCTGGCCGAGCACCTGCTGACCACCACACGCCTGCAGGTGCGCCAGATTGCAGCCGCTGTCGGCTTCGAATCGCGCACCACGCTGTTCCGGCACTTCATCCGCCACCACCAGCGTTCGCCCGAGCAGTTCCGTTGCGAGCAGGCGCGGCTCGATCGGATCCTGCGTTGCAATGCGTCGCCGTCGCTGCTGCTGCGTCGGTCGGGGGAAGCGGTGGCGGCGGCCTGAGCCCCGCCACCGCGGGCCTCAGCCTTCGAAGCCGTCCACGAACAGGAGGTTGTCGAGCGCGGTGACCGTGATCGAGAACGATTGCGTCGCCGTGGCATTCGACGGGTCACGTGCCGTGACGACGATGTTGTGCACGCCGATTTCCGCACCCTGCAGCGTGCCGCTGATGACGCCGCTGTTGAGGTCGATCGACAACGAAGCCGGCAGACCGGTCGCCGAATAGGTGAGCGTGTCGTTATCGACATCGGCGAAGCCGGACGCGGTGGCGAGACTGACCACGGTACCGACCGGATAACTCAGGTCCGCCAGCGTGCCGACGGCGTTGGGGGCGTCGTTCTGGCAGGTCACCGACACCGATACGGTGGCCGATGATCCGCCATTCAGTGAATAGCTGAAGCTGGTTGGACCGCAGACATTGGCATTGGGCGCGAACGAGACATTCGTGCCGTTGACGCCGATGGTCACAGTGCCCCCTGCGGGTTGCGTGGTCGACTGCACAAACTTCGGCCCGCCATCCGGATCGGGGTCGTTGGCCAGCACGTCGATGACGGTCGCGCCGCTGTCTTCGTTCACGGTGACGCCGTCGGCGGTTGCCGTCGGCGGGTTGCTCGGGGCGGCGCAATTGCAGGAAAACACGCAATTCACCCATTCCGGGTGGTCGATGAACGGGTTGCGATTGCCCTGGAAGGAATAGACCACATCGTTGCGCATCTGCTCGTAGGTGTCCGGCAAGTCGCCGTTTGCCCACTCGATGAGATCGGCCCGGACGCCCATGTAGGCGATCGCCTGCGGGCTGTTGATCGGCGTGGTGTTGACCAGCGACAGATTGTCGGTCAGGCGCAGGTCGGGCTCCGGTTGGCCATTGCTGTTGGTGCCGCCTTCGTAGCGGACGTCCATGTACAAGGCTGCACGCGCAGCATCACCCTTGCGATGGTCCCAGACTTCGTAGACAGAGCTGTTGTAGAGGTTGTCATCGTCGCCACCACCGAAACCGAAATACGCCTCGGTGTCGTCGCGCGAGCATGTGCCGGTGCAGTTGCCGTAGGAGAGATTTCCGCGATGGCTGTTGAAGCCGACGTCGGACGCGTACAGCATGTGGGTGTCCGTGTACGGCGGGTAGGGCACGCCGCTGCCGTTGGGCCAGTCGTCCATGTCATTGAATCCGAGCGAGTTCGGCCAGGTGTGCTCCTTGTTGTAGCAAGTGGCGCCACTGAGCTGCTTCGGGCAGGAATGATTCTTGTACACATCGAGGATGTTGGCGGAGTTGAGCGGGTCCTCGTCGCCGAGGTTCATCACGGTGAGCGCATTCGGCGGTGAACCCGAATAGGACACGGCCGTATGGTTCCTGATCAGGGCATGCAAGGACGAGCGCAGTGTCGTGCACGAGGTCGCATCGACCGTCGCGTAGTAATTGCCGGGGTCGTTGCCGGTCGTGAAATCAAACACGTAATTCACGCCCATCATCGTCGGCGCACCATCGATGTCGGTGACCTGTGCGGCAACCACGGTGACGGTGCAGACCTCGGTCCCAGCGAAGTCGGCCGTGGGGTTGAGCGTATAGCTGCTCGTCGGTGCCGCATTCAGCGCGAATGTGTGCGCGCCGGACGTGGCGCAGTTCACCGTGAACGAGGCATTGCTGGCCATCACGGCTTCGCTGAACACGACGGTGACGTCGCTACCCAGACTGACATTGATCGCGTTGTCGGCAGGGGTCGTCGACGAAACGGTCGGTGCGAGGTCGGCACCGGTCGTGAACGTCCAGTTCTTCGGCGCCGACATTGGATCAGGCAGCCCGTCCTGATCGACGACGTTCGACGCCGCGATCGACGCGGTGCAGTTTTCGCTGAATGCAAAATCGGCATCCGGATTGATCGTCCAAGCGGTCGGGCCACCGCTGATGACGACCGTGTGCGGGCCGCTGCTCACGCAGGTCAGCGTCAGCCAGTTCGACAACGTCGGGGTCACCGCTTCGCTGAACGTGACCGCAAGGTTGGCGTTGACGTTGACACCGGTCGCGTTCTCCGTCGGCGACACCGACGTGACGCCGGGTGCGAGGTCGGCAACAGTCGAGAACGTGAAGCTCGTGGTGCCGGCGAGTGCGTCGGCGGTGGCGTCGGTGTCGACCACGTTGGCTGGCGTCAGCGTTGCCGTGCAGGTGGCATTGAACGGGAGGTCGGCGGTCGGATTGAAGGTGCGCGTGTTGCCGCTGCCGGTGATCGCACCGGCAATCGTGCCGGCGCCGCAGTCCAGCGCGAACCAGGGATCCGTGGTGACCACGGCTTCCGAGAACGTGAGGACGACATCGCTCGCCACTGCGACGGTGTTCGCGCCGTTGGCGGGGTTGCTGCCGGTCAGTTGCGGCGGATTGTCGACCGGAGCACCGAATGTCTGGCCGTTGTTGCAGGCGCCCATCGTTGCCGTGGCAGACCCGTTCCAGCTGAATCCCGAATAGGTGCTGCTTGGGCCGCCGCCAAGTTGAAGCGATGTGCCTTCAACCGTCGAGCCGGCTTCAGAGACGCCGATGTCGATGGACGCCATGCCGCTGGCGGGACCACCTGAAGCGGTTGCAACTCCTTCATAACTCAGGAACTGGATAACGGTCGACCCTTGGACCAGGGCAATGGCATCGTTCCCGCCGTTCTGTACGCCATTCTGTGGATAGTTGATGACGGCAATCGTCGCACCACCACCACCCGAGCAGGACACGGCCGAACCCACGGGCACCGCATCGGTGTCATACACGGTCGCCGCCGCGGGCGACGAGCCGTTGTAGAGAACGATCGAATACTGGCTCAGGTCTTCGCCACCCGTGGCGACGATCTCGATGGCTTCATTGGTGTCGCCCATCGTCGGCGTATCGGCGTCGTCGTAATGAATTTCGTTGATGAAGACATCGGCTGCCGCCGGAAAGGCGAATGGAAGGGCACAAGCCAGCAGCGCGCCACGAAGCACGGATCGCATCACGGAAGTCCGGGGATCAAAAAGGGGGAACGATTCTAGCGACTCGCCGGTGGTCGCGTTGTTGCAGTGCGGCGCGCCGCTCACGGCGGTGGCGGTGGTTCCTCGAAACCGTCACCGAACAGCACCGGATTGAATTCGATGGCGCCGATGTCGCAACGTCCCGGCGGCTGGTTGACGGTCAACGGCCGCGGCGTCAGCAATTGGTCGAGATCGACCGCCTCGAAGGCCACAGCATCGAGACAATCGGGTGCGCTGTCGACGGCGACGCTGTCGAACAGCGGCCGGTAGTGCGGCGAGTCTGCCATCGCGTCGATCGGCTCGAACTGCGCCTCGAGAGCTGCCATTACGACGCCCGGGCAGGACGCATCGGCGACGAGATTCGAGGTTCTTGCGCTCAACGCTGCGCCGCTGCATTGCGCGGCGCCGAGGTTCGCCGCGACCACGCTGACATTGAGGATGGTGGCGGCAGCAGTGTCGATCGCCGCGCCGGTCGCTACGCCATCGACGCCGGCATCGCCATCCGGAGGCGGATCTTCCGGAAACAGCGGGCCGCCGGGTCCACCGATGCCGCCGCTGCCGCCCGCGACTTCGTTGGCGATCAACGTTGCGAACGCGATGCTCGGCGTCGCGGTTGCCGTGAATGCGATCGCGCCGCCGCTGGCAGTGCCACCGTTGCCGCCGTCCCATCCGGACATGCCGATGGTGCCCATGCCGCCCGTGCCGCCTGCGCCGCCCGTCGCGCTGTTGTCGGAAAACGTCGAGTTGAGGACGTCGATGGCGGCTGCAGCATGAAGCGCACCACCGCTCGCGCTGCCACCGGCGCTTCCCGGCAGCAGGACATTGCTGGCGCCATCACCGCCGGTCGCATGGTTGTCGACGAAGGCGCAATTTTCGACCAGCAGGTCTCCGGCTGCGAAGATTGCACCGCCGCGTGCCGGCGATCCGCTGTTCAGTGTCTCCGGGGCACCCGCGGCACCGATCGCACGGTTGCCGCGCAGCATGCAGTCGCGCAGCTCCAGCGCCGCGCCGGCGGCCACATGGATGGCGCCGCCGTCGGCGCTGGTGCCGATGACTGCAGGGGCGGTGCCATTCTCGAAGCTCAGGCCGATCACGCGGGCATCGCCGCCGACGACCACCTCCAGCAGTCGGCCGCTGCCGGCGACGCGGCGCACGGTCGTACGCACGCCGTCGGTGGCGCTGATGCGCAGCGGCACGTCGATCTGCAGGGCCGGGCCGGTCAAGCCGATGACCACCGGCGCGGGCAGGGCCAGCGCGAACAGGATGCGATCGTCTGCCTGGGCGGCATTCACGGCATCGCGCAGGGTGCAGGTGGCGTCGCAGATCCCGTCACCGGCATCGCCGATGTCGGTCACCGTGCGCGTGGCAGCTTGCGCTTGCGCCGATCCAAGGAGCGCGAACAGCAGGAGGGTGACGCGGGCGTTCGGGATCATGGCGGCACTTGGCTTCAACTCCCGGCAAGTGTCGCATGCGCGGACGGCGTGCCTGGCGCCCACTTGAAACACTTGGTCGACTCCCCCACTTCATGCGCGTCCCGACGACGGCCTTCACGCCGTCATGTTGGGCGGCTAGAATTGGCACTCCTCGACGGGGAGTGCTAACAACTCGTCGAAACTTTCGTCCAATCAATCATTTGCAGAGGGTGATCATGAGCATCAAACCGCTACACGACCGCGTCGTCATCAAGCGCATGGAAGAAGAACGCCTGTCCGCCGGCGGCATCGTGATTCCGGACTCGGCCACCGAGAAGCCGATTCGCGGCGAAATCGTCGCCGTGGGACCGGGCAAGCCGCTGGACAACGGCTCGGTGCGCGCCCTGTCGGTGAAGGTCGGCGACAAGGTGCTGTTTGGCAAGTACAGCGGCACCGAGCAGAAGATCGACGGCGTCGAATACGTCTTCATCAAGGAAGACGACATTTTCGCGGTGCTCGGCTGATCGAACCCCAATCCCTGTAGGAGCGATCCCCGGATCGCGATCACTGGCGCTTCGCCGGTCGCGACTCGGGAGTCGCTCCTACACAAAAGAACATCATTGAGGAAGCAAACATGGCTGCCAAAGAAATCCGTTTTTCCGAAGACGCCCGCGCCAAGATGGTTCGCGGCGTGAACGTGCTCGCCAATGCCGTCAAGGCCACGCTCGGCCCGAAGGGTCGCAACGTCGTGCTGCAGAAGAGCTTCGGCGCCCCGACCATCACCAAGGACGGCGTCTCCGTCGCCAAGGAAATCGAGCTGGCCGATGCGTTCGAGAACATGGGCGCACAGATGGTCAAGGAAGTCGCTTCCAAGACGTCCGACGTCGCCGGTGACGGCACCACCACCGCCACCGTGCTGGCCCAGGCGCTGATTCGCGAAGGCATGAAGGCCGTTGCGGCCGGCATGAACCCGATGGACCTGAAGCGCGGCATCGACAAGGCCGTCACCGCGGCCGTCGCCGAGCTGAAGAAGCAGAGCAAGCCCTGCAATTCGTCCAAGGAAATCGCCCAGGTCGGCGCGATCTCGGCGAACTCGGACCAGGACATCGGCGAGCTGATCGCGAAGGCGATGGACAAGGTCGGCAAGGAAGGCGTGATCACGGTCGAGGAAGGTTCGGGTCTGGAAAACAGCCTCGATGTCGTCGAAGGCATGCAGTTCGACCGTGGCTACCTGAGCCCGTACTTCATCAACAACCAGCAGTCGATGTCGGCCGAACTCGAAAGCCCGTTCATCCTGCTGTACGACAAGAAGATCTCGAACGTGCGTGACCTGCTGCCGGTGCTGGAAGGCGTCGCCAAGTCGGGCAAGCCGCTGCTGATCGTCGCCGAAGAAGTGGAAGGTGAAGCCCTCGCCACCCTCGTCGTCAACACCATTCGCGGCATCGTCAAGGTCTGCGCCGTGAAGGCCCCGGGCTTCGGCGATCGTCGCAAGGCGATGCTCGAAGACATGGCCGTCCTGACCGGCGGCACCGTGATCTCGGAAGAAGTCGGCCTGTCGCTCGAAAAGGCCACGATCAAGGATCTCGGCACCGCCAAGAAGATCCAGGTCTCGAAGGAAAACAGCACGATCATCGACGGCGCCGGCGACAAGAAGGCGATCGAAGCGCGCATCAAGCAGATCAAGGCGCAGATCGAGGAAACCACCTCGGACTACGACCGCGAGAAGCTGCAGGAACGCGTGGCCAAGCTCGCCGGCGGCGTGGCCGTGATCAAGGTCGGTGCCTCGACCGAAATCGAAATGAAGGAAAAGAAGGCGCGCGTCGAAGACGCCCTGCACGCGACCCGTGCGGCCGTTGAAGAAGGCGTCGTCGCCGGTGGCGGCGTGGCGTTGTTGGTTGCCAAGGCTGCGATCGCAAGCCTTAAGGGCGACAACGAAGATCAGAACCATGGCATCGCGATTGCTCGGCGTGCGATGGAAGCCCCGCTTCGCGAGATCGTTGCCAACGCCGGTATCGAACCGAGCATAGTTCTTCATACCGTGCTTGGAGTGAATGACGCAGGCATGAAATTGACGTATGGCTATAACGCAGCTAACGGCGAATACGGCGACATGGTCGAGTTTGGCATCCTGGATCCGACCAAGGTCACCCGCACCGCGTTGCAGAACGCCGCCTCGATCGCCGGTCTGATGATCACGACCGAAGCGATGGTCGCCGACGCGCCGAAGAAAGAAGCGGCCCCGGCCGGCGGTGGTCACGACCACGGCGGCGGCATGGGCGGCATGGATTTCTAAATCCACACCGCACCACGAACTCATCTTTGCTTCTCCCCGCAAGCGGGGAGAAGGTGCCCGAAGGGCGGATGAGGGGCTGCTCTACAAGAAAACCCCGCAGCAATGCGGGGTTTTTCTTTGCGCGCTACTCGAACGAGTCGCCGAAAAGGTGCGACAACACGCTGAAGCTGATGACATTGTCTTCGGCTTCGGTCTCATTGGACTGGGAGTCGGCGGTGATGGCGACGCCGCCGTTGCCGCTGCCGTCGTGGGTGGCGTCCACGCGAATGTCGGTGCTGGCGTGCGTGAACAGGCTTTCGAGGACGAAGGGAACGCGGACCTGGTCTGGAAGGTGATAGCGGTTCGTGACGATGCGCGGCGTACACAGGGGGATTCCGTTCGGGTCTTCGTGGCAGCCGGTCGTGGTCGCTGCACTCATGCTCGCGGGCAGGGTGATGGCGAGCACGGGGAGCCGCGCCCGCGCCGGTCCGCGGTTGTGCAGCGTGATCTCGAAGGCGACCGGTCCGCTCGAGGACGGCGCCGGAGTCGGAACGATCGCAGCCAGTGCCAGATCGACCTCGCAGGTGTAGCCGCCCACCAGGGCCAGGCCGCGAATACCGCCCGGATACGCGCCGACGGCGGCGGTGGGCGAGACCACGCCTGTCGTCGACCAGAATCGAGAACCCGAAAGACCCGCACTCAGACTGAGATAGGTCACGGAAAAAGCATGCTGCGGGAAGCCGCCCAGGTCACGTTGCGCACACGGGTCCCACACCGCACCGAAGCCCTCGCCCCCGGGCACACCGCTGATCGGCAGGTTGACGATGTCATAGGGCGGTTGCGCCGACACCTGCTCGAAGATCACGGTGCCGTTTCCGGACCAGTGATAAAACGCGTCATCTTCCGGGTTGTAGGCGATCAACTCCCCGTCTGCACCATTGCCCAAGGTTCGTGCCACTTGCTTCGTGGCATCGGTCTTGTCGATGAGGTACAGGGTTTCCGGTACCGACGCGCCGTCTCCGGTCACGCCGAACAACTGCCCGTCGTTGCGAAAGGCAATACTGGAGAAATTGTCGCCAAGATTGCCGATCGCAGTCGCGACGCGCAAATCGAGGTCGAGGATGGCGAGCACGCGGCCCGAAACGCCCGAGACCTTCAACACCGCGAAAATGGTGCCGTTCAGTGCATCGTTGGGCAGTGCCAAGTCGGGGTGCACGGTCATCGAGGTGTAGCCGGTCACCGAGGCGCCAGTTCCCCCGGCCAATTGCATTGGCCCGACATCGAGAAAAGACAGGCTGTCGGGATCGAACACGTAGACCGGGCCGGACCAGCCAAACATCGGGTTGGATACGGCCTCTGCGCTGTAGATCTGCGCCTGGGTTGTCCCGCACATTCCCAGCAACAATCCTGCAACGAGAACTCGCCGTGCCTTTGAAGTCATGAGCAGGCTCCCTGACAGCGCCTCGGTCGAGCATGCGCCGGTTGAACCAAACTGCCATCGATGCGCGCCATCCTGAACGTTTCCCGGTTGCCCCAAGGAACCCGCGTGCAGAGCCATCTCCGCATGCTACTGCAGGTGCTGATCGTCACGCGGTCGGGCTGACCTGCGGGACGATGGTCGGAAGCGCGAATCGTTGCGAAGATGGCGTCAGGGTCGCGAACGGACGGGAGCAACGAGATGAGCAAGGACTGGGATTGCTACGCGACCGAAATGGCCGGCAAGGCTGCGGTCGTGTTCGTGGACATGGGTATCGCCGAAGATGCACCGATCGAACGCCTGCCGGTGGCGGCATGGGTGCAGGTGCCGATGTTGCAGCCGGATCCGGAAGGGCTGTTGGCTGCGACGGAAGCGGGGGCATTCGACGCCATCGAGTCCGCGTTGAAGGCGCGCCTGGTGACGAAGTTCACGGCGTATGTCGGTCGTGTCGTCAGCGACGGGCGCTGCGATTTCCATTTCTACACGGCGGCGGCGACCGGCTGGAAAGAGCAGGTTGCCGGTGCGTTGAGCGAATTTCCCGCGTACCGGTTCCATTGCGGATCGCGTCCGGACCGCGATTGGGGCATCTATTTCGAGCGTTTGAGTCCGGCCGACGAGGATCTGGTGTGTCTGCGCAATCGACGTATCTGCGACACCTTGCAGCGGAGCGGCGATCGTCTCGAGCAGGCGCGTCCGATTGAACATTGGGCGTACTTTCCGGACGCGCAAGCGCGTGCGCGCTTCGAAGTCATGGCCGCTGAGCTCGGTTGCGAAGTGGTCGATCGCATCGATCCCGAGGACCCTGGAGATCAGTTCGGCGTGCGCGTGTCCGTCAGCGCCGTTCCTTCGCATCGCGACATCGATGCCTTGGTCTTGCCGCTGCATCGTGCGGCCAGCGCCTGTGATGGGGAATACGAAGGCTGGGAGACCCAGGTCGTTGGCGATTGATGCACAACCGATCGAGTTGGAGTGACCTTCCGGATTGCGCAGCCGCCATCGGCGCTGGTATCCGGACTACTCGAACCCATCCGCGAACAATGGCCCGTCGTTGTCGATGATATTGACCGTCAGCGTGGTGATCGCGCCCGGCGCAACCAGCGAATAGTCGTCGAGCGTCAACGTGAACGTCTCGGTCGGCTCGGCCACGTTGTCGTCGACGATGCCGATGCTGTTCGATGACGGGCCGGAGACCCCGTCCAGCCAAACCGCGAACAAGCCGGCGGGCGCGACGTTGAAGTCGCTGCCGTTCGTCGCGCTGCCGTTCGCGGGCACGGCAAAGACGCTGGCGTCGAAGGCTTGGCCATCGCGGCGAAACACATCGAAGTCGAAGGTCCCGACCCCTTCCGGCACATCGACACTGGCGACGTCGAACTCGGCGACCCCATAGCCGGACAACAGCTTGCCGACATCGAAGCGGCGATTGTTGTCGAACACGCTGAGCGGCCAGTTGTAGGAGACATAAGCGCTCTGGTCGTTGGCGACGAACATCGTGCCGCCGAGCGCATAGTGACGCAGGTCGGTGGCGGGCGTGGCCGGTACCGTCGCCGCGGGAAGCATCGGAAACAGCGCGAAGTAGCGGCGGTTCAAGGTGATCGAATCGGCGGTCGGTGATGGATCACTGTCGACACCGAAGAACAGACCGCTGCTGTCGCGGATGAAGGCGACCGGTTCGGTGTAGCGATGGCCGAGCAACAAGTCGTTCGCCAGCGTGGAGATCAGGCCGGTACTGCGCCGCCACAGGAACAGGTCGGAATTGCTGGGGTCTCCGAACTCGGGCGCGGCGGAGTAGAACGCCAGCCATTCGCCATCGCGTGAAAAGTCGAGTGCGCGCGACAGGTCGGTGCTCTGCGTCGCGGGCTGCGCGATGCGACTGAGTGTGCCGGTCGACACCTGATACAGGAACAGGTCGATCTTGCCGTTCGTGTCGCCGGCGATGAGGTTGTCGGCGGCATGTGCGAACACGATCCATTCGCCATCACCGGAAATGAAGGGCCGATCGTAAGGTGCAGCGTTGGCCTGGGTGCCATTGGCGCGAAGATTGATTCGGGTAATGCCGGCGGATGCGTCCCAGAGAAACACGTCGGGCTGGTTGTTGCTGTCGTTGGCGACGAGTTCGTCTGAAAACGAGACGAAAACGGCGAGACTGCCGGCGTCATCGACGGCGATGGCGGTGGTGCCGTTGGCGCCATTGGTGGCGACGCCACCCAGTGTGTCGCGCGTGATGTAGGTGAGTGCGCCCGTTTGCAGGTCGCGGCGATAGAGCTGGTTCCAGTTCACCGGCGCATCCGGGACGTCGGGATGGAGGTTGTCGCCGTCGCTGGAGAAGAACACGAATCGGCCGTTGCCCGAAATCGCGGCGACCTCGCAATCGCCGTTCGTGTGCGTGCCGTCAGCGCTCCGGCAGGGCGCATCGACCGCTTCGGTCGCGGTGTCGATCAGATAGGCACGGTATTCGTCGCGCTGCGCCAGATCGGCGAGGGTGTCGGCGTCGAACTGTGGGGATTTCGCCTGGACCACGGCGGTGCTGCCGTCGTTGTCGAGGCCGACGAGGCGGATGTCGTCAGCCAGCACGCGTGCGCCAATTGCGGCGATGGGCTGCCCTTCGCGGACGATCGCGACCGTGGCTCCGCCCGAGATCGTGACGCGATAGACGTCGTCACGTGCATTGCTGTCGCCGCTCGACAGGTCCGTGCTGCGTTCGCTGGCGATGAAGCAGGCGCTGTTTCCGGCATCGTCGACATCCACCTGGCCGACGAATCCCTGCGTGTTCGTCACCTGCAGCATGGCCTCGTTGTTCATGTTCTTGCGCCACAACTGCGGGCGACTGCCGTTGCGGTAGCTGATCAGCCAGGCGAACTGGCCGTCGCCGGACAGGGCGCCGTCGATGCTGTCGTAGGGGAACTCGAGGCCGTTCTCGTCGAGCGACGCCCGCCGCGTGTTGCCGTTGCCGATGTTGTGGCGGAATACGTCGCGATGGTTGTTGGCGTCCGCACTCTGGCTGTCGAGATTGGTGGCGAGCGACGAGAACAGCACGAAGACGCCGTCGTCGGAGACATCGGCCAGTTCGCTGGCGCCGTTGGCCTGGGCGCCGTTGCTGCGCTTGCTGACGCGCGTCGTTGTTCCGGCGCCGATGTCACGCACGAACACATCTCGCTCGCCGTTGGTGTCGTTCGCGACGAGATCGGATTCGTCGCTGTCGAAGGCGATCAGGTTGCCGGAGGCGTCCATCGCGATGCGACCGACATTGCCGTTCTGGCCGGCCACGGCCATGTCGACATCGACCAGGATCGTAGTGCCGGTCTGGGCATCGAAGCGGAACACCCGGTTGCCCGTACGCGCCGGAACCACTGCGAAGTTGCTGGTGTACGCGATGTAACGGCCATCGTCGCTGATCGCGAGTTCGGCGCCAGTACCGGGCGCCGGCGGGGCATAGTCGGCCACCATGACCAGATTGCCGTTGTTGCGATTCAGCCGGTAGATGCGGCCCCACTCGTCGGATGCGTCGACGAGCGGGTCGAAGCTGACGCGGAACGCCACGAACTGGCCGTCGGCACTGACGGCGATGGCCGCGGCATTCATCGGCGACTCACCACCGACCTCGTTGCGCGAGACCCGGATTAGTCCTGCACCGACGTCGAGGAAGGCATCGACGCGACCGTTCTGGTCGGTCAAGGCGAGGTTGGTCGCGCCGGAGAGGAAGCCGATCACTGCGGCGTCGTCCGAGATCACGCAACCCGTCGCATCGGCATTGCCCTGGGTGCCGAGGATCTGGGGATCTTCGACCTGACTCAGCCGTTGCAGGTCATAGGCAACGACGGAGGCGCTTGCTGCCAGCAGGAGTGCAGCGGTGCCGACTGATCTCAGTCCCATGGCAAGGTTCCCGGTGACGGAAGCGACGCGGCTGGCGTACGCCGACAGAACGCACGAGCGCAAGTCCGGTTGACCCCGGGTTGAGCGGTCGAATCAGTCCAGCCGCTGTGCCGCGGTTCCATCGAAGACCCGCGACAACCGCCTTTGGACATCCGAAGCGCCTTGTCGCGACAGGGCGCGACGGATCATTCGAAGCCGTCGCCGAACAGCGGTGCATTCCAGACGCCGATCGGCGTGAATTTCGGGCCGACCTTCTTGCACACCATCGAGTCCTGCGGGCCGTTGCCGTCAGCGGTCTTGTCGCGCACGCCGCCGCGGTAATACAGCACCACGTCGGTGCCTTCGCCGGCCGCGCCATCGAGGTCGCCGCCGTTGGCGAGGTTGCTGTCGACCATGGCGCAATCGCCAAGGGTGTTGTCGGCACGGTCGCCGTATTCGTTGGCGTTGTAGACGGTGCCGAACACGTCGAACTTGTGGAAGCCGCGACCGGACTGGTTGGTCGGAGTGACATAGTCGTTGTCACCGGGATCGAGTTCGAAGCCGCGGCCGGTGACGGTGTCCTTGACCTGCCAGCGGCGTTCGCTGGCGCAACTCGTCGGTGTCGTCGGATCGCAGCGCAGGGTCTTGAATTCGATCGCCTGGGTGACGCCGTTCTCCTGGATCACGTCGTTGGCGGCATCATCGATGTCGAAGTCGAGGCGCCAGTAGTTGTGGTGCCAGTGGGTGATGCCGTTGTTGGTGCCATCGGAGTTGCCGAAGCCGAATTCGGGTTCGAACGAACCGTCGGCATAGAAGCGGAAGCGCGAGGAATACTTGTACCAGGCTGCGTCGTACTGCATGGTCATCTCGACGTAGCTGCCGAAGTCCTCGATGGCGATGCCGCTGCCGCAGGTGCCGGTCGGTGCGCCGCCGGAGCCGTTGGTGACCAGTTGGAATGGGCAGGTTCCGTAGGATGCGGTCGAGTCCTTGGAACGGTCGCAACTGGTCGTCGTGCTGCGACCGAAAGTCGGATGCACGCCGGCCCAGGTGATCTTGGTGCCGTTGGTGTCCTTCCAGTCGCGATAACAGGTGCTGGTCGTGTATTCGGCGAACAGGATCGGCGCATGCGCGCGCTTCAGTGCCAGCTTGCCGTGCAGGTAGACGTTGCGCAGTTCCATGCCGGAGCCGCGCGGGCCGGAGCTCTGGCTCGGCAACAGGTAGCACAGCTCCCAGATCGGGTTGACGCTGGGCCAGGACAGCAGCACTTCGCTGCCGCTGCAGACCGGGCTGTCGGCGCGTGCGTCCGTCACGGCGAAAACGCCGGCGGTGGCGCACAGGACGGGAAGCAGGCGGAGACAGGAGCGCAGGTTCATTGGTTCGCAGCCTTCAGTGGGGTTTCGAGGACGCCGCCGAGATCGGGGTCGTAGTTCGGATCGATCACGCGCGCGGTCTGCAGGTCGACGATGGCGTGCGCGACCTTGTAGCGACCGCCGTCGCGCGACACGATCACGTGGATGCAGCGCGATGCCTTGTCGCAAGCTTCGTGCCCGGGTTCGCGGAAACTGAAGCCGCCGTAGATGTCGCTATCGGCGGTGAAGCGGGCGTCGATGGCATTGTCCTCGCGCAGCAATGCGACGGCATAGGCCAGTTCGGCATCGGTGGCGTTCAGGGTCAGCGCCGGCTTGCTCGTGTCGGAAAGCAGCGCCCCGTCCGGCGCCGTCTGGATCTCGCGCGCCACCGCGGCCGTGTAATCCCACAGGTAACGCACGTGCATGCGTTGTTCGCGGCCGCCGTCGAGCTTCACTTCGTCGTCGTATTCGCGCACCAGCACAGCGACGTGGCCATCCGGCAGGGTTTGCGTCGGCACATGCGCCAGGGTCGGGCTGCGTTCGGCCTCGCGCGTTCCGGCGCAGGCGACCAGCAGGGTACAAAGCGGAAGAATCAGTCGTTTCAGACGAAGCATGGAAGGCTCCGGGTCAGGGGGAAGGCGTGGTGGCTGCGGCCGCCGAAACCATGTCGACCGGCGGCGAACGCCCGTTCAACGGATCGCTCCACAGGTCGTGCATGAACTGGCCGCGCGACTTGTTCGCCGGCCCCACCGTCCAGCTGCGGCCGCACATCGTGTTCTCGCTCGGGAAGGCGCTGTTCACTGCTTCATCGCGCAGGAAATCGATGTAGTCCTTGCTCGCGACCTGATAGCGCAGCGTCGCGCTCACCTGCAGCGGTCGCGCCGCGGCGGCGGACACCGGAATCGCATAATTCGTGTCGTCGTGGTGGACCAGCACGCCCGAGCCGGGCGAGGTCTCCGGATAGGTGTATCCGACCGGACGCAGGTCTTCGCCATTCGGGTCGCCGGACGTGGCCGGGCGAAAGCCGCGCGGCGGAATGCGGTTGTCCTTGGCGACGCAGTTGTTCAGCACGAAGTGGAACAGCTTGCGACCGCCGCCATCTTCGGTGCGACACACGCCGGCGCCGCTGTCCCAGATGCCCTGCAGGACTTCGTAGATCTTCGGCGTCGGACTCGCGGCCAGCACGCCGGTGCCGGCGTCCCAGGCGCCGTTCTCGTAAACGAGGGCATTGTTGGCATCGCGCACCACGACATGCAGCCACATGCGCCGGCCTTCGCCGTAGCCGGTCGGCAATTTGTGCCCGGCCAGATTGGTCACGCGCACCCGCGCCTGCAGCGTGCTGTCGCCGGCCGGCAGCGGGTCGAGCGTCAGCGCGATCGTTGCGCTGCGCTGGGTCAGCATGTCCTCGGCCCAGGTCATCGCGCGCTGGATCGCCTCGCTGCGCAGGATGCTATTGCCATACAGCCGGTCGATGATCTTCAGCATCCAGCTGTTGCCGCCGACGAATTCATGCACGGCCAGTTGCCCGGTACGCGAGCCCATCGGGTTCTGCACGCAGGTGCGGGCATCCGCGGACTGCGAGGTGCGCATGTGGCAGTCCTGGCAGTCCTGGTGGGTCGGTGCGTTCAGACCCTGCTGGCCCGGCGTTTCTAAGGAGTCGGATAGCAGGGTTTCGCGGAAGGCGCTCTGCTGCCATTCGCTGTAGGTGCGCTCGGCCGGGAACGGACGGCCGGTGTCGGTGCCGTCGAGCAGGATGTGGCTGCGGGCCGGCGTGCCGTTCACGATCGGCGAAGACACGTCGTGGCAGGTGCCGCATTGGGCACTGCGCACCGTGAACGGCGAATAGGACCAGCCGTGCGGCGGCTGCAGCGCGCTGTCCTGCGCGTAGTGTTTCGGGCCGTAGCGGCAGGGACCGAAGTAACCGTTGCAGTCGAGGCTGTCGTCGATCCACAGGTTGCCGCTGCCGGCCGGCGCTGTCTGTCCGGCCGGGCCGGTCTCAGTCATGCGGTGGCAGGTGTGGCAGGTGATACCGGAATAATCGTTGTTGCCGTTGTCGAAGTCGTCGTGGTCGCCCTGAAGCAGGCAGCCGTTGGCGCCGTTCACGACATCGTTAGGTGCCGGCAGGCCGGTCTTGCGCACGCGGCCGCCATACCAGCCCTGCGTCGTGTGGCAACGCAGGCACCAGTCGCCAATGCCGGGCGCATCGCGGTTGGCGACGTCGAGCGCAGCCCAGAACAGCGGGTCGCGCGTAGAATGCGACATCATCGAGCCGCCCCAGGAATCGTGCGGCATGTAGGGCTCGGCCGGCGGGCTGAAGATCTTGCCGTGGCAGGACGCGCAGGCTTCAGGTTCCTCGAGGCCGGCGCTCAGGCCCGGCTGGGTGCCGTGCTGGGTGAAATCCTGGGCGAACGCAACGACGGCTGCGCATAGCAACCCGACGCCCGCCCAACCTTTGTGCAGCCTTCCGACCATCCGCCATTGTCCCCAATTCCCGATCGCCCGGGAATTGTGAACTTTAGCATCATGCGCCGTGAGGCGGCGCGCGTCAGTTGCCAGCGACGGCGTCGATGCGGTCGCGACGAATGACGATACGGGCGTTCTCGCGATTCGCGGCGATGATCACGTCCTTGCCGATCTCGACGACATACGCGCCGATGACCTGGCCGTTGACGTGAATCGACAGGCCGGACTTGGCGTCGCGACTCTTCACCAGCAGGGCTTCGGCTGCGCTGTCGAACGTGGTGGCATCAGTGGCATGTGCTTGGGTCATGGCGAGGCTCAGGCTGAGGGCGAACAGGAGCGGGCGGAGGAGGGTCATGGCAGGTCCTGAAAGAAAGGGGCGCATCCGTGCGCCCGAAGGGGATTGGAGTTGACGATGCTGGCCACGCGGCGGCAGGGGAACCGGTCGCGCGGTCTGCATCAGGGGGAACGACGATTCCCGTCCGAACCGGACATTCACTCGAAGCCGTTGCCGAATACCGTTTGCCCGCAGCCTTCGGCGTAGGCTGCTTCGAAGGCCGCGAGATCGGCCGCATCGACGCTGGGCAGGCCATTGGTGGCGAGTGACCAGTTCCAGTTCGCGCGCGGATGGCCGGCGGCATGTGCGGCACGGAAGGCATCGGCATCGCTGCTGTCGAGCACGTCGTTGCCGTCGTAGTCGGCCCGGCAGAACGAGGTCGGCTGCGAGGATGCGTTGGCCGGATTGGCACCGTGATCGGTTTCGTCGGCGTCGAACCAGCCGTCGCCATCGCGTTCGACGCCGGCGCGGTATTGCGTGAAGGCCGGCACCACCGTGAACACCACTTCGCTGCCGTTCGCGGCGGCCGTCCGCAGCGCATCGACCGTGGTCGGCGCATGTTCGCGGTCGCCGAGCAGCACGCCTTGTGTCGCGTACACGTAGCCGCGCGACTCGCCGCCGACGCGGGCCTTGGCAATCAGGCCGATGCTGCCGGCATTCGCCAGAGTCACGAAGCTGTCCAGTCGCGTCGTCAGCGTGACATCGGCATTGTTCGCGCCATTGAACAGGATCTGCTGGCCGACCGCGCCGTGGGTGCCGGTGTCGAACACCAGCAGGAACGCCTCGACGTCGCGGCGCAGTTGTTGCGGATTGTTCGGACCGAAATTGAAGCCGGCACCGAGCAGCGCGAACAGGGTATCGAACTCGGAATCGCTGTTGAAACCGAAACCCTTGCGGTTGTTGTTCGAGGCGCGGTTCCAGCCGGTCTTCTCGTTGAGGCCACGCAGTTGCGCGGTCTTCACCGGCTGTGGCGCCAGCGGCAGCCCGGGCGGGTTGTCGATCTGGTTGCTGGTGCCGGTCGGCAGACTGTGGCAACTGATGCAAGGCGTCGGGCCCAGCGTCGGCTGATTGGTGAAGACGGTCTGGCCATTGGCGGGATTGCCGGTGCCGCCGGTCACGTTCACCGTGGTCGGCATCGCGCCGTCGGCGTTGCGGTTCGGATTCGGCGCATAGGCGACGTTCGCGAGGAAGGCTTCGAGCTTCGCCATGTCGGCGGCCCCCGGCGCGCTGGCCCGACCCTGCAGGCTGACGTACGCGGGTGCAAAGGCGGCGACGCTTTCGCGGTCGCCGCGCCAGTGCATCGCGCCGTTGCCGACGATGCCGCTGAGCGCCTGAGTGACCATCGGTCCCTTCATCGGGTGCCAGTTATCGCAGACCTGGTTCGGCCGGCAGGTCTGGTTGAAGGCCTTCATGCTGCCGGACGGATCGCCGAGATCCCAGGCCAGAAAGTCGCTCTTCGCATCGAGATGGCAACTGGCGCAGGCGACTTGACCGAGCCCGCTCGAGGCCTGCGTGTCATACAGCAGCGGACGGCCCTGCTTGATCGCCGGCGGGGTCGGATCGAAATAGGCGAGACGGGATGCTTCCGTGTTCGTCGCGGTGTCGATGGTCGAGATCGAGCCGTCGAACTTGTTCAGCACGTAGAGCTTGCTGCCATCCGCCGACAGCACCAGGCCGGTCGGACCTTGGCCGACATTCACGCGGGCTTGGCGCGTACCGTCGGTGGCGGCACGGATCACGTGATTCGAGCCCATGCCGCTGATCCAGGCGCTGCCGTCGGCTGCGAACACGATGCCGCGCGGATCGCCGAGCGACTGCGCACGACCTTCGGGCGTGGTCGTGGTCTGGCCGTAGTCGAGGTGCGGATTCAGATCGGCGATGCTCTTGCTCGTCGGTGTCGTCGGATCGAAGCGGCCGAGGCGCACGCGGATGAAGCGCGAGGTCAGGTTCGGTTCGAAGCGGATCTCGTTGGTTGCTTCGGTGCCGATCGCCGAGACACGGCCATCCGGTGCGACGCCGAGGGCCATCACCGTGGTCATCAAGCGGTCCGCATAGGTGATGCCTTGCGTCGCGGTGTCGACGATCGCGACATCGTGATCATGCAGGCGGCCGGGTGCGAGCGTGCTCCAGTCGCGACCATTGTCGTCGCGCCAGACGCCCTGGTCGTCGACACGGATGATCTGCGCCGCAGTCGGTGCCGGCGGATTCGCCGGATTCAGGGCCGGGCTGAAGCTGTTGCCATTGTTCGGCGGCGGATTCTGTCCGGCATAGGGGCCGTTCGGATTCGACACCTGGTTGATGCCGACGATCGACGAGCCATTGCCCGATTCGAAGAACGCGACATAGACGCGGCTGCCATCGGCACTGCGCGCGAGGGCACGCGGCTCTTCGCCCTCGAGATTGATGATGGTCGGCGCAGCGGCCAGATTGGCCGGGTCGTAGATGCGCAACTGGTTGCGGCCGGCCACGCTGACGTAGGCGCGTTCGGGTGTGCCGGCGAAGATCACATCGGCCGGCTTGTCGCCGGTCGCAAGCGTTGCGCGCACGCGGCCGCTGGCGAGGTCGATCACGCTGATCGTGTCGGACAACTGATTCACCACCCAGATGTCGTTGTCGTTGCGGGCACGCACGCTGACCGGATCGAGTCCGACCGGAATGCTGCGGCTCGCGATCGGCTGCGCATTCGCATCGAAGGCGAAGACTTCCAGGCGCGCATCGGCGGTGTTCACCGCCAGGAGCGTGGTGCCGTCCGGCGTGCGTTCCAGCGGATGCACGTGGGCGGATTCGAAGTTGACGACGCGATGCTGGGCGGCGGCGCCGAACGCCGCGATCAGCAGGATGCTGCTCAAACCTGCGCGCGCGTGCATGTTCATGCGTCCTTCGGTGGATTCGATGCGGGTGCATCATCGCAACGCGGTGGCGGCGGCGGGCGACGTTCGCCGTCCGGTCGGCCGTCGCGACCGCCGCGCATGTGCTCGGGTCCGCCGCGTTCGCCTTGCGGCATTCCATGCGGCCCGTCGCCGCGCATGCCGCCGCGTTCGCCACCTTCCTCCGGGCGACGCGGCGGGCGCATCGCCGCATTCAACGCATCCAGTTGTTCCTTGCTCAGGATCTTCGCGAGCGCCGCCTGCGTCTCCGAACGGATCGCGCAGAACGCGGCATCGTTCGCCGCACGCTGCGCCTCGGCGCCTTCGCGCAAGGCCTCGTGCTTGCTGCGCGCTGCCGCAAACGTCGCCAGCACTTGCTCGCGCAATTCCGGGCTCAGCCCGAGTTGGGCCACTGCCTCTTCCGGACGCGGCGGCTGTGCCCACGCCACGGTCGACATCGCCAACGCGACACCGAACATCAGGGAATTCATCAGTTTCATCGCAACGCTCCGCAGTCACCGAACCACTCGGTAGCACCCACATTGACCTGCGAAATGCCAGCCACGATGGAGAAAGTGTGGAGGTTGCGTGCGGATCGATACCGGTCAGCGATGCCGGGCGCGCATCGCACCGAACAGGTAGCCGCCGCCGACAAACAGGCAAAGCGCCGACGTGGCGACAAGGAACAGGCCAGCCTCCTCACACTTGCCACAAAGACCCGAAAGCACGTGCGGACGCCATGCCGCCAAGGGAACAAACAGCAAGCCGCGCGCGACGAGCCCGAGACCAATCAGCGCGAGCGCGCCCCGCAGCGCAGGCAGCTTGCGAATGACCCCGGCGCCAGAGCATGCATAGGCCGCACATGCGAACAGCATCAGGGCGATGACAACGCAGCTGATCGCAGGGCGCAGCGAATCGGTATCCGCCAAGGCGACCAAACCCGCCGGTGCACCGAGAAACGCGTACCAGTCCGGCCCGCCGAAGATTGCGGCAAGGTGGACAAGGCCACCGAACGCCAGGATCACGCCCGAGGTCAGCAAATAGTTGCGATGGAAATGTGGCAATTCTGATCTCTCGTAAATCGGCACCAGCGGCTTGGCGGAATTGCGGCAAGGCTGAAAACTATGTCGACCCTGAGGTCGCTCGAACGATAGGCCCCGCACCTGCGGATTCCATGATGTCCCGGCGAATGATCCCGCCACTTCGAGAACGGATAGACGACTGCGCCGATCCACCCGTGATGAAGCAGAACAGGATCAATCAGGTTGACGTAGGGGAGGAGTCCATAGACACATAGTTAGGCCCGCACGAGAGCCTTGGCGGCAGGACTAAGTAGGGGCCGCAGCACCCGATTGAGCTTTACTTGATGCAAGTGTTCCAAAACGCAGGTATCCACGGCATTCTCTCGATCACCACCCGCAGCTACCTCGCGACTGAAGAGATCGGCGACTTGTCGCCATTGATGCTGCGTCAGCGCCGAAGCCGAAAACAAGGGTAGGAAGGACATGTAAACCGAGTGAAGCGAACCGCTTCTAAACTCTACCTCCTCGTTGTCGGCCGCCCAAACGGCAACGAACTCTGGAAGGATTTTGCTGAGGTCGTCTACAAGCTGAGTTTGCGAAAGCGCAACCATGTGGGCCTAACGCCAGTTCTCCGACGAAATCGTCGGGATCTCGCGGGAGTTTGGTCGGCGGGGTTGGGGTGGGTCAAGAAAGTTCATCGGGAAATGCAGCGTTGCGGCGATGCATTGATCGGGCGGCGCTGGGGTGCTGTCGGTCGCATCAAACTTCGTAGCGATAGCCGACGCCATAGACCGAGTTCACCGGATCGAAGTCCGGGCGGGCTTCGGCGAGCTTGCGGCGGAGGTTCTTGATGTGCGAGTCGACGGTGCGGTCGGATACGACGCGATGATCGACGTAGATCGCGTCCAGCAGCTGCGCACGCGACAGCACGTGGCCGGGCTTGTCGTGCAGCTTGGCGAGCAGGCGGAATTCGACCGGGGTCAGGGCGAGGGCGTGGCCGTCGATGCGCGCTTCGAAGCGCTCGTGGTCGAGTTGCAACGGGTCGGCGTTGGCGGGCAGGGCGGACCACTGGCGCGTGCGCCGCAGCAGCGCGCGCACGCGGGCCACGACTTCGCGCGGCGAGTAGGGTTTGCACAGGTAATCGTCGGCGCCGAGTTCGAGGCCGAGCAGGCGGTCGATCTCGTCGACGCGCGCGGTCAGCATGATCACCGGCACCGTCGAAAACGCGCGCAGCTCGCGACAGATCGCGTAACCGTCCTTGTTCGGCAACATCAGGTCCAGCAGCACGATGGCCGGGTCGATCGCGCGAATCCGTTCGATCGCCGCGCCACCGTCGTGCACGGTGGTACAGACGTAGCCATCGCGTTGCAGATAGTCGGTGAGCAGGGCGGCGAGCTTGGGCTCGTCCTCGACGATCAGCACATGCATCGGCATCGGGTTCATGGCGCGTTGGCCGCCGGGAATTCGACGCGGATGGCAAGTCCGCCGAGCATGCTCGCGCTGGCGCCGATGCGACCGCGATGCGCTTCGACGATGCGTTCTGCGATGGCGAGCCCGAGGCCGGCACCACCGTGGCTGCGCGCGCGCGAGGTGTCGACCCGATACAGGCGCTCGAACAATTTCGGCAGCGCATCGGCCGGTACGCCGGGTGCGGAATCGGCGATCGTCAGCTGCCAGTCGCGACCACTGCGCTTGAGCGCGATCTCGACGCGGCCGGGTGCATCCGTGTAGCGCAAACTGTTGCCGAGCAGATTGTTCAGCAGCTGCATCAGGCGCTGGTCATCGCCGTCGATCCAGGCCGGATCGCTGCGCACATCCAGCGTCAGCGGCAGTCCGCCGCGTTCGTATTGCGGTCGCCAGGTCTCGGCGGCATCGCGCATCAACTCGGCCAGATCGACGACTTGCATGCGGTAGTTCAGCGCGCCGGTGTCGCTTTGTGCGAGCAGGTGCAGGTCTTCGACCAGGCGTGTCAGTCGTGTGACTTCGCCGGACAGCGAATCGATCGCGGCGCGGTCCAGCGGTCGCACACCATCCTCCAGCGCATGCAATTCGCCGCGCAGGATACCGATCGGCGTGCGCAGTTCGTGCGCGACATCGGCGATGTAGTCGCGCTGGCTGCTGCGCTGTCGTTCCAGGCTTTCGGCGAGGCGGTTGAAGTCGGCAGCCAGCGCGCCGAATTCGTCGCGGCGCGGGGCATCGATGCGGCTGTCGTAGCGACCGCTCGCCAGTTCATGGAAGCCCTGCGCGAAGTTCGACAGGGGACGCAGCGCGAGGCGCGCGAACAGATAGGCCGCGAGCAAGGCCAGCGGCAGCAGCAGCGCAGCGGTCCACAGTCCGCGCCGAGATTGCGAGCGCGCGAATTCCTGGTCGAGTTCGGCGGCCGGTGCGGTAATGGTCGCGAGGCGCAGTTCGCCAACGCTGGCACCGTCCACGATCAAGGGCCAGCGGGCGAGCTGCGCATCCGGCGGCACCTGCGGGGCACCGGCGACCCGTTCGCCCGAGGCATCGAACAACTGCAGTCGTCCGCCGAGTTCGACGCCACCACCGCGCGGTGGGCGCGGACGTTGCGGATCATCGCCGGGCGGTGACGGGCGCAACTCGGGGCGGTCGCCGCGACGTGGCGGAAAGGGCGCGTCGTCCTCGTTCATGCCCGGACGCAGCGCGCGCTGCGGCAGCGGCAGACCGCTGAGTTCGGCCCAGCGTCGCGGGTCGCTGCGCATCGACCACCACTGCGGGTCCTGGCGGTAGTAATCGATCAGGCGATCACGGATCTGCTCGACCCGCTGCGCTTCCAGCGTGTTGAGATAATCGACGAAACCGTTTCGGAACGCCTGTTGCTGGGCGAACAACACCGCGACGACGGCCACCGAGCCGACACCGGCGATCACCAGGAATAGTCGTTGCCATAGACGCATGCGCAGCGACGATAGCCGCGGCTCGCGATCACCGGAAGCGCGGTCCGGCCGAATCCGCAATTTCTCCGCAATCGGACCGGATCGTCGCAGCCCACTGTGTCGGTGGGTCACGAACGGCTATCGTGCGGACCTTCAGGACTGGGGAGTGGGCGATGCGGCATGCAAGCGGATGGATGCGGATGTTGCTCGTGGCCGCGGCGCTGACTGGGTGTGCCACCCGACCCGATCCGGTGCCCGATGCGCCGGTTGCGGTCGCGATGTCCGAGGGCGCGCGCTGGCAGGCGCAGGCGCAACGCGTCGAGATCATTCGCGACGACTACGGCGTGCCGCACATCTACGGCAAGACCGATGCCGATGCGGTCTTCGGCCTGCTTTATGCCCAGGCCGAAGACGACTTTCCGCGCATCGAGCGCAATTATCTGTGGGCGATGGGAAGGTTGGCGGAAGTGCAGGGCGAATCCGCGCTATACAGCGACTTGCGCGCCAATCTGTACATGACCCGAGCCGAAGCCGAAGCCGCCTACGCAGCGGCGCCGGAATGGTTGCGTGAACTCTGCCGCGCCTTCGCCGACGGCCTGAACTTCTACCTCGCCACGCATCCCGACGTGAAGCCGCAGCGGCTGACGCGCTTCGAGCCATGGATGCCGTTCTACTTCTTCGAGGGCTCGATCGGCGGCGACATCGAATCGGTCCCGCTCGACGGCATCGCGGCCTTCTACGGGCGCGGGCGTGCGAACGAAGCGGATGTGCCGATGGTGCAAGCGGCTGCGGTGACGCCGCCGATCGCGGCATCGGTCGCGATGCTGTCGACACCGGAATTCACCGAACCGTCGGGTTCGAACGGCTGGGCGATTTCCGGCAGTCGCACGCGCTCCGGCCACGCCATGCTGCTGATCAATCCGCATACGTCGTTCTTCTTCCGTGGCGAAGTCCATGTCGTCAGCGAGGAAGGATTGAACGTCTACGGCGCGGTGACCTGGGGACAATTCTTCGTCTACCAGGGGTTCAACGAGACCACCGGCTGGATGCACACGACGACCCGCGCCGATTTCATGGACGAGTACGTGCAGCAGGTCGTGCGCGACGGCGATGCGCTCAAGTACCGCTACGGTGACGTGTTGCGCACGCTCGAAACCTTCGACGTCACCCTGAATTACCGCGACGGCGACACGCTGCGCAGCCGCAGCTTTCCGGTGTATCGCACCCATCAGGGGCCGGTGACGCACGTGATCGACGGGCATTGGGCGACCACACGTATCAACTGGCATCCGGTCGATGCGCTGCGCCAGAGTTACCTGCGCATGAAGCAGCGCGACTACGTCGGGTTCCGCGACATGATGCAGATCCGCAACAACTCCTCGAACAACACCGTGTACGCGGACGCCTCCGGCAACATCGCCTACTTCCACGGCAATTTCATGCCGAAGCGCGATCCTGCGTTCGATTATTCGAAGCCCGTGGACGGCAGCGACCCGCGCACCGACTGGGCCGGCGTGCATGCGCTCGACGAGATGATCACGCTGCTCAATCCTGGCAACGGCTGGATCCAGAACTGCAACTCGACGCCGTTCACTGCCGCACTCGCGTTCAGCCCGAAGCGCGAGGACTATCCGGCCTACATGGCACCGGATGCGGAAACCTATCGCGCCATCCATGCCGTGCGCTTGCTGACGGATGCGAAGGACCTGACGCTCGATGGCCTGATCGATCTGGCCTACGACCCCGAATTGCCCGCGTTCGAAGTGCTGTTGCCGGGCCTGTTCACCGCGTATGACCACGATGCCAAGCGCTGGCCGCAGCTGGAACGGCCGATCGCCGTGCTGCGGCGCTGGGACCGCAAGGTTGCGCTCGATTCGGTGGCGATGACGCTGGCGCATTTCTACGGCGTCGCGATGCTGCAACAGCGGCTCTCGGCGGCGGGTTTCGTGACGATGGCCGAGGTCGAATGGGCCGGGCGCGAGAGCGCAGCTGCCGACCGATTGGCGGCATTCGCGGCCACCGTGTCGAAACTGCAGGCCGACTTCGGCACCTGGGCCGTGCCGTGGGGCGAGGTGAACCGCTACCAGCGCCTCGACGGGGCGATCGAGCAAACGCATGACGATGCCAAGCCCAGCCTGCCGGTGGCCATGGCCTCGGGCAGCTGGGGGGCGCTCGCCGCGTTCGGCGCCGTGCCGGGCGCCGGCACGAAGCGCATCTACGGCCAGAAGGGCAACAGTTTCGTCGCTGCGGTCGAATTCGGCCCGCGCGTGAAGGCGAAAAGCCTGCTCGCGGGCGGTCAAAGCGGTGATCCGGCATCAAGGCATTTCGCCGATCAGGCCGAACGTTATGCCGAGCGTCGGTTCAAGGAAGTCGCCTTCTATCGCGACGAGGTCGATCGCCGCGCACAGCGCCGTTATCACCCGGGCGACTGAATGCCGGACCGCCATTGCCCGGCATTTGCCTTGCTCTGTCTAGGGCTTCGCCGGACAATCGCCGGCATTCCCTGATCTCATCCTGTCCATGATCGATGCCCAGCGCTATCCGCGGCTGGCGCAAATCACCGTCCCCGGTGATCTGCGCCGCTTCCCCGAGTCCGACCTGCCGGCGATCGCCGAGGAGCTGCGCGGCTATCTGATCGATTCGGTGGCGCAGTCCGGCGGGCATTTCGCGGCCGGGCTCGGTGTGATCGAGCTGACCGTGGCCCTGCACTATCTCTACGACACGCCGAATGACCGCTTGGTCTGGGATGTCGGGCACCAGTGTTATCCGCACAAGATCCTGACCGGGCGGCGCGACCGCATCCATACGGTCAAGCAGAAGGACGGCGTCGCCCCGTTTCCGCGCCGCGAGGAAAGCGACTACGACACCTTCGGCGTCGGTCATTCCTCGACCTCGATTTCGGCCGCACTCGGCATGGCCGTGGCCTTGCAGCGCCAGAACGATCCGCGCCGCGTGGTCGCCGTGATCGGTGATGGCGCGATGACTGCGGGCATGGCTTACGAGGCGCTGAATCATGCCGGCGGACTGGTGCCGGAGCCGGACCTGCTGGTGGTGCTGAACGACAACCAGATGTCGATCAGCGAAAACGTCGGCGGCCTGACCAAGATGTATGCGCGCCTGCTCGCCGGACCGACCTATACCGCACTGCGCGAAGGCGGCAAGAAGCTGTTCCCGCGCTCGAGCCGGGTCGGGCGTTTCCTGAAACGCTGGGAAGAACACTGGAAGGGCATGGCCCTGCCTTCGACGCTGTTCGAGGAAATGGGCTTCCACTACGTCGGTCCGGTCGATGGCCACGACCTGCCGCAACTGGTGCGCACGCTGGCGACGATGAAGGAGCAGCGCGGGCCGCAGTTGCTGCACGTGATCACCAGGAAAGGCAAGGGTTACGAGCGCGCCGAGGGCGACCAGATCGAGTATCACGCGGTCGGTCCGTTCGATCCGAGTGTCGGCGTCGTCAAGAAGCCGGGGCCGGCGAAACCCACGTACACGCAGGTGTTCGGCGACTGGTTGTGCGACATGGCCGCAACCGACGGCAAGCTCGCCGGGATCACCCCGGCGATGCGCGAAGGTTCCGGCCTGGTGCGTTTTTCGCAGGAATTTCCGCAGCAGTATTTCGATGTCGCGATCGCCGAGCAGCACGCCGTCACGCTCGCCGCCGGCATGGCCTGCGAGGGCCTGAAGCCGGTGGTCGCGATCTATTCGACCTTTCTGCAGCGCGGCTACGACCAGTTGATCCATGACGTGGCGCTGCAGAATCTCGACGTGCTGTTCGCGATCGATCGCGGTGGCGTCGTTGGTCCGGATGGTGCCACCCATGCCGGCAGTTTCGACCTGAGTTTCCTGCGCTGCATTCCGAACATGCTGGTGATGGCGCCGGCCGACGAAGCCGAATGCCGACGCATGCTCACCACCGGCTATCGCCATCCCGGTCCGGCGGCGGTGCGTTATCCGCGCGGCAGTGGTCCCGGGGTCGCGGTCTCGGCCGAACTCGACGGGTTGCCGATCGGCGAAGCGGAGGTCCGCCGACGCGGGCGCGGGCTGGCGATCCTGGCCTTCGGCGCGATGGTGACGCCGGCCCAGCAGGTCGGCCAGGAACTCGATGCGACCGTGGTCAACATGCGCTACATCAAGCCGCTCGACGAAAAACTCGTGCTCGAATTGGCACGCACGCATGCCGGCATCGTCACCGTCGAAGACAACGCGATCATGGGCGGCGCCGGCAGCGCGGTCGCCGAACTGCTCTCGGCCCACGGCCTCAATACCCCCATCTTGCACCTCGGCCTGCCCGACACCTTCATCGAACACATGTCGCGCGAACAGCTGCTGCATCAAGTCGGCCTCGATGCCGCCGGCCTCAAGGCCAGCATCCTCAAACGCTGGCCGCAACAGCCCGTGCCGGTGCGCAGTGCTGCGGGCTAGAAGCCGCCAGCGCTTTTAACACGAGTCCAATGCCAGGCGGTTCAGGCCAAGTCTGGCGCTGAATCACTTGAACCCAGCCGCCGTCACGACTATCGGGGCGGTTCCATGAGTCTTCGGTGTGAGGACGCGTTCGACTAGACCGAGCGCCATGAGTGCATTGAGCGCTCGGACAATTGCCCTAAACAAGTCATTTGTAACAGATTGCGGCATGAAATATGGTGCGCGCCGCTGTGACTCATGCATTGGGGTGTCGGTCGCAGAATTCGCTTTAAAAAATGGGCTGGAGCCCTTCGGAGTATTCATGTTGTCTCGAATTGTCAGCCGTTCGGCTCTTTGTATCGCACTGCTTTTTTTGGAGCCCTGGACGGTAGTTCTTGCCCAGACGACTACGACGACCCAGAACGAATCGCACAAGCTAATTCGCGCGAATGACACCGTCGGAAGTTTAGGCGTTGATCTTTTCGGAGACGAGGTGAATCTCTACTCAGGTGCGCTCAGCTTTGCTGCTGTCGATGTCGATCTTCCGGGCAATGACGACCTCCCGATGCGCATCGCGCGCAAGTTTTCGGTGGAGTCGTTTGGCGGAGCGCGCAGTTCAGCGCTCTACCTCGCAGGCGCATTCGGCGACTGGGAGCTGGACTTGCCTATGATTCACGGCACTTTCTCGGAATTGGATGGGTTCAAAGTGGCCGGCCCAAGTTCACTCGGTCGCGAACGATGCACGGGCTTTGATGAACCACCGCCTGCCGCTGGCAGCCCGGATGGATTCTTTTCATCACATGAGTTTTGGCATGGCACGTCGCTCTATGTGCCCGGAATAGGAGATCAGGAAATTCTCCACCGATCGTCCGTAAACATGTTGGCACCTGGCGGAGATGTAGCTGCTTATCCTCTGGTGACACGAGATCATTGGCAGATCGCGTGCACAGTAGTTTTGCAAAATGGCGGTGAATCAGGAACTGGCCGCGATGAAGGTTATTCGGTGCTTTCGCCATCCGGGATTCGATATCGATTTGACTGGCTTACATACCGGTTGGTACAAGGTATTACCAAACCCAAACCTGATTCGACGAGTTCCGCAATCCTTGCTCCAGTTGGGTCGGTGCTTGCGCGCAAAGAAGCGCGCTTGTATCCGACACTGATCACGGATCGATTCGGCAATAGCGTGAATCTCAACTGGGTCGGAACGCAGCTGCGGTCGATGACCGCCAGTGATGGGCGCGTAATTACTTTGACCTATGTAAACGGTACAAATCGTATCGCAACTGTAAGTGACGGCGGGCGTTTGTGGCGGTATGCCTACGATGCAAATAACAATCTCGACAGTGTTACGCGTCCGGGCGGCACGGCATGGTTGTATGACTTGACGCCGCTATTTCACGCGAGGGTCGAATATTTCAGCCCGGGTTTTTGCAATTCTGGGACAATGGCCAATACCAGTTTTACAGGCACGATTACGCATCCATCAGGCGCTGTCGGCACATTCACGGTGGCACCTACGCGCCATGGCCGCAGCTATGTGCCCTACAACTGCATAACAACCGGCCCAAATTTTGGGCATCTGACTCAGCCAGGCACATTCGACACGCTTGCGTTAACCAATAAGCAAATTGCCGGTCCTGGCCTAGGATCAATTGGTTGGGAATATACATACAGCGTAGCCGAACCTTGCTATGTGTCCGGATTCGGAGGGCAAACGCCACCCAATCCCTGTCCCTCCACGCTCGAGTCGAAGCCGAAGTCGGTGAGCGTGAGATTATCCGAAGTGCCGTTGTCAGGTTCTCCACGCGACACAGTGAGCCTATACACCTTTGGAACGCGGTTCGAAATCGACGAGGGCAAATTGCAGAAGCTCCAGGTCGGCGATGGGGTTGTCTGGGATCGGATTGATGAATTCACTTATGCCTCATCTGCCGGCAAGGCATTTCCGAATCCTGTTGGCTACTCGGACAATATTCGCGGCGATGCCGATTTTTCGCAGCGAATTGCGCCCCAAGCCATGAAGCGCAGCACGTTCAACGGTGTTCTCAACGGTGTCTCGTTCACTTGGACGGCATCGAACTGGGACATCTACGGCAATCCGACAGAGACGAGCCGCAGCAGTGGCGCGAAGACGAAGATCGAGACGACTACCTATGCATCGAATACGGCAGCGTGGGTATTAGGGCTGATCGATCAGGTGAAGGACATCAACACAAATGTCGTCGAACTCGACATCGACTACAACAGCAGTGCGCTGCCGATCACGCGCAAGGTGTTTAGCCGCCTCGACCAGACGATGACATATTGCTCGCTCCCGCTCGTGTCGGGTTGCAATGCGGCAGGGCTGCTGCGCACCATCAAGGATGGTGGCAACAAGACGACGACATTCGGCAACCACAAGAGTGGCATCCCGCAGAGCGTGTCGTTTGCGGACATGCATTCGATCTCCGGCGTGGTCAACGACTACGGCTGGGTCACCGCATACACCGATGAACTCGGATACACCACAAACTATCAGTACGACGATCTGGGCCATTTGAAGAAAATCATCCATCCGACCAGCGACAGTACGGCGTGGATCGCCACCGACATCACGTTCGCGCCGGTGTTGAACACGACGGAGTTCGGGGTGGGGCCGGGGCATTGGAAGCAGTCGATCACGACCGGTCGCTTCCGCAAGGACATCGTGTTCGACGCGCTCTGGCGACCCGTGGTCACCAGCGAATGGGATACGAATGCACCCGCGGAAACGCGACAGGTCGCGCGTCAGTTCGACGCTGACGGTCGAGAGGTGTTCGCCTCATACCCGACGACCGGCTTGGGTGCATTCAACGCTGGATCGCTCGCCGGAGTCACCAAGCAGTTTGACGCGCTGGGACGGTTGGAGCGGACGATCGCGAGTTCGGAGTTCGGTCCCCAGACCACGTTGATCACTTACGACCAGTTGACCAACAGCAAGACGATCACGAACCCGAATCAGCAGTCCACGACGATCCAGTATCTGCAGTACGACAGTCCGTCGGAAGATCATCCGATCGCGATTTCGGCGCCAGAGGGCGTCAACATCACCATCGATCGCGATGTCTGGGGCAAGCCGAAGTTCATCACCCGATCCAAGACGGGCGGAGAAACGGCGACGCGATCGTTCTACTACGACACCAATCAGCGGCTCTGCAAAACCGTGGAACCTGAGCGTGGCGCCGAAGTCTTCCATTACGACAGCGCGAATCGCATCGACTGGAACGCTGCGGGATATGACGTCTCGACGGCGGCGGGCTGTGGAGACGTTTCGCCCGCGTTGCGCATACTGCGCACATATGACAATCGTGATCGTCTGACAGGTGTGAACTACCCGGGAACGGCGACCTACGACGAGACGCGCACCTACTACCTCGACGGGGCATTGCAGACCGCCGTGCTCGGTGCGGGGCAGGCGAACGAAGTCAAGTGGGAATACCAGTACAACAAGCGCCGCTTGCAGACGGAAGCGCGCATCTACATCGGTGGCGAATCGTCGGCGATGAACTGGACCTACAACGGTCTGGCACAGGTGTCGAGCGTGCGTCAGCTCAACGGCTTCAGGCTGGACTATTCGCCGAACGCCTGGGGTCAGCCGACGCAGGTTTATTCGCCGACGCGTGTGCTGACCTATGCCAACGGCATCAGCTACTACCCGAATGGTGCGCTGAAGCAGTTCAACTATGGCAACGGCGCCGTGCATCAGATGACGCCGAATACGCGACAGATGCCGTCGCGCAGTTGGGATGTGAAGGGTGGCACGACCATCGTCGACAACAGCTACACCTACGATGGCAACGGCAATCCGAAGTCGATCGACGACGCGCTGAACTTCGACGACAAATGGCTGGAGTACGACGGACTGGATCGACTACGCGTGGTACGCGAGTCGGAACTCGGACCCGTGAAGGCGTCGATGAGTTACGACGCACTCGACAATCTGACCCGTTACCAGGTTGGCAGTCGCGATTGGACTTACGTTTTGAACACCGCCACCCAACGCGTGACATCGGTGAAGGACACGGCGACGAATGTGGTGCAGGTGTCGTATCAGTATGACGACTCAGGCAACGTCAATCGCCGCACGCAGGGCACGTTTGATCGTCGTTATAGCATCGATATCGCGAACCGGCTGACGGCGGTTCGCACCGGCGCCAACAGTCTGATCGTGGGTTACGTGTACGACGCGCAAGGCCGTCGCACGCGCACCGACACGCCGTCGACCTCGGGCAACACCGACCTGCGCTTCCAGATCTACACGCCGTCGGGCGAGTTCCAGTGGGAAAACGACATCAAGTGGAACTCGACGGGGACGGGTGGTTCGTCGAAGCAGGTGAACTACGTCTCGCTTGGCGGCACGCTGATCGCGAAGCAGTTCGGCAATTCGACGTACACGACCGACACGGGCGCGCGCATGGCCGCGGGCACGCTGGGCTTCAATCCGTTCGCGAACCCGTACGAAGGCGCGACGCCGGGCCAGGCCGACGGTGATCACGGCAATGCCGGCGGCAACGGCAATGGCAACGCGGGTGGCAATGGCAACGGCAATGCCGGCGGAAACGGCAACGGCAACGCTGGCGGCAACGGCAATGGCAACGGTACCGGCGGCAACGCCGATCCGAATGCCGTCGCCACCGCCGCTGTGGTCAACCCGGAAACCTACAGCGTCGAATACGTGCACACCGACGCGCTCGGCAGTCCGGTGGCCTACACCAGCAGCACCGGCAGCGTGCTCGCGGGCCGTCGCACCCAGTACGAACCCTACGGCACCCCGACGACCACGCCGCGCAACGGCGAACCGAGCTACACCGGCCACCAGTACGACCAGACCACCGGCCTGATCTACGCCCAGGCCCGCTTCTACGACCCCGCCCTCGGCCGCTTTCTCAGTCCTGACCCGATTGCGGTGGACACCACCTCCGCCTTCAACTTCAACCGCTACGCGTACGCCAACAACTCGCCTTATCGGTTTACTGATCCTGATGGCCGAAATGCATTTGCTGCACTTGAGCTCACCCTTGGTGCGGTTGCAGTCGATGCCGCGACGCCTGATCCAACGGATGTTGCTGCCCCGGCAAAAGGCTTGTCGTACTCCGCGGCAATTGTGGGCACGGCAATCGGCGGATCCCTCGTTTGGGCATACAACAACGCTTTGAACGAGTCGACGAAACCGGAGAGGCAGCCTGCAGCAGCCCCGGATCTTCCGACCGGATTGGTCGGTGAAAATCCGCGACAAACCGGAAAGAACGGTGGCAAGGCGATTGGCACAAGCTTGCCCGCAGACAAGCTCCCAGAGACTGTGAAGGAATTGACGGGCGGAACTCTTGGTCCGCCGGACAAGAACGGACGTCGCGTCTCGCCGAATGGGGTGGCGGTTCGACCAAATGGCAAAGATGGGCCGAGAATCGATATTCCTGAGAACGGAACCAAGCCGCCTGAAATCATTCATTTTCCACCGGGAACACCTGTTCCCGATCCATTGTGAGCACTCCATGAAAAGGAAGATGTTCTGTCCAGAGTTGCAATCGTTGCTCGGCATGACTGAATTCTCAGGTGGCGAGCTCTTGATGGATCCGTCAAATGAGCCGCCCTTGGGCGTCCTGCATCTTCGGTCGGTGCACGGCAAAGTCGCGACCGCGTCATGGGATTTCGCCGACGTGGAATTTCGCTTCGAGGTCTATTTCGTCAGAGTGGAATCTGCGGAGAATCTCGATGTCAGTGCGCTCAATTCGCTCTCAAAAGTTCCCGTGCTTGGGATCTTGGAGTATCTCTTCCGGGCAGAATGGTTGCGTCCAGCGGCGCCGGGCGAAGTTCCGGAGCATTTTGAGCAAGTTATTGAAGGCCGTGGAAGTCTCGCCAACGTCCCGGCCTCTGCTACCGCAGTGGGCATTGCATTTGCCGGCGTTGTATTTCGATCTGAAGCAAGCGACGAATGCGTGGGTTTGTGCATCGACGACGTCAACAACTACAGCCTCAGGATAGTCAACGGCGTGCAAGTTGATGACGAATTGCTGGCGGGGTTCGATCGAGTGCCGTTGTCCGAGTTGAAGGCTTGGCTGGAGAAGTGGAGCTATCACGGGCCATCTGACGATCGAGCGCAGGCTTCATGAGCATGGCTACCGCCAGCCTCGCGCTGGCGGTTTGCTTATGGGCGGTCGCGAAGATCAGCGCGCGGATTGCGCGATGAGGGAATCGATGACCTGCATGGCGGACCGATCCCATGATTTGGGCGCTGCGTGCGCGACAATGACGTATGCGTCCGGTGAACCCACGTTCCGCTGAAGCGGCGGCCGTGCTTACGCCGAGGTCGGCTGCCAGGTATGCGGCAGCAATTCGCCGAGCTTGCTGTTGAGCTGCGTGGGCAAGCGCGTGAGAACGTCGCGCAGGTAGGCGTGCGGATCGTGGCCGCAGGCGCGGGCGGTTTGGATCAGGCTCATGATGTTGGGTAAGCGTCCGGTGAACCCACCTTCCACCGCCTGACCTCGCCGCGCACGCTCGCGCATTTCGTAAGCGTCCGGTGAACCCACCTTCCATCGCCTGACCTCGCCGCGCACGCTCGCGCATTTCTGCGAGGAGAAGGCGATGTCGAAGGAGAAGCAGTGGGCGAAGCGGATGCGGGCGTTCGAGCGCAGCGGGCTGAGCCGGCGGGCGTGGTGTGCACGTGAGAAGGTGCCGCTGTCGACGCTGGACTACTGGCGCATGCGACTGCGGCGGCGTGACGCGGGATCGGCCCTGGTGCCGGTGGTGGTCGATGCGGCGCCGAGGGCAGAACGTATCGAGATCGCGCTGGGCGATGTGCAACTGCGGCTGCCGACGACGGTTGATGCCGAGTGGCTGTGCCGCCTGCTGCGCGGACTGCGCTGATGCTGCGGCCGACCGGCCTGTGGCTGGCACTGAAGCCGATCGACCTGCGCTGCGGGATGGATCGGTTGCTCGTGCTGGTGCAGACGCAGTTCGGTCGCGACGGCTTTGATGGCGGGGCGTACCTGTTCCGCAATCGATCCGGTTCGCGCCTGAAGATCGTGTGCGCGGATGCCCAGGGCGTGTGGCTGTGCACGCGCCGATTGCACCGCGGTCAGTTCACCTGGCCGCGTGCCGGTGAAGCGATGTTCGCGATCAGCGCCGCGCAGTTCGATTGGCTGGTCGCAGGCGTAGATTGGCAGCGTTTGTCGGCGCGCATCGAGGACGTACCGCGGCTGCTGTGATGCCGCGGAAAAGCCCGTGTTTTGCCGGCTTACGGCCATCGCGCGCACGCGCGCGCGAGATAAATTGCGGCGATGAATGCAGCCGCTCTGGACCCCACCGATATCGATGCATTGCGTGCGGCACTGGCCGCGCGTGATGCCGAGATCGCGAAGCGCGACCTGCGGATCGAGCAGCTCGAACACCTCCTTCGCCTTCTGAAACGTCAACAGTATTCGGCCAGCGCCGAGAAGTTCGATCCGACGCAGCAAGCCTTGTTCGATGCGGCTGCGGATGAAGAGATCGCGTCCGCGCAGTGCGAGATCGACACCCTGACGCCGCCACGCGAACGTGCGCAGCCGAAGCGCCAGCCGTTGCCGGAATCGTTGCCGCGCGTCGAGGAACGCATCGATCCCGTCTCGTGCACCTGCAGCGCCTGCGGCGGCGAACTGCATCAGATTGGCGAAGAGGTCAGCGAGAAGCTGGACATCAAGCCGGTCGAGTTCTTCGTGCGCCGGGTCATCCGCCCGAAGCTGGCCTGCCGCGGCTGCGAAACGATCCATACACCACCGACACTGCCCGCGATCATCGAACGCGGCATGGCAGCGCCCGGCTTGCTCGCGCATGTGTTGATCAGCAAGTACGCCGATCACCTGCCGCTGACCCGCCAGCGCGAGATGCTGGGCCGCAGCGGTGTCGACCTGCCGGTCTCGACCTTGTCAGAATGGGTCGGCGCCTGCGGCTTCGCACTGCAGCCGCTGGTCGATGCACTGCGCAGTGAATTGCATCGGTGCAGCGTGCTGCATGCCGATGAGACGCCGGTGCAGATGCTGGCACCGGGCAAGGGCAAGACCCAGAACGCGTATTTGTTCGCGTATCGCCGAGGCGAGATCGCCGAACCGCCGATCATCGTCTACGACTTTGCGGAGAGCCGCAGCGGGGCCAATGCACGCCGATTCCTTGCCGACTACGGCGGCGCGCTCGTGGTCGACGACTACGCAGGCTACAAGCACCTGTTCCAGTCGACGCCGATGCGCGAGATCGGCTGCTGGGCGCATGCGCGCAGAAAGTTCTTCGAACTGCATGAAGCGAACAAGAGCACGCTCGCTGCCGAAGCGCTGACGCGCATCGGCGCCATCTACGCAGTCGAGCGCGACACCGATGGCATGGATGCCGAGCAACGCTTCGCTCATCGCCAGGCATACGCGCAACCAAAGGTCGAGGCCTTGATCGCCTGGCTCGAATCCCTGCGCCCAAGCATCAACGGTGGATCAGCCACTGCGAAGGCCGTCGACTATTTGCTGCGCAGGAAGGCCGCGTTCACGGCCTACCTCGACGACGGCCGCTTCCCGATCGATAACAATCCGGTCGAGAACGCCATCCGACCGGTCGCGCTCGGCCGCAAGAACTGGCTGTTCGCCGGATCGCTGCTCGCCGGCCAACGCGCCGCCAACATCATGAGCCTGATCCAAACCGCCCGCGCCTGCGGCCACGATCCGCACGCCTACCTGCGCGACGTGCTCACGCGCTTGCCCACGCAGCTCAACAGCAAGCTCGGCGAATTGCTGCCGCATACCTGGCAGCCGACCTCGGCGTAAGCACGGCCGCCGCTTCAGCGGAACGTGGGTTCACCGGACGCATACGATGTTGGCGGCGCGTTGGCCGGCGAGCAGCGAGCCCGCGAACAGCCAGTTCTTGCGGCCGAGCGCGACCGGTCGGATGGCGTTCTCGACCGGATTGTTATCGATCGGGAAGCGGCCGTCGTCGAGGTAGGCCGTGAACGCGGCCTTCCTGCGCAGCAAATAGTCGACGGCCTTCGCAGTGGCTGATCCACCGTTGATGCTTGGGCGCAGGGATTCGAGCCAGGCGATCAAGGCCTCGACCTTTGGTTGCGCGTATGCCTGGCGATGAGCGAAGCGTTGCTCGGCATCCATGCCATCGGTGTCGCGCTCGACTGCGTAGATGGCGCCGATGCGCGTCAGCGCTTCGGCAGCGAGCGTGCTCTTGTTCGCTTCATGCAGTTCGAAGAACTTTCTGCGCGCATGCGCCCAGCAGCCGATCTCGCGCATCGGCGTCGACTGGAACAGGTGCTTGTAGCCTGCGTAGTCGTCGACCACGAGCGCGCCGCCGTAGTCGGCAAGGAATCGGCGTGCATTGGCCCCGCTGCGGCTCTCCGCAAAGTCGTAGACGATGATCGGCGGTTCGGCGATCTCGCCTCGGCGATACGCGAACAAATACGCGTTCTGGGTCTTGCCCTTGCCCGGTGCCAGCATCTGCACCGGCGTCTCATCGGCATGCAGCACGCTGCACCGATGCAATTCACTGCGCAGTGCATCGACCAGCGGCTGCAGTGCGAAGCCGCAGGCGCCGACCCATTCTGACAAGGTCGAGACCGGCAGGTCGACACCGCTGCGGCCCAGCATCTCGCGCTGGCGGGTCAGCGGCAGGTGATCGGCGTACTTGCTGATCAACACATGCGCGAGCAAGCCGGGCGCTGCCATGCCGCGTTCGATGATCGCGGGCAGTGTCGGTGGTGTATGGATCGTTTCGCAGCCGCGGCAGGCCAGCTTCGGGCGGATGACCCGGCGCACGAAGAACTCGACCGGCTTGATGTCCAGCTTCTCGCTGACCTCTTCGCCAATCTGATGCAGTTCGCCGCCGCAGGCGCTGCAGGTGCACGAGACGGGATCGATGCGTTCCTCGACGCGCGGCAACGATTCCGGCAACGGCTGGCGCTTCGGCTGCGCACGTTCGCGTGGCGGCGTCAGGGTGTCGATCTCGCACTGCGCGGACGCGATCTCTTCATCCGCAGCCGCATCGAACAAGGCTTGCTGCGTCGGATCGAACTTCTCGGCGCTGGCCGAATACTGTTGACGTTTCAGAAGGCGAAGGAGGTGTTCGAGCTGCTCGATCCGCAGGTCGCGCTTCGCGATCTCGGCATCACGCGCGGCCAGTGCCGCACGCAATGCATCGATATCGGTGGGTCCAGAGCGGCTGCATTCATCGCCGCATTTATCTCGCGCGCGTGCGCGCGATGGCCGTAAGCCGGCAAAACACGGGCTTTTCCGCGGCATCACAGCAGCCGCGGTACGTCCTCGATGCGCGCCGACAAACGCTGCCAATCTACGCCTGCGACCAGCCAATCGAACTGCGCGGCGCTGATCGCGAACATCGCTTCACCGGCACGCGGCCAGGTGAACTGACCGCGGTGCAATCGGCGCGTGCACAGCCACACGCCCTGGGCATCCGCGCACACGATCTTCAGGCGCGACCCCGACCGATTGCGGAACAGGTACGCCCCGCCATCGAAGCCGTCGCGACCGAACTGCGTCTGCACCAGCACGAGCAACCGATCCATCCCGCAGCGCAGGTCGATCGGCTTCAGTGCCAGCCACAGGCCGGTCGGCCGCAGCATCAGCGCAGTCCGCGCAGCAGGCGGCACAGCCACTCGGCATCAACCGTCGTCGGCAGCCGCAGTTGCACATCGCCCAGCGCGATCTCGATACGTTCTGCCCTCGGCGCCGCATCGACCACCACCGGCACCAGGCCGATCCCGCGTCACGCCGCCGCAGTCGCATGCGCCAGTAGTCCAGCGTCGACAGCGGCACCTTCTCACGCGCACACCACGCCCGCCGGCTCAGCCCGCTGCGCTCGAACGCCCGCATCCGCTTCGCCCACTGCTTCTCCTTCGACATCGCCTTCTCCTCGCAGAAATGCGCGAGCGTGCGCGGCGAGGTCAGGCGATGGAAGGTGGGTTCACCGGACGCTTACACCCGGCGCACGCGATGACGCCCTACGGACCGACCCGCGTCCTGCAACGACCGCCGCACGCGGATCGATCCGTAGGTTTCGCGCGAACTGACAAAGATCGACTTCACCGCGTCGGCGAGCTCGATGTCTTCCTGTTCACGCGCACTCGGTGCCCGGTCGCGCCATGCATAGAAACCCGAGCGCGAGACCCGCAGCAATCGACACATCCGCTGCACTGCGAACTCGGGATCGTTGTCCTTGATCCACGCGTACCTCACGACGATTCCTTCGCGAAGTACGCCGCCGCTTTTTTTAGAATGTCCCGGTCGAGCTTCAAGCTCGCGTTCTCGGCGCGCAGACGCACCAGTTCCTTCTGCATCGCCTGGGGCGACATCCCCGTCGCCGGATCAGGCTGCAAGCTGTCCCGACCGCGAACCCAATTGCCTACGGTCTGAGCCGGCAGATCGAGTCGTCGAGCCACTTCGGAATGCGATAACTGTTCCTCGATCACTAGGCGCACCACCTCGCGACGAAAGTCCTCGGGATACGTCTTGCGCTTCTTCGTCTTCATGAATTTCTCCTGTCAGGGTCGATTCAATACGACCCAAAGGCAGGTGTCCACGCAAGCGGGACTGGTTCAACTCAAGGGGCGTGTTGATGAGCATGTTCAGAAGCTCAAGGATTACAAGCGCAATCCTGACAAGTTTGACAATGAAGGTACGCTGGCAAATGCCCCGAGCGCAGCAGTGAGGGAGAAGATCATTGCAGGGCGAGTCAAGGCCCTTGAAGGGCAGTTGAAGAAGAATGAAGGCGAACTCAAGAAGGTCGTAGACCAGCTAGAGAAGAGTGCAGAATGAAACTCGTTGATGTGAGACGTTGCTTGGAAATCTTGCTGGATCATGCGGAGCAGGTTCACGGAGTTACCGACCTGAACCTTCAAAAGGCGGACTACTACTGGGCTGTGCCATCCGACGATTGGCTGGATATGAACGAGACGCCAGAGCCAGTTGTCGGCTCCCTAGTCGACGACATCCGAGAGCTGCAGTCAGTGTTGGACAGTCCGGATCGAGCAAGTGCCCTGGACCTTGAGCGTCTAGGTAGTCTGCTTAGACTTCTTTCAGACCAGATCGCCGGCCAGTAGGTTTCGTACCCGAGCAACCCGCCAGCCCTCGCGCTGGCGGTTTGCTTATGGGCGGTCGCGAAGTTCAGCGCGCTACTGATGCGCGGCGATGACGGAATCGATGACCTGCATGACGAACTGCTGGCGAGCGCGCGGCAGTTGGGCGATGCGGTCCATCTGCTGTTGCAGTTTGGGCACCGGGCCGCGCTTGGCGGCGGCTTTGGCGTCGTCTTCGAGCAGGGCTTCGACGGCGACGCCGAGGCGCTTGGCGATGGCGGGCAGCAGCGACACCGGCACGCGACGTCGGCCAGTCTCGTAGGAGTTGAGCGTTTGCTGCGTCACGCCGATCAGTTCGGCGAGCTGGACTTGGGTGATGTCCTGGTCTTTGCGCAGGCGGCCGATGCGGGCGCCGAGGGCGATGAAGAAGGCGCGTTCGTCGTCGGTGATGGCCACGGGGTGATCGGACAGCTCGAGGGCACTCCGGAACAGGCCGAAGAAGTTAAGGGTCTAATCGGAGTGCAAGGTGAAAAGGAAGTAAGTCGTGGCGAAGGCGGCACTGCAAAAGTAGGAACGCTCCCGGATGGATCCAAAGTGATCGACTACCCGAGTGGCGGTGGCGACTCGTACCCAAAAGGCACCAGAACGATCGAGATTCAAAGGCCAAAGGGCAGCGCGAACGAAAAATGGCGGTTTCCCGAACCAAAGGCACCGACAACATGAAAATGTCCGGAGACGCAGCTCAGCTGCTCGCGGATTTCACCGCAGCCCATTTCACGTTGGATGCCTTCGACGACGTCGTGGCACACGACGCCGCATGGCAACTGGTGGCCAAACTGGCTCGGGAATTGAACGCGGACCCGATAATTGATCAGGCGAATTTCTTGCGACTCTTTGGAGAGGAAAATCCGAACGGTCGGCTTTACGTGCTTGACCTTAGTCCGGAGGTTTCTCCCAACTCCAGTCCAGGTAGGGGAGATGCCCTCTCTGTTCCGCATACATGGAGTGCCTTCTCGGAACTTCAGGATAGCCTGTTGGAACTTGATGGATTCATGGTGGACCTGATTGTGTTCGACGAGTCGCTCGCCCACGCACTAGTGCGAAGATTGGAGTCAGTCTTCCTGCTCAGGCTTGGCGCAAGCGCGAGGGATACACCTGACAAACAGAGCGATTGAGGGCTGATTTGACCTCGAGCAGCACTGAAACCGCCAGCCTCGCGCTGGCGGTTTGTTTTTGTGCGGTGGTGAAGTTCAGCACGCCGACTGCGCGATGACGGAATCGATGACCTGCGAAAGGCCGGGCCTCCCACCACGAACGGGATCGGGGTTCGGCGTCCTGTTCTGAGGTCTCGGGGAGGGTGAGAGAATTTTTTGGGACCGTGTCCGGATTGACTCGAAAGTTCCGTATCTCAGTGCAAGCCGCACACCGCCGGCATGAGCGCGAGAAAAAACATGGGTACTTCCCGTCTGACGAAATCCGTGTGGTGCGCGCTGTCCGGCCTCGCTTGTGCGACGTCTGGTCATGCTGCGATTTTCAGCGTCACGTCGACCGCAGACTCGGGCCCGGGGACGTTTCGACAGGCGATCCTCGATGCCAATGCCAATGGCGCGACCGCAGACACCATCAACTTCGCGATCGCCGGCACCGGCCCGTTCACGATCTCGGTGCTGACCGCGCTGCCGGCCATCACCAGCCCGACCACGATCAACGCGGCGGGCGAAGCCATTTCCGGAGCGCCTGGCATTCGACTGGCCCGTGGCGCCGCCTTTTCTGCGGCTGGGCTGCAGTTCGCGGCCGGCGCAACCGGTTCCAGCGTCGCCTACCTTGCCATCACCGATTTCACCGGTTTCGGCATCGACATCCTGGCCAGTTCGGTCGCGGTCTCGAATTGCTACGTCGGCCTTGCGCCGGATGGCGTCACCGATGCCGGCAACACGAGTTCCGGCATTCACGTCAATGGCGGCTCGGCCGTCATCGGCGACGGCGCCGCGACCCGCAACATCATCTCGGGCAACGGCCAGGCCGGCATCGTGGTGGACAACGGCGCCGCGTTTTCGGTGATCCGCGGCAATCGCATCGGCACCAATGCCGCGGGCACCGCGGCCGTCGCGAACGCGAGTCACGGCATTTCCGGCACTGGGGCCAACGACGTCATCATCGGGTCGTCGCTTCCCGGCGACGGCAATCTCATTTCCGGGAACGGCGGCAACGGGCTGAATTTCAGTGCCGTTCCCGACGTCTGGAAAGTGCGCGGCAACTGGATCGGGCTCGCCGCCAACGGCACGACCGCATTGCCGAACGCGGGCGCCGGTGTCTGGCTGAACGGCACCGGCCATCATCTGGGCGGAACCTCGGTGGAAACGCGCAACGTGATTTCCGGCAACACCGGCGCCGGCGTCATCGTGCAGGGATCGAGCCACAGCATCCAGGGCAATTACATCGGAACCAATTCCGGCGGAACCGCTGCGGTCGCGAACGCCAGCCATGGCCTCCGCGCCATCACCGCCACCGGCGTCACCATCGGCGGGACCGTCGCCGGCGCGGGCAACCTGATTTCCGGCAACACCTCCAACGGCATTGCCCTGGACGCCGATACCAGCAGCCTGGTCATCAGCGGCAACCTGATCGGCACCAACGCAGCCGGCACGACCGCCCTGGCCAACGCGGGTTCGGGCGTCTCCCTGGGCGGCACCGGCCACACCCTGGGGGGTACCACGGCCGCCGCGCGCAACGTGATTTCCGGCAACACCAGCTCCGGCGTGGTGTTGCAAGGTTCCAGCAACGGCATCCAGGGCAACTACATCGGGACCAATGCCGCCGGAACTGGCGCGGTCCCGAATGGCGCCGGTGGCATTCGTGCCATTGCCGTCAGCAGCGGCACCATCGGCGGTGCCGCCGCCGGCGCGGGCAATCTGATTTCGGGCAACGGTTCCAACGGCATTTCGCTGGACGGCAACACCAGCGCCTTGGTCATCAGCGGCAACCTGATCGGCAGCAATGCGGCGGGCACCGCGGCGGTGGCGAATCAGGGTTCCGGGGTGTACGTCGGCGGCACCGGTCACACCGTTGGCGGGACCGTGGCCGCCGCCCGCAACCTGATCTCGGGCAACCAGTTTCAGGGGATCACACTGCAAGGATCCGGCCACTTGATCCGAGGCAATTACATCGGCACCAACGCCGCCGGAACGGCCGCGATTCCCAACACCGGGGGCGGCCTTCGTGCCATTACCGCCAGCGGCAGCACCATTGGCGGCACGGTCGCCGGCGCAGGCAATCTGATCTCGGGCAACAGCTCGAACGGCATTTCCCTGGACGGCGATACCAGCGCTCTGGTCATTGCCGGGAACCGGATCGGCACCAATGCCGCAGGCACGGCTGCGGTCGCAAACCAGCAATACGGGATTGGCGTCGGAGGCACCGATCACGTCATCGGTGGCAGCACGGCCGCTGAACGCAATCTGATCTCGGGCAACAGCTCCCAGGGGATTCTGCTGAGCGGGACCAACAATCTGGTGCAAGGCAATTACATCGGCACCGATGTGACCGGCGCGTTTGATCTCGGCAATGGTGGCTACGGCGTCCGGATCTACGGCGCTACCGGCGGTGAGCTGGGCGGCGACACGGTGGCCAAGGGCAACCTGATTTCCGGCAACAGCCGCGGCGTTTCCTTCGAGCAGGGTGCGACCGGTGTGGTCCTGCGCAACAACATCATCGGCCTCAATGCCTCGATGCTGGCCAAGTTGCCCAACGCCGGCAATGCCATCGACCTGTTCACGTCAGGCAACACCATCGGCACCGCCGGCGCCGGCAACGTGCTGTCGGGCAATGATCGCTCGGGCATCCTGATCAGCGGGCACGCGTCCGGAAACATGATCCAGGGCAACTGGATCGGTACCAACAAGGTCTTGGCGGCCGGACTCGGCAACCTCACCGGCGGCATCTACATCACCGATGGTTACGATAATTTCATCGGCGGACCCGGTCCCGGCGAAGGCAACGTGATTGCCCACAACGCGTATGTCGGCGCCTGGATCGAACGCGGCGACAGCAATGATTTCAGTCGCAATGCCATCTACGGCAACGACCGTTTGGGCATCGACGTGGGGGAGTTGGGTCCGCAGCTGAATGACGACCAGGACGCCGACATCGCAGGCAATCGTCGCCAGAACTTTCCGTTGCTGACGTCGGTGGTGGCCGGCGCCACCACCGAGATCGACGGCCTGCTGAAGAACGAGCCGAACACCCTGTACCGGGTCGAATTCTTCACCAGTCCGAGTTGCGACGTCTCCGGCTTTGGCGAAGGCGATGTGTACTTTGCCACGGTCGATGTCATGACCGGGCCGGACGGTACTGGCGTCATCGATGCGTCTCTCGCGTCTACGGCGGCACCGTTCATGAGCGCCACCGTCACCGATCCGCAGGGCAATACCTCGGAATTCTCGCCCTGCGCCAAGACCACTGGCCCGAACCCGGGCGTGATCCAGTTCTTCAATGCCTCGGTGTTGTCGTACGAAGGGGTATTGCCGACGGCCAAGGTGGCGATCACGCGCAGCCAGGGCATGGCCGGAACGGTGACCGCGAGTTTTACCGTCAGCGATGTCAGCGCCTTGGCAGGGTCGGACTATGTCGATTCCGACCAAGTCGTCACCTTCCTCGACGGTGAGGTGCTCAAGATCGTCGAGATCCCCCTCGTTGCCGATCTGACGGTGGAAGGCACGGAAAACGCCAACCTCGCACTCGCAACGCCTACTGGCGGCGCGACCCTGGGCACGGCGGCTTCACTGCTCTACATCTTCGACGAAAATCTGGCATTCCCCGGAATCATCGTCGACGACGTCTCGATCACGGAAGGGAATTCCGGGCAGCAACAGATGACCTTCAGCGTGCACCTGTCGGCCAGCGATCACCAGGTGACGATCGGTTATCTCACCGAGCCCGGCACCGCAGTCGCGGGCGAGGACTACACGCTGTCCTCCGGCACCCTCGTGTTCCCGGCCAGCGCCAACGTCCAGACGCAAACCGTCAACGTGCCGATCTCCGGCGACGCCACCGTCGAATCCGACGAGATCCTGTGGTTGCGCATGACCGTCATTTCCGGCGGCGGCGCCTGGATTGCCTACAACGCCTACGGTCTGGGCCTGATCGTCAACGACGACGGCATCGTCGAACCGGTCGATACGATCTTCTCGGACGGATTCGACTGATCTGCGCCCGCGCCACCGGCGGACCGTCGGTGGCGCGATGTTTGCGTGGGAGGATGGCGTCGGGCTTCGGGTGGATGCGATGCGTGGATGGCTCAGTCTGGGGCTGATGGTGCTGGCTGGGGCGGTGCGTGCCGAGCTCGTGAGCGTGCCGATCCGCAGCGCGACGCTGACCTTGCAATGGAACGCCGACAGCCTGCGCGAGCTGGATCTGGCGGTGCCGAAGCATCTGGCGGTGCAGCCGTTGCAAGTGAGGCCGGATCTGCGGCTGGTGTTGCGCGACGGGCAATCGGTGGCACTGCGCGGGGATGCGTTCGGACTGGCGGACGAATGGGACTTCCGGGTGCGCGGGCGTCGCCAGCGCGCCGGGACGATGCAATGGGCAGTGAGTCGCGGCGAGGCCTTCGAATTCGCGTTGCGTGACGCCGACGGCCAGGACTGGCTGCACTTCGACCATGCCCATCCGCAACATCGTGACGGCGGCACGCGGGCCGAATGGCGGCACTTCGACGTGCATGTCGGACCGGCGCTGGCGCAACGGCTCGGCGATGCGCGTCTGATCGGCGTGCCGATCGGCTCGGCGCTGCTGCACGTGGAACTGACGTCGGCGGCGAAGGCGATCGACAGCTGCGTCGCACCGAATTTTCCGAACACCGGCAACTTCCAGGTCGACGTCGCGCTCAGTGCCATCGACGGCGCCGATGCGATATGCAACGGCGCCTGCAACGGTGCCGGCGCGGCCAATGCCCGCGTCAAGCTCACGCCCTCGGCGAAATTGCAGGGCGTCGGCAGCGCCGATGTGCCCTGGTACCAGAAGTTCATGACCAGCCCGCACGGCTATCCGTATCCGGGCAATGACCAGCATCCGTACCTGGTCTGGGCGGTGTATCGGATCGACGCCGACGGCCGCATCGAACAGCTCGCGCGTTCCGGCGTGAAGCACGCATTCTTCTCGTCGAACGAGTATCCCGCCGGCGGGGCCGGCTGCGGCTGCGGCGGCGCCAACGTGCTCTGGGCCGGCTGCACCGACACCTATGGCTGGTCGACCAATGACAGCTCCGCCTTCCTCGCTCCGCGCGCCGAGATCATCCCGTCGCGCGGGCAATGGGGCCGCTGCGGCTCGTTGCGGGACGCCGACTGCAATGGCAGCGAGGATGGTCCGTTCATCCCGAACTTCGACTTGCGCGCCGTCGTGCTGGAATCCGAGCTGGTGCCGGCCCTGCATCCGGGCGCGCAGTGGTTCATCGAGGCCTGGTACGTGGTGCGCGACGACATCAACGTCGACAACTCGTTCGGACACCGGCGCATCTTCCCGCGCTGGATCGCGCCGACCGGCAAGTGGATGCTCGATTTCTTCGAAGTGGCCGGCGGATCCTGGTTGCCGTTCGTGCCGGGTCCGGTGATCGACGCCTGGGTGGCCCCCGGCACGACGACGGCGGCTCGCATGAGCCGCGAGGCCGTCGCCGTCGATGGCCGTGTCCGCCTCGCGGTCCGGGTCGCCGATCTCGGCGGCGGCCGCTGGCGCTACGACTACGCGCTGATGAACATCGACCACACGCGGCCGCACACCCAGGGCAGCGAGCCGAATCTGCGCGTGCTCGCCAATCCCGGGCCGACCGCGTTCGTGCTGCCGCTGTCGCCGTTCGCGGTGGCCTTCGCCGACACGCACGATGGCGATCTCGATGCCGGCAACGACTGGACCGTCGAGCGCACTGCCACGACCCTGCGCTTCAACGCGCCTGTCGGTGCGTCGATGCCCTGGGGCGCGCTGTTCCGCCACAGCATCGTCAGCAACCTGCCGCCGATCGCGGGCGATGCCGCAATCCAGCCCGGCGGCGAGGGTGCGTCCGCAGCGCTCGTCATCGCCACCCTGGTGCCCGATGCCGGCGCGATCCTGTTCGCGGACGGCATGGAATAGCCGCGGCCTTTGGGGGAAGTCGCAGACGGCAGCGTCATCAGCGATGACCCTGCGGAGACTGCGATGCGCCCCTGGATGCTGTTCGGCCTGTTGTTCCTGTTCGTCTCGTCGGTCCACGCGCAGCGCGATTACACCGCCGCGCCTGATCGCGAACGCACCGATGTTTGGTTCGATCCGGCCGATCCCGGCTGGGCGTTGACGATCGCGCCCTCGGGCATCGTGAGTTCGGCCCTGCTCACCGATTTCGATGCGCAGGGCGAACCGCGCTGGTGGGTCGGGGGTTCCGTGCGCACGGTACCGGGGCGAGTGAGCCTGCAACTGCATCGGCCGCGCTGGGATGTGCTGTTGCAGCGGCTGGCCGGGTCGACGCCGGCCGGGACACTGAGCTTCGAACGCCGCGACGAGGACCACGCGCGCCTGAGCTTGCAGCTGGAAGGCCGCGCCCGCACGCATGATCTGGTGCGCCTCGTCGTGAATCGCGACTACAGCCTCGGCGACCGCTCCGGCTTCTGGTTCGACCCCGCCGATGGCGGCCATGGCCAGATGCTGATCCAGCAGGGCGGTTGGGTCGGTTCGGTATCGATCGGTTATGACCGTCAGGGCGAACCGACCTGGGCCTTCGCGCAGGGCGAGATCGGCACCGGCCTGCTCGATGCGCGGCGCGTGCGCCGGGTCTGCACGCCGGCTTGCACCATCGTGTCCGAGCCGGGTGGCCAGACCCAGATCGAGTTCCACGGACAGGACGATGCCGTCGCGTCGATCACGCTCGGCGATGCGCTGGGCACGTTCTGGTCACGCCCCTGGAAAGCGCTGACGCGCTACACCGAAGCGCCGAACGGACGCGCCCATGCCGCGGCCCTGGCGCGTTTCAGCAGCGATGCGGCGATGGCGCATTTCGTCGCCGAGAACGCCCGTCGCAATCCCTACTACGGCTTCGACAGCTGCATCGATTTTTCTCCGGGCCCACCGCCCGCGGCCACTGGCAGCGACACCAACATCCAGGAGTCCGGCGTTGGCGAATACGACGACATCAAGCGCATCGGCGACTATGTCTACAGCATCAGCCAGCCCTGGAACGGGCCGCGCGAACTGCGCGTGCATCGGCTCGACGGCGGCACGGGCGTCGCGCAATGGGTGCATGCCTATGCCCTGCCGGGTTCGACGCAGGACACCGTGATCGGCCTGCATGCGCTGGTCCGCGAAGGGCAGACGCGGTTGATCGTGTTGAGCGGCAGGTCGCCGTTCCACAACGGCTACGACGAATGGTGTTCGGGTTACGCCGAGCTCGATGCGAACGTGGTCGCGACGATCCATGACGTGGCCGCCGACGGAGCGCTGAGCGAAGCGCACCGGATCGAGTTGCAGGGGTCGTTCTCGACCAGCCGCCTGATCGGTGCCTCGCTCCTGTTCGCCAGCGGCTTCGTGGTCGGCGTCGATGCCGCGCAGCAACCGCTGTTGCCGCAATGGCGACTCGATGACGGGCCATGGCAGGACATGACCAACCTCGCCAGCGTGTGGCTGCCGAACTTCGCGCCGGATGCCTACGAACGTTCCCTGGTCACGCTCTCGCAGTTCGATCTCGATGCACTCGCCGAGGCCCGATTCACCTCGGTGTTCACGCGCGTCGACACGTCCTACGTCGCACCGGCCGCTTGGTATCTCGCGACCTCGGAATACCGCCTCGATGGGGGCATCGTTCCCGGTGGCTATGCGACCACGCTCGACATCCACAAGATCGCGCTGCCCGATCTCGACTATCGCGGCACCGGCTCGGTGCCCGGCGGATTGAGTGCCAGCGGCGACGAGCGCGCGTTCCGTTTCAGCGAACACGCGGGCGATCTGCGGGTCCTCAGCGACCATGCTTGGGGATGGGGCACGACCTCGCTGTTCGAATTGAGCGTGCTGCGTGAAGACAACGGCTTTCACCTGCGCACGGTCGCGACCCTGCCGAATGCCTCGCGTCCACAACCGATCGGGCCGCCGCACGAGCAGCCCTACGGCGTGCGCTTCGACGGCGATGTCGCCTATGCGGTGAGCTACTACCGGATCGACCCACTGTACGCGATCGACCTGTCCGATCCGCTGGATCCGAAGCTCGACAGCGCGCTGGAAGTCGCCGGGTACTCCGCCTACCTGCATCCCTTGCCGGGCGGCTTCCTGCTCGGCGTCGGCCAGGATGCAGTGGACGGCACGAATGGTGACGCGCCGGGCCGCGCCTGGTTCCAAGGTTTGAAGCTGAGTCTGTTCGATCAGCGCGACCGCTCGCATCCGAGTGAATCCTGGCGCCAGATCATCGGTGGCCGCGGCAGCGACAGCGAATTGCTGCGCGATCATCGCGCCTTCGCCAGTGCGCCGACCACGAACGGCATGCAGCGCATCGCCGTGCCGGTGGTGGTCCACGATGGCGGACCGACCATGTCACCGTGGATGTATCAGCCCTGGCTGCTGACCGGCGTCGCGACCTTCGATGTCGGTCCGAACGGCACGATCTCGCACTATCGTCTGCGGGTCGCGGTCGTGGCCGGCAGCGATTACCGCTACACCGACGCGCGCAGCGTGCTGCTCGGCGACAGCGTGTTCCTGTACAGCGGCGGGCGCTGGTACGGACAGCGCATCGACAGCGCGGCGACGATGTCCGGGCCTTACTGATTCAGCGGAAATCGCCGAAGCGCGTCTGCAGGGCCGCGATTGCCGCGAGTCCGGCGGTCTCGGTCCGCAGCACGCGCGGGCCGAGGGTGATGCGGGTGAACCCGGCCTGGTCGAGCACGGCCAGGTCGCGCTCGGAAAAACCGCCTTCGGGACCGATCGCGATGGTCGCCGCGTCGCCGCAGTCGATCGCCGACAAGGGCTGCCCGCCATCGGGATGCAGCACCAGCCGGGTGTCGTGCGCATCCGCGAACAGGCGTGCGGCGCGCTCGAGCGTCGACGGCGACTCGACTTCCGGAATCTGCGCCCGCCCGCATTGTTCGCAGGCCGATTCGAGCACGCGTTGCCAGTGCAGGATGCGCTTGTCGGCGCGATCCTCGTCGAGCTTCACTTCGGTGCGATCCGTGGTCACCGGCACGATCTTGACGACGCCGAGCTCGGTTGCCTTCTGCAGGATCAAATCCATCTTTTCGCCGCGCGCGATCGCCTGCACCAGGGTGATCGCCAGCGGTGATTCGTTGCTCACCGCTTCGCGGTCGTGGAGGTGCACGCGCGCATCGCGCTTGCCGAGGCTGATGGTGCCGCCGTAGTCGTGGCCATCGCCATTGAACAGAGTCACCGCATCGCCTTCGCGCAGGCGCAGCACCCGCACCGCATGATTCGCTGCGGCTTCCGACAGGGTGATGCCCTGGCCGGTGGCGAGCGGTAGATCGACGTACAGACGGATGCGACGCATGGGACCTCAGGCGATGGCGAGTTCGATGCTTTCGCGCGCGACGCCGACCATGAAGTCGATCTCGTCGGGCGTGATGCAATAGGGAGGCATGACATACACGGTGTGACCGAGCGGCCGCAGCAGCACGCCGCGCTCGAGCCCATGACGCACCACGCGCAGGCCGCGACGTTCGGTCCAGTCGAAGGCGCGGCCGTCGGCATCGACCAGGTCGAACGCGGCGATCATTCCGGTCTGGCGCAGGTGGCGAACCTGCGGGTGATGGCGCAGCGGCGCCAGCGCGTCCGCGAGATGCCGCGCGAGCGCGCGATTGCGTTCCAGCACCGGTTCGTCGCGGAACACGTTCAGCACTTCCAGCGCGACCCGGCAGCCGAGCGCATTGCCGGTGTAACTGTGCGAATGCAGGAAGGCGCGCAGCTTCGTGTATTCGTCGTAGAAACTCTGGTAGATCGCCTCGGTCGCGAGCACCGCCGACAGCGGCAGATAACCGCCACTGAGGCCTTTCGACAGGCACATCAGGTCGGGGGAGATGCCGGCCTGTTCGCAGGCGAACAGGGTGCCGGTGCGACCGAACCCGACCGCGATCTCGTCGGCGATCATAACCACGCCGTGGCGGTCGCAGGCGGCGCGGGCGCGCCGCAGGTACTCGGGATCATGCATGCGCATGCCGGCGGCGCATTGCACCAGCGGTTCGATGATCAAGGCGCAGATCGTGTCGCCGTGTTCCGCCAGCAGCGCGTCGAGCGCGTCGGCCGCGCGCATGGCGACATCAAGCGCGGTCTCGTCGGGACGGGCCAGGGTGGTGTCCGGCGACGGCGCGGTCAGTGGCGTCAGCAGCAGCGGCGCATAGGTTTCGCGATACAGCGGAATATCGGTGACCGAGAGCGCACCGAGGGTTTCGCCGTGATAACCGCCAGCCAGTGCGACGAACTTGGTGCGTCGCGCATCGCCGCGATTGCGGCAGTGATGGAACGCGAGCTTGAGCGCGATCTCGACCGCGCTCGAGCCGTTGTCGGCGTACTGCACGCGCGTCAGGCCTTCGGGGGCGATCGCGACCAGTCGTTCCGCCAGTTCGATCGCCGGCTCATGCGTGAAGCCGGCCAGGATCACGTGCTCGAGCGTGCCGATCTGGTCGCGCAGGGCGGCGTCGAGGCGCGGATGCGCATGCCCGAACAGGTTCACCCACCACGACGAGATCGCATCCAGGTAACGCTTGCCGTCATGGCCTTCCAGCCACACCCCGCGTGCGCTGCGGATCGGAACCATGGGCAGGGTTTCGTGGTCCCGCATCTGCGTGCAGGGGTGCCAGACCACCGCGAGGTCGCGGCGGACGAGTTCGGCAGGGCTCGGGTTCAACGTCGGGTACCGGTGGAATGGGAGTGCTGGGTTATGATCATGGCCGATTCCGATGACGGCAAGGTGTTTCCGATGCAGGTGCGCAGTTCGCGTGGTTTCACGCTGATCGAAGTGCTGGTGGTGGTCGTGATCCTCGCGATCCTCGCGGCGATCGTGGTGCCGCGCGTGATCGGTCGCACCGACGACGCGATGATCGCGAAGGCCAAGGCCGACGTGCAGGGCCTCGGCACCGCGCTGAACCTGTACAAGCTCGACAACTTCACCTATCCGAGCACCGACCAGGGCCTCGATGCGCTCGTGCAGAAGCCCGGCGGCAGTCCGGAAGCGGCGAACTGGCGCAGCGGCGGCTACATCGATCGCCTGCCCAAGGACCCCTGGAACCGCGATTACCAATACGTCAGTCCAGGCAGCCACGGTGATTTCGACGTGTATTCGCTCGGCAAGGACGGCCAGAGTGGCGGCGACGGCCTCGCCGCCGACATCGGCAACTGGAGCGATTGACCGCGATGCGCGTCACGGCGCGCGGCTTCACCCTGATCGAGATGCTGGTCACGGTCGTGATCCTCGCGGTGCTCGCATCGGTGCTGGTGCTGTCGGTCGGCGCCGGCGACGAGGAACAGCGCTTGCGCCGCGAGGTCGAGCGGCTGCGAGCGCGCATCGTCTATGCCTGCGAGCGCGCCGAACTGACCGGGCGCGAGATCGGCCTACACCTGCGCGCCGGCGGTTATGCGTTCAGTGCACTGCAGGGCGAGGGCTGGCAGTTCATCGATGACGATCCGGCGCTGAAACGGGCCGAGTTGGCGAAGGCGATCACGCTGTCCGCGGGCGACGACGCGCTGGCCGATACCTTTGCCGAGCGGCCGCAATTCCTGTGTTTTGCTTCCGGCGAGACGACCCCGCTGGTGATCGAATTCGCGGCGGGTCCGCGGGCGTCGCGCTGGCGCATCGACATCGCGTTCGACGGTGGCACCATGGTGCAGCAGTTCGGCCTCGAGGATCGCGATTGGCGAACCGTCGGGCAGGCGCGGCCATGACGCGGCGCGGCTTCAGCCTGATCGAAGTGCTGGTGGCGCTCGCCGTCGTGGCGATCGCACTCGTCGCCTTGCTCGCGGCGGCAGGACGCATGGCGCGCGATGCCGATCACCTGCGCGAGTTGACACTGGCCGACTGGGTGGCCGCGAACGTGCTGGTCGAGACCCGCCTGCGCGAGCCGTTTCCCGACATCGGTGCGCGCGAAGGGCGCATGCGTATGGGGCCGCATGATTATCGCTGGCAGCGGGTCGTGCAGAACACGCCGGAGCCGGCGTTGCGACGCATCGATGTGCATGTCTACGCGGCCGATGCGACTCCGGACGAGGCGCCGATCCATACGCTGGTCGGCTTCGCGGGGCGGCCATGAACCCCATGCGCCGGCGCGGCTTCACCCTGGTCGAGGTGCTGGTCGCTGTGTTCATCTTCGCGCTGCTGATGCTGGCGGCGTACGGCAGCATCAATGCCCTGCTGCGCACGCGCGACGGCCTCGCCGACCAGAACGGCCGCTTGCGCGAATTGCAGTTCGCGGTGGGCGTGCTGGAACGCGACCTGCGTTCGGCGTTGGCGCGACCGGTCCGCGAAGGCTATGGCGAGCGTGAGCCGGCCCTGCTCGGAACACGCGAGGCGATCGCGTTCACTCACGCCGGCGTGGCCAATCCGCTGGCACAGGAGCGCGCACGCATCGAGCGCGTCGGTTATGCCTGGCGTGACCAGAGCATGAGCCGCTACAGCTTCGCCGTGCTCGATCGCACGCCGGCGACGGCGCCGCTGACGCGCATCGTCCTGACGAAAGTGACCCGCATCGGCTTCCGTTATTTCGATGGTCAGCAATGGCGCGAGCAGTGGCCGCCGGTGAACGTCTCGCCGAAGCCGCTGCGGGCGCTGCCGCGTGCGGTCGAGTTCTCGCTCGAGACCGGCGACTACGGCGTGATCACGCGCCTAGTCGACCTGCCCGAAGTCGACGAGGTCGCGCCGGCTGGTACGCCCGCGCCGCCGCCGGGCTTGCCGCCATGAAGCGCGAACGTGGCGTGGCCCTGATCGTGGCGGTGTTGCTGGTGGCACTGGCGACCCTCATCGTCGCGAGCCTGATCGACACCACCGATCTTGCGCTGGCGCGCACCCGCAACCTGGTACGCGAGCAGCAGGCGAGTGCGTATGCCCGCGGCCTCGAAACCTGGGGGCTGGACTGGCTGCGGCGCGACCAGAACGAAGAGCCCGGCGTCGATTCGAACGGCGACCTGTGGGCGCGGCCGCTGCCGCCACTGGATGTGCCGGGCGGCCGCATCAGCGGTCGCCTGCGCGAGCGCAACGGCTGCTTCAATCTCAACCATCTGGTCGTGCACGGCGTCGAGGATGCATTGGCGCGGCGTCGCTTCGAGCGCCTGCTGCGCGCGCTCAAGCTGCCGCCGGAGCTGGCCGATGCGGTCATCGATTACGCCGACATCGACAGCGATGCCGGTACCCGCGGCGCCGAGGACATGGCCTACCTGCTCGCGCGTCCGCCGCGGCGTTCGGCGAACCAGCCGTTCGTGCATGTCTCGGAATTGCGCCTCGTGCGCGGGGTCGACGACGCGGTGTTCAGGGTGCTCGAAGGGCAGGTGTGCACGAATCCGCAGGACAGCGCGATCAACGTGAACACGGCATCGCCGCAGGTGCTGATGAGTCTGGTCGAGAACCTCGACGAGGCGCAGGCGCGCAAGCTCAACGACGAAGGTCAGGCGCGCATGGCCACGATCGACGCCTTCGACGCCAAGCTCGCGCAACTCGGATTGGTGCTCGACGGCGGTCCGGTCAAGGTCGGCGTCGCCAGCGACCAGTTCCTCGCCGAAGCCTTGGTCGAACTCGATGGCATCCCGTTTCGCTACTACAGCCGCATTGCCCGTGAACAACAGGGCCATCGTGTCGTTTACCGCAGCCGCGGCGTCGATTGATCGCGCTCAGGGCAGCAGCGCGGCCACCAGGCCGGCGCCGCCGCAGACCGCGAGCAGGGGCAGCAGCCGTCCGCCACCCCGCCGCAGCATGACGAAGCCGAGCAGGGTGATCGTCCCGGCATCGATGTTCAGGCTGGTGGGAACGGGGACGTCGTAGCGCAGCGTGCCGAGGTGCAGGGGCGTGGTCGCCGCGAACAGCAGGTGCAGCGCGATCCACAGCCCGAGATGCAGGATCAGCGCGAACGCTGCGGCCGAAACGAAGGCAAGGGCGCGGGCGTAGCGTGGATCGGACTCGATGCGCGCGATCCACGGCGCGCCGAGGATCACCCAGGCGAAGCTCGGCAGGAACAGCACCCAGAGCGCGAGCAGGCTCGCGATCAGCCCCAATGCCGGACTGCCGCCATCGACGCTCTGCCATGCGGCCACGAAGGCGACGAACTGCAGGACCAGGATCAGCGGGCCCGGCGTGGTCTCGGCCAGCGCCAGGCCGTCGGTCATCTGGGTCTCGCTCAGCCAATGGCGCTCCTGTACCGCATGGTCGGCCACATGGGTGAGCAGTGCGTAGGCGCCGCCGAAACTGAGCAGGGCCAGTTCCGCGTAACTCGCACCGAGGCCGGCCAGCACGTCGTTGGGTCCGCGGACCAGGTGCAGGACCACGATCGGCACCGCCCAGGCCGCGAGCACGGCGACGCCAAGCGGCCAGCTGCGCGGCGCCGGTGTCGATGGCATCGATGCGAGCGCCGGTGCGCGCCAGCTTTGCCAACCCGCAACGCCGAGCGCGACCAGCATGATTGCGGGAAAGGGCCAGTGCAGCAGATGCACGGCGACGAAGGCCAGCGCCGCGACCCAGCGCGTGGCCTGGTCCTGCAGGTTGCGTCGCGCCAAACGCCACAGCGCCTGCGCGATCAGCACGACGACGGCGCACTTGAGTCCGAGCAGCAGCGCCGCGGTCCACGGCAAGGCGCCGAAATACACGTAGCCGAGGCTGAGCAGCAGCATCAGCAGGGCACCGGGCAATACGAACAGGCCGCCGGCCATCACGGCGCCGCGCCAGCCTTGCCGGGTCCAGCCGATGTAGGTGGCCAGCTGCTGCGCCTCGGGTCCCGGAATCAGCATGCAGAACTGCAGACCGGCGAGAAAACGGCGACTGTCGATCCATCCGAGTTCATCGACGAGGCGGCGCTGCATCAGCGCGATCTGTCCAGCCGGTCCGCCGAACGACAGCAGGCCGATCTGCAGCCACACCAGGAAATCGTCGCGCAGTCGCGCCGTGCTCATCGTGTCGTCCGCCGCGGGGAGGCGGCAGTGTAGGAACTACCGCCCGCGATTGTCTTCCCGAATGAGCGTTCCGCCGTTACGCGCTCATCCCACCCAGTGACGCAGGCCGGTTCGGCGCACCAGCAGTTCGTAGCTGAGCAGGCAGATCGCCAGCGTCAGTCCGCACGACAGCAGCAGCGCGAGCGGCCACGACAGCGCGTGATCGAGCAGCACGTATTGCAGCGCGAACAGCACCGGCAGATGCAGCAGATAGGTCCAGTAACTGCTGCGTGACAGATAGGCCATCCAGGCGCTCGGGTGATTGAGCCAGCGCAGTCCGGCGATCAGGGCCGCGAGTGTGCCCCAGGCCGCGACGAGGCCTTGCAGCAGCGCGGTCGACCACGGCGCGGTCTGGCCCCAGTCGGCGGCAGCGCGCTGGTCCAGTTGCATGAGGAAGGCGACGTAGGCGAACACGCAGGCGAGCAGTCCAGGCCACAACCAGCGGCGCAGCGACAGCAGCAGGTCGACGCGATCGAGCAGTATCGCGCCGAGTGCGAAGAACGGCCCGTATAACGCCAACGCCCAGAACTGCGGGAACAGGCTTTCCGGCGCCGGATGCGGTGCGGTGGTCAGGAAGAAGCCGGGCGCCACCAGCACCGGCAGGATCAACGCCAGCCGCGCCGGCGTGATGCGGACGGTTCGCGCGAACCCGCGCGCCCAGTCGAGCGCGTGCACGACCCATGCGAGCACGGTGAACAGCAGCAGGTAGTACAGGAACCACAGATGCCCGGTGCTCGGCGGCATGCCGGGTGGATCCGGCATCGCCATCCAGGTCTTCACCATCGACAGGAGCGGTGATGGCTGTGCGACGTGATCGAGCGCCCACTGCGTGCTTGCGGATATGGCGAGATGGACCAGCGGCCATGCGACCAGCATCGGCACGACGATGCGGCGCAGGCGCTGGCGCAGCAGTCCGCCCCAGCCGCGGCGCACGATCAACCACGCGGTGACGTAGCCGGCAACCACGAAGAACAGCGGCATGCGCACGAGGTGCAGACACCACACGACGGCGTCGATCAATGGCGACTGCGCGCGGTACGCGGTCGGCCAGAAGCCGTGCATCATCGGGCTGTAGGCGAGGGAGGCGTGGAACAGCACGCCGGCCAGCATCGCCAGCGCACGCAGGTGGTCGAACGCGGGGATGCGCGCGTCCGACGGCGCGGCCGGAGCGGCGCCGGGGTCGAGGTGGCTCATGGTCGGGCTCAGTAAAAGGCGGGTTTGCGGCCGTTCGACCACAACGCGTAGGCGAGGCAGGCGAGGCCGATCAGGGTCTGGGCGGCGAGGATGGCGAGCGCCGGCGCGTGCCAGATCACGGCATTGCCGCGCAAGACGCTCTGCACGCTGTCCATCTGTCCGATCAGCATGAGGAAGGGGTTGATCAGCACCATGCTGCCGATCATCACGAACATGTTCCAGCCTTCCGATTCCACCTGCATCGCCACCGCCAACGAGATGCAGTAGGCGACGAGCACATGGCCGAAGACCAGGGCGGCGAGCACGACTAGGCCGTCCGGCAGCGGCGTGCTGAAGATGATGATGGCCGTGAACAGGGCCATGACCAGAAAGGGCACCAGGAACGTCAGCAGGTTGCCGGCGAGTTTGGCGACGGTGAAGTCGAGCGGCGATACCGGCAGGCTCATCACGAAGGCCAGCGTCTGTTCCTTGCGTTCGACCAGCAGCGAGGTCGAGACCGCGAAGCAGGCGATGGCCACCAGCAGGATGATCAGCAGCAGCGAGCCGATGTAGAACGCCCAGGGCTTGGCCATGCCGAGGAAGGCCAGCGCGACGATGCCGCCGAGCAGGTGTGCCGCCAGCTGCTTCTGGAACAGCTGCCAGTCCTTGATCATCAGCAGCCGGATGACCGGCCAGTTGAGTTCACGCGTCATGGCCGTCCTCCCGCACGTACGGTGGTCACGAAGATGTCTTCCAGCGTCATCGGGTCGATGCGCTGCACGCTCAGGCCGACTTGGGCCAGACGTTCCGGCAGGTCGTCCTGCCAGCGTCGGAATTTCAGTTCGATCTGGCTGCCGGCGGCGCGGCGTTGCACCAGTTCCGGCCACGGGTCGATCGTGTCCGGCACGTCGCCGACGCAGAGCACGCGGCGCCATTCATCGATGAAACGTTCCTTGTCGGCGCTGGCCAGCAGTCGGCCTTGGTGCATGAAGCTGATGCTGTCCGACAACTGCTCGACGTCGTGGGTGTTGTGCGACGAGAACAGCACGCTGCGATGTTCGTCGCGCAGCACTTCGGCCAGCGATTCCAGCACTTCGGCGCGGGCGACCGGGTCGAGTCCGGTGGTGGGTTCGTCGAGCAGCAGCAGTTGTGGCCGGCGTGCGAGGCAGAGCAGCAGCAGCGCCTTGACGCGTTGCCCGTGCGAGAAGCCGCCGACGGTCTGGTCGGCGCGCAGGTCGAAGCGGCGCAGCAGCGAGGCGGCATAGGCCGAGTCCCATTCGGGATAGATGCGGCGCACCAGTTCGATGTGCCAGGCCAGCGTCTGGCCGCGATACAGGCGCATGTCCTCGGCCGCGAAGCCGATCTTGCGCTTGGCCGCGACCTGCGCGTCGGGCAGGCGATGACCGAGCACTTCGATGTCGCCGGCCGAGGGCGCAGCCAGGCCGGTGAGCAGGCGCAGCAAGGTGCTCTTGCCGGCGCCGTTGACGCCGACGAGACCCATGATCTGGCCTTCGGGCAGGGTCAGCGAGAAGTCGTTGATGCTGAATTGCGGGTAGTGCTTGCTGACGCCGGTGATGGCGAAGGCGGCGGTCATCGATCGATTCCTTTGCGGGTGGGCGACGTGCTTGCGACGGCGTCATCGGCGGTGCGCTGCGGGAGCGTCGCGTGGGCGTCCAGCACCAAGTCGAGCCGGCCGTGCAGCGCCTCGCGGGCAAGGCCGAGTCGCGCGGCAGTGGCCGCGGCTTCGGTCAGTTGCAGGTCGAGGTGATGGTCGAGCAAGCCACGCGCATGGTCCGGTCGTTCGCTGACCACCGAACCCTTGCCATGGCGGGTGCTGATGACCCCGGCACGTTCCAGGTCCTCGTAGGCGCGCTTGACCGTGATGACGCTGACACCGCTGGTGGCGGCCAGCTCACGAATCGACGGCAGGGACTGACCCGGCGCCCAGTCGCCGGCCATCACCCGCGCGGTGATCTGGTCGACGATCTGCTGGTACATCGGTCGCGGGTCGCTGGCGGAAAGAAGCAGCATTCGGCACCACTGTGCATCTGTAATAGACACAGTATGCACAGCAATTACAGTCGATGCAAGCCCGGCCAGGGAGTGGCCACGACGGGCTACGATGGCTCGAACAGTGACCGGTGGGCGCGGAAGAACGAGAAGATCGCTTCATTTCGCTTGTCGTCATCGGCGAAAGGGCTCGAGACGGACTTGTAGGCGGCCTCGACCGCATCGGTGTCGTCCGGGTCCTCTTCGCAGGCTCGGAGTGCGGCTTCGAGTGCTTCGGCTTCCGAAGCCAGGCCGATGCGCCGGTATGCCTGAATGACGCTCGGCAGCAACCGCGTGCCCGCGTTGGTCAGGGCCGTCCAGCCATTGAAGGCGTAATCGTCTTCGAGCGAGTAAACGGGGAATGCGAGTCTGAAGCCTTCGGGCATGCGCTCCAGGTTCGGCACCTCACCCGAGTCGGTCACGCCCATGTGCAGCGGCAAGTAGCCCAGCATCTCCTCGAACAGATCGTCATCGTCGATGCGCCAAAACTCGAGCGGAATCGGATCGAGTTGCCTGCGTTCGGGATAGTGGCCGTACATGTACTCGCGCAGCGCCTCGAGGATCGTGCGGACGGACTCGTCGATCACAGTCATGTTGCCGTCCTCTTTGAAGAATGGTTGGACCGCGCGCACAAGAGCGTCATGAGTCGCTAGGCCCAAGGATGCAGCGCGCACTCTGGCCCGATGGTCGTGTAGAAGCCGACCGCCATGCCGGCGAGGAAGGCGGAAACGGGAAGAAGGAAGGTCACCAGTTCCCTTCGTGCTCGGAAGGGCGACCACCGCGTGAGCCCATGGGCGATTCCTGCGAACAGGGCCAACAAGCCGAGACAGGTAACGAGTGTGCCGGGATGAACGAAGACGAGAAAGCCCGCCCGCAACAGGGCAGACCCAGCGCCCGCCAAGAGTCCGTGACACGCGATCGTGTCGTAACCAAGAAGCGCGGAAACGGTGGCAAGGAAGGCCGACAGCAGGACGACAATTCCATTCGAGCGCTGGTCGGCATTGAGGTGCATCGAGTTCTACCTGAACAGTTGCCAGCGGCCGAGATTAACCGTCTGCGGGCGCCAACGCTGGAATGACGTGTTGAGCGTCACTGGTCGCCCGCTTTGCGCGCACTTGGGATGCCAAGTTCTTTCTCAAACGCCTCTCCGACATCGCAGTATGGGAGTGCCTCTTATGGCCCCTGCTCAAACAGGCTATCCATCGGACCCCGAATGTGTATTACTCGAATTTCGTAGGATAAGGTGACCTCATTTCGATCATCCCCTCGGTCCAATGAGAGAACTCGCTCGACCTTCACGACAGCGAAGATGTGCTCTGCATTGCCGCGAAAGATGACGACGTCTCCGTCATTTGCAGTGACGGAATGTTTTTCCGGAAAGAAATCCATCGCGGAGGGATCGTCGATCTGATCAAGTGCATTTGCGTACCGAGCGAGAGCGATCTTCCCTCGCTCCGAACATGCGTGGATCACGCCCGATGCTGCATGTGACCATTTTGTATCGATGGTTATGGGCAGTTCGCCAATAGAGAAAATAGGAGATAGGACGTAATCGAATGTTGCTGATCCGCTGCGATTTTTGTTGGATCGATACTGCTCTAGAAATGACGTGTTCATCTCACGTAACTTGTGACGCAGGTCTGCCGGAAAATCCCGCAGGACAACGCCGGCATCGCGCAGCATTTTCCAACCCTCTCTGTAAATCTTCGGATTAGGGTCATAGAGGCCGATGAAAACAGTGCCAACCCCCTGGTCTATTAGGCGTTGCGCACATGCGATTTTTGGCGCGTTTCTACGGCTGCATGGTTCGAGCGTTGTGTAGACCACGGCGCCGTGTAGATCTGCCCCGGCGGCAGACTCTATTGCACACTTCTCAGCGTGGTTCCCAGCGGCGCACTGTCCGCGAAAGGCAGAGGCGATTTCAGCACCGTTCTTTACGATAACTGCCCCAACAGCAGGTGTCGGATCGTCTCGGTCTGATTCGGATACCGACCGGGCTGCGAGTTCAACAGCCTTTTTCATCCACTTGTGGTGTTCGTCGGTCATTTCTTGTTTGCTCCAACAATCGGCTTTTTCGCCGGCGAACTCCGCGTTAAGCGGCTGCGGGCCGACGACATATCAGGAAGCATCGAAACCCCTCCCCGCGGTCCGCTTGAACTCAAAGTTAGCGAACTCACGGCACAACGCCGCTTGCAAGCCCTTCAAAGACACGCATATACGCCTCGAAGTGCGAAATGCCTGCGCCGTTTAGGGCGCTTCCAAAGTTGCGAGTGGCTGTTGTGAGGAGCAGTTCACCCGGCGAAAACCCCTTGGTGAGGTTCCCATTGGCTGGTTGCAGGAACCATACGGCAGCCGCCTTAAAGTCGGCCTTGCACTTATCTGAATCGTGAGCGATCCGATTGCGAATGCGGTTCGCGTTTGAAAGCAGATCAACCTTCGGTGTGAGCAACCCGAAATGATGCTGGGAAAAAAAGAAGTCCGCTGTTCTCCAGACCCAACGAGCGTCTGACACCTTCAAGTAGTTCTTCTGTGGATCGTAGTTGGAATCCTGGGAAAGGAGCTCATATGCGTGGCCAAGGTCCGCTGCGCGGCCGTATTTGGGCAAAGCCGTGTAACCCGAATTCGTTGCTGCGCCAGCCAGGTAACGAACTAACGCGCGCTCCAGAAACTCCTCCCATGCTGCGACTACACCAATAAACGCCAGCCCAGTGATCTGCCTCACGTGCTTAGGGTGGATCCCTGCGGGAGCGTTCGGGTGAACCTTCTGCGGCAATGCGCGCACTGCCGCGACGAGACTTCTAGCTGTCGCAATCTCTGCGAGGAAGGCGTCGCGTACGTGAGTGACCTTGGGCGGGGGACCGGGCATAGGTGTGAGTTCTAACCGCATTTCTCCGACGGAATCGTCGGGCTATGCGGGCGAGTCTGTGTGGGTGGGGAGGCGTGGGTCAAGACACTCGTTCGGTGGAATCGGAGATTGCGCCGAAGCGTCGACGTGGTTGGGGCGCGACGCGCAGGCGGGTCCGACGAGGGTGGCGGGATCAAGCTGAGTGCGACGGTGGAGTCGCGATTGCGGGCGGCGGCACTGCAGGCGGTTTCCGTCGGAGAATGTTGAGTAGAATCGGGGAATGACGAACACAGCCGGTGCCCGGGCGCATGCGTGATGGATTGCTGATTCGCTGGCGCGGGCCGGGCGAGGCGCTGGAATGGCTGCGGGTCGAGGACGGGCGGGCCGGATTCGTGCAGCACGAACAGGCCCCGGCCGCGGCGGTGCTGGCCAAGGCGGCGCGCATCACGGTGCTGGTGCCGGCCGAGGATGTGCTGAGCATCGGGCTCGACCTGCCGGCGCGCAAACCCGACGCCGCCCGCTCGGCCGCCGCGTTTGCGGCCGAGGAACAGGTCGCGGCACCGATCGAGACGGTCCAGGTGGCGCTCGGCGAGGCGGCGAACGATGGCCGCTGGTCCTGTGCGGTCATCGCACGGCCGAAACTCGCGGCGATCCAGTCGGACCTGGCGCAACGCGGCGTTGTCGCTGATGCCCTGCATGCCGATGCCGCCTGTCTGGCCGTGGGTCGCACGCTGCGCAGCGGGAACCGGGTGCTGGCGCGGCTGGATCGCGAACGGGCCGTGGCCGGCGACGCGGCATGGTGGTCGCGCGTCGCGGCGAGTGTGGCCGATCTCGCGGCGCCGGAAACCGTCGACGAACTGCTGCCGGAACTGGCACGCGGCTTGTCGCTGGCGGCACCGGTCAATCTGCTGCAGGGCGAATTCGCCGGCCGTCACCGGGGTGCCGGCGCACTGCGCTGGTGGGCCTGGGCGGCGATGTTCGCGCTCGCCGCGATCCTGCTGCAGACCCTGTGGATGCAACTCGATGCCTGGCGCCTGCAGCGGCGCGTCGATGCGCTGAATGCGGCGATGGTGCAGGTGTATCGCGAACGCTTCCCGGACGCACAGCGCGTGCCGAATCCGCGACTGATGCTGGAAAATGCGCTGAAACAGGCCGGTGCCGGAGGCGATGCCGGGGATTCCGGACTGTCCCTGCTCGCGCGCGCGGCACCGGTGCTCGGCAACCAGACCGGCTCGCAGCTCAGTGGTGCCGAGTACCGCGGCGGGCGTCTCGAGTTGCGCATCGATGCGCCGGATATCGGCGCGCTCGACTCCTTGCGCGAAAGCCTGGCGAGCTCGCTCGGCATGCCGGTGACGCTGGACAGCGCAACCGCCGACCAGGGCCGCATCGATGGCCGCCTGCGCATCGGCGGTGCGCAATGAAGGCCTGGTGGTCGGCTCTGTCCGAACGCGATCGACGCATGCTGTCGATCGGTGGCCTCGTCGTCGCGGCCCTGCTGTTCTGGGCCTTGTGGTTCGATCCGCTGCTGCAGTCGCGGCGCAATCTCGCCGATAGCGTGAAGCAGGCCGAGGCCGATCTCGTCTACATGCAGGCGGCGTCGCAACGGCTGGCGGCGATGCAGTCGACCGGCACCGCCACGGTGTTCGACCGCGGGGGCCGTTCCCTGCTGGCCCTGGCCGACGCCAGTGCGCGCGAGGCCCAGCTCGCGAACGTGTTGAAGCGCATCGAGCCGGTGTCGAGCGGGCGCGTGTCGGTATGGCTGGAAGCAGCCCCGTTCGACGCGATGGCGGCGTGGCTGGAACAGTTGCAGAACAGCTACGGCATTCGTGCCGAGGAATTTTCCGTGTCGCGGACGGTCGCACCCGGCCAGGTCGACGCGCGCATCGTGCTGGTCGATCCAGCTGCATAGGGGTCACTGATGAAGAAGTTGCTGGGCTGGATGCTGGCCCTGGTCGTGTTGTCGGTCCTGTTCGTGGTCATCGTCGCGGCCACCCTGCCGGCCGCCACGGCCTATCGCTTTGTCGAACCGAAGCTGCAACCGCTGCGGCTGCAGGGCATCGAAGGCAACCTGTGGACGGGGCGCGCGACGCAGCTGAGCGTGTACGCGGTCCCGCTCGGGGAATTGCGCTGGACGCTTGAGCCCGGAGGCGCCCTCGTGTTGCATGCACGCGGCGAAGCCGCCCTGATCGGACGCGATCTGAATGCAATCACGCAGTTCGATGCCAGTCGCGAGCATGTCTCGCTGCGCCAGACCGACGCTCGCATTCCGGCCAGCGTGCTCGCGCCCGCGCTCGACATTCCGTCGCTGGTCCTGCTCGGCGACCTGAATCTGAAGCTGGTGTCCGCGGAGGTGCACAACGGTCTGGTCAATGCCGCCGAGGGCATGCTGGTCTGGCGCAATGCCGGGGTCAGCGGTGCCGCCGAGGCGCGCTTCTCCGATGTCACCGTGAGTTTTTCCTCGCCGCGCGCCGGCGTGATCGAGGGGATCGTGCGCGATGGCGGCGGCTCGCTCGCCGCGGAAGGTCGCATCCTGATCGAACGCGAGCGCTTCAACGCCGAGATCACCCTCGGTGTGCGCGGCGAAGATCCGCAACTGGCCGAAGCCCTGTTGTACGTCGGCCAGCGAACGCCGGATTGGCGGTCGCTGCTGCGCGTCGACGGCACGCTGCGGAGACTGTTCTGATGACCGCGCCCACGCCGGAATTTCTGGACGCCGCGCTCGCGGTGGCGCGAGCGGCAGCCGATGCCGCCGAAATCGTGGTCGCGCGCCACTATCGCGCGCGCTTCGAGGTCGAGATCAAGGCCGATGCCTCGCCGGTGACGATCGCGGACCGCGAGGCCGAACAAGCCATCCTGGCGGTGCTCCGCGCGGCCTATCCGGACCATGCCGTGTACGGCGAGGAATATGGCCGCAGCGGCGACAGCGATTTCCTGTGGCTGATCGACCCGATCGACGGCACCAAAGCCTTCGTCCGCGGCTATCCGGTGTTCTCGACCCAGATCGCGCTGATGCATCGCGGCGAGCTGGTGCTCGGCGTGTCCAGCGCCGGCCAGTTCGGCGAACGCGCCTGGGCGCGTCGTGGCGGCGGTGCCTTCGTGAACAACGAGCGCGTGCAGATCGGCCCGGCGATGAAGCTCGCCGACGCGCAATTGTCGGTCGGCAACGTCAAGACGCTGGCGTCCGACCCTCGACGCTGGCTGGCCCTGGCCGAACTGGTTCGCGGCGCGAACCGCACCCGTGGCTACGGTGATTTCCTGCACTACCACTACCTGGCGCGTGGTGCGGTCGATGCCGTCATCGAGTCGGATGTGAACATTCTCGACATCGCCGCGTTGGCGGTGATCGTGCGTGAAGCCGGTGCCGTGTTCAGCGAACTCGATGGCACGCCCCTGACCCTGGACACACGCTCGGTGCTGGCCGCGGTGCCGGCCCTGCATGACGAACTGCGGGCGCGGCTGGCCTGAAGCGGGGCTCGACCGCGCGCCCGCTAGAATGCGGGCATGAAAAAACTTCCGATCATTCACGACCGCCGCCTGCTCGGCGAAGGCACACGCTTTCCGGTCGAGCAGATCGATCTCGAATTCAGCAACGGCGAAAAGCGCACTTACGAGCGCCTGCCCGGGTCCGGTCGCGGTGCGGTGATCATCGTGCCGATGCGCGACCCGGAGACCGTGCTGCTGATCCGCGAATACGTCTGCGGCCTGCATGCTTATGAACTCGGCCTGCCCAAGGGACGCCTGGAACGCGGCGAAGACGTGCTCGAAGGCGCTAATCGCGAACTGAAGGAAGAAGTCGGTGTCGGCGCGCGCCGGCTCAGCATCCTGCGCACGCTCTCGCTGGCGCCGACCTACATGGCCCACGTCACCCATGTCGTGCTCGCCGAAGACCTGTATCCCGAGAAGCTCGAAGGCGACGAACCCGAGGAACTCGAAGTCGTGCCCTGGCGGCTCGACCAGTTACACGAACTGGTGCAACGCGAGGACGTGACCGAGGGGCGCTCGATCGCCGCGCTGTTCATGGCGCGCGAAGTGCTGATGCGTCGCGGAAGTGGGGCATGATGGTGGCGACGCAGCAGTTGCTGGAGGCGTTGCGCACGCTCGCGAAGGATGCCGCCGCGGCGATCATGGCCGTGTACCAGCAGGACTTCGACGTGACACGCAAGGACGATCGCTCGCCGTTGACCGCGGCCGATCTCGCCTCGCACCGGATTCTCGTTGACGGCCTGCGCGCGTTGACGCCCGAGATCCCGGTGCTGTCCGAGGAATGTGCCGACCTCGATGTCACCGAGCGTCGCGGCTGGGACCGCTACTGGTGCGTCGATCCGCTCGATGGCACGCGCGAGTTCGTGAAGCGCAACGGCGAGTTCTGCATCTGCATCGCGCTGATCGAGGAGGGCGCGCCGACGATCGGTCTCGTGCATGCGCCCGTGACCGGTCGTTGCCACTACGCGGCACGCGGCATGGGCGCCTTCGTCGCAGCGGCGGACGGTACGACGCACGGTCTTCGCGCCTCGCATCCGGCCGCGTCCTGGCGTGTCGCCGGCAGTCGCTCGCATGGCGATGCGCGCAGCGACGGTGTGCTCGCCAAACTCGGACCGAACGAGCATCGCCCGATGGGCTCGGCGCTGAAGTTCGGGCTGATCGCCGAAGCGGCGGCCGACCTGTACCTGCGCTTCGGCCCGACCAGCGAGTGGGATACCGCCGCCGGGCAATGCATCGTCGAGGAAGCCGGCGGTGCCGTGCTCGATCTGCACGGCCAGCCGCTGCGCTACAACCAGCGCGACAGCATTCTCAATCCCGATTTCGTGGCCTTCGGTGCGCTGGATGCGACACAGCGCGCGCAGCTGTTCGGAGCGCTGGCATGAGCCCGTCGCCGATCGAGCGCCTGCGCGCGATCATGGCCAGGCTGCGTGATCCAGACGGCGGCTGTCCGTGGGACGTGCAGCAGGATTTTGCGTCGGTGGCGCCGTACACGATCGAAGAGGCCTACGAGGTTGCCGATGCCATCGATCGCGGCGACCGCGCCGATCTGCGCGAGGAACTGGGGGATCTGCTGCTGCAGGTCGTCTTCCACGCCAGGATGGCCGAGGAGGAGGGCAGTTTCGTGTTCGACGACGTGGTCGAGGGCATCTGCGACAAGATGATCCGGCGCCACCCGCACGTGTTCGGCGACGCCGTCGTCGAGGATGCGGCGGCGCAGACGCGCGCCTGGGAAGCACACAAGCGCCGCGAGAAGGCAGGGCACGACGACCAGAGCGCATTGGCGGGCGTGGCGGCCGGTCTGCCGGAATGGATGCGGGCGCTGAAATTGCAGAAGCGTGCGGCGGCGGTCGGCTTCGAATGGCCGGACGCGCAACCGGTGCTCGACAAGCTGCACGAGGAAGTCGAGGAAGTGCGTGCGGAATTCGCGAACGGCGCGGACCCGCAACGACTGCTCGACGAAGTCGGCGACGTGCTGTTCGTCGCGGTGAATCTCGCACGCCATGCCGGCGTCGATCCGTCGGCGGCGCTGCGGCATGCCAACGCAAAGTTCGAGCGACGCTTCCGGCACATGGAGGCGGCAGCGAGTGCGAATGGCACCGGCCTTTCGTCGCTCGACCTCGAGGCGCAGTCGCAACTCTGGAACCGGGCCAAGCGTGACGAATCCGTTCGCTGAACGTGTCGTGAAAGCGATGAGCGGTGCGACGGGCGGAACGAAATTCAAACGAGCGCGCGACTACACTGCCGTTCATCGCACCATGCTTCGGCATGGGCAAGGCTGACCAAGGTGCACAGACACCCGAGGCCGTTCGCAAATTCGGAGTGAGAAATGATCAAACGAGTGATGCTCTGGGCCGCCTTGGTCTCGATGACGAGTGCGATGGCGGCGGAGCCGCTGCAACGCAGTCTGGGCCCTGCGCGGACGTTTCCGACCCAGTCAATGCCGAGCAAGGCGCAGTCGGCGGCTTTCGCGAAGGCAGTGCTGGCGAACGTTCCCGAAAGTCAGCGATTGCGGTCGGCGGACAGTACCGCGGCCGGCTTCGATCAGTTTGGCTACAGCGTCGCGGTCGATAGCAACACGGCCGTGATTGGCATCTGGGGCAACGACGAAGGCGCAGCCGATGCGGGTGAAGGCGATGGTGCTGTCGAAGTGTGGCTGCGCAGCGGGAACACTTGGGCCTTGCAGCAGCGCATTATTCCCGCCGATTTGGCGCTCGGCGACAATTTCGGTTGGTCGGTCGCGATTTCCGGCGACACGATGGCGGTTGGCAGCCCATTTGCCGATGCGGGCGGTGTCGATTCCGGTGCAGTCTACGTTTACGTCCGTTCTGCGGGCGTCTGGTCCTTGCAGCAGAAATTGGCCGGGACTCTCGTGGATGGGGGCGACCGTTTTGGATACTCCGTCGATATCGACGGCAACACTGTCATCGCCGGTGCAAAGACCGATGAAGTCGGTGCCGTCGTCGCTGGCGCCGCTTACGTGTTCACGCGCTCGGGTTCGATTTGGTCGCAGCAAGGACGGTTGACGGTGTCCGGACCCTTGGGGCAGGAGGCGGATGCATTCGGGTCCGCCGTTCGTGTGTCCGGGGACTATGCGGTCATCGGCGCTGAGTATGCCAATACGGTTGCGGGCGAGGATGCCGGTGCGGCTTACGTGTTCAAGCGCGCGGCGAGCGTCTGGAGCCAACAGGTGTCCTTGTTCTCCAATGCTCCGAGCGCTGGCGCTCAATTCGGTCATGCCGTTGCGATCGATGGCGGCACGATCGTCGTGTCCGATCACAACCGATCATCCTCCACCGGCCGCGCGGTGGTGTACACGGGCGCAGACGCGACTTGGACCGTGCAGCAAACGCTGTCCGCAAGTGACGGACAGCCGTCCGACTTCTTCGGCCATGCCCTGTCGATCGTCGGCGATGCCTTGCTGGTCGGCGCGTATCAAGCCGACCTCGGAAGCAATATCGATCGCGGCTCGGCGTATCGGTTCACGCGCTCTGGATCCGTCTGGACGCAAATCGACAAGTATCTTGCGAGCGACGCGTCCACCACGTCGGAGTCGGAGCATTTCGGTTTCGACGTGTGCCTGACGCCCGGTGCCGCGGTAGTCGGGGCGCCTCAGGACGAAGTGGTCGTCGCGGGTCCGAGCACGCTGCAGGATGCCGGTGCGGTATACGTCTATCACCTCGGCACACCGACCACGACCATCCAGATCCTCAATCCGGTTCCCGCCACCTTCGGCGGCATTCTCGGACTGAGCGCGCAGGTCACCGGCGGTACCCCGACCGGCAATGTCGAGTTCCGCAACGGCCTGACCGTGCTGGCCTCGGTCGCGCTCAACGGCTCCGGCGTCGCGGCGACCACGATCACGCCGAATGCCGGCGCGTACTCCGTCACCGCGTTCTACCTCGGCGACGGCACGCACCTGTCGAGCAATTCCAGCGCGACCGCGTTCACCGTGGCCAAGGCGACGACATCGTTGAGCCTCGGCAGCAACAATTCGCCGAGCACCTACGGCCAGAACGTGACGTTCACGGCGACGGTTTCGACGACGGCTCCCGGCGCCAGCCCGGTGACGGGCAGCGTCGAATTCCGCGACAACGGCGTGTTGCTCGCGACCGTCCCGCTGTCCAGCGGCACCGCATCACACACGACCAACGCGCTGCCGCACAACACCGGGATCGCGCATCCGATCACCGCGAGCTTCATCGCCAACACGAACTACACGGCCAGCACCGGCAGCACGATCAACCATGTCGTGAACAAGGCGGTGCCGACCTTGACCCTGGTCTCCAATCCGAACCCGTCCCTGTTCGGGCAATCGGTGGCGATCACCGGGACGCTGAGTGGCGGCCTTGCACCGACCGGCACCGTCACCTTCTTCGATGGCATCACCTTGATGGGATCGAACAATCTCGTCGCCGGCGTGGCAACACGCAATACCAGTGCGCTCGCGTTGGGTGCGCATAGCCTGCAGGCGACGTATGCGGGCGACGACAACCATGATTCGGCCAACACGTCCGCGCCGACCGTCCACAACGTCCTGCCCTCGGCCGATGTCTCGGTGACCAAGACGAATGGGACGAGCTTCGTGCAATCCGGGCAGGACACGACCTACACGATCGTCGTCAACAATCCCGCGGGGGGTGCCGACACCGATGGCCTGCTGGTCAACGACACCTTGAATCCGGCCCAGTTCGATGTCCCGAACGCCGACTGGAGCTGCGCGCCGGCCGGCATCTGCACGCCCGAGAGCGGTACCGGCAACCTCGCCAACCTGCCGCTCGACCTGCCGGCCGGCAGCAGCGTCACCATCACCGTCACCGTGCCGGTCCTGCCCGAAGCCGAATCCGGCGTCTCGAACACGGTCTCGCTGACGATGCCGGTCGACGTCGGCGATCCGAACCCGAGCAACAACACGGCGACCGACAGCGACGGCTCCGGCCTGTTCAACGACGGCTTCGAAAGCGGCCCGGCGAGCTGATCCGCCGGACGCGCGCCGGCGGCGACGCGATGAGGGCCCGCACTGCGGGCCCTTTGCGTTTATGCGTTCAGCGCAGCTCAGCGAGCTTCTTGTCGATGCGGGCGCGCAGTTCGGCGATGGTCTGGTCGGGGTGGGCGATGCGGTCGGCTTGGCGCAGGCGGCGTTCGGCGAATTCGCGCAATTTCGGCTGCTCGGTGCGTTTGAGTAGGTCCTGGTACATCGCGACGATCGCGGTCTCGTCGCCCTGCTTGCGATAGAGCATTTCGAGGCGGCGCAGGTCGATGGCGACGGCCAGTTCCGGGTGCTTGCGCAGGGCACGCGCGAAGCGTGCCCTGGCGACCGGTCCCGGGTGCATCTGGCCGTGGCCGGGGCCATCGTGCGGATGTGCGGTGAGTGGCAGCGGAGCGGCGAAGCCCAGCGCCAATGCGGCGCCGAGCAGCAGCGGTTTCAGCGGAAATGTCATGGCTGGTCTCCAGTGGTTGCGCACCCTTTGTGCGTCATTCCCACAACGTCGCGGCCACCACGGCGTTGACGATGACTTGCGACACATCGTCATTCGCGCAAGGCTAGTCGCCATGGACACGACCCAGCGCTACGCCAGTTTCGCCGAGTTCTACCCGTTCTACCTGGGCGAGCATGCGCATCCGGTCTGCCGGCGCTTGCATGTCGTCGGCAGTACCCTGGTGCTCGCGATCATCGTGGCGGTGATCGCCCGGATCGTGTCGCCCTGGGCCCTGCTGGCATTGCCGCTGGTCGGCTATGGTTTCGCCTGGATCGGGCACTTCTACTTCGAGAAGAACAAGCCGGCCACGTTCAAATATCCCCTCTACAGTTTCGCCGGCGATTGGGTGATGTACCGCGACATCCTGATCGGCCGCATTCCCTTCTGACCGGAGTTCGCCATGTCCTGGATCGCCCTCGTTGCCGTGCTCGCACTGCTGCAGTTCTTCGTGTTCGGCGCACTGGTTGCGCGCGCGCGCGGCCGCTACGGGGTGAGTGCGCCGGCGACCACCGGCCACGAGATGTTCGAGCGCTATTACCGCGTGCAGTACAACACCCTGGAGCAGATCGTGGTGTTGCTGCCGGCCCTGTTCCTGTCCGCGCAATACGGTTTCGGCGCAGCCTGGATGTCGGCGGCCCTCGGTGCGGTCTACCTGCTCGGTCGCCAGATCTATCTGATCAGTTACGTGCGAGATCCGAAGTCGCGCGGACTCGGCTTCGGGCTGTCGGCGATCCCGGTCGTGATCCTGCTGCTCAACGCCGGCGCCGGCGCGGTGAAATCCCTGCTCTGAGCGCCTGGTTCAGCGCGCGAACACGAAGCCCGCGCCGATCGCGATCAGGCTGAAGCCGATGAGGTGGTTCCAGCGCAGCGGTTCGCCGAGATACCACACGGCAAAGCCGACGAACACGGTCAGCGAAATCACTTCCTGGATCGTCTTCAGCTGCGCCGCCGAATACACCGAGTGGCCGTAGCGGTTGGCCGGCACCTGCAGCACGTATTCGAAGAAGGCGATGCCCCAGCTCGCGAGGATCACGATCCACAGCGGATGCGCCTTGTATTTCAGATGCCCGTACCAGGCGAACGTCATGAACACGTTCGATGCGAACAGCAACACGATCGGGGTCCAGTAGGGATTCATCGCGGCTCGCGTCAGCCGTTGTCGCCTTCGAGGAAGCGCGCCTCGTACATCAGCGCCTGGATGCGCTGCTCCTGTCCTGGCAGGAACATCACGCCGAGATGATCGGGCGCCAAGCGCACGACCCGGGCCGCGACACCGATGACGGTGTCCTGGTCGAGCATGAAGTAGACGCGCAACTGCTCGACGGCGGTCGGCGGCCATTTTTTCGGTTTGCCGAGCCGTGCGCCACCGGCCGAGAGGTCCCAGACTTCGCTCAGGTAGCCGTCATCGCCGACGATCAGCATCGCCGCGGTAAAGACGTCTTTGCGCGGGTGGACGCGCTTTTCGGAAAGGTCCATGGCGCGACCTTATCGGGCTGGCCGGGCGCTCGGCAAGCCGGGTGCGGGACGGTCTTCACGCTGCTACGACGCCGCTTGACCTGTAATCTTCACAACTGTGAAGGAGATCGCCATGACGGCGCAAACAGAGTCGATGGGTTTGGTTCTGCTGGTCGAGGACAATCGCGGCATCGCCGAGATGGTGGGCGAGTTCCTGGAGCGCCGCGGCTACAGCGTCGATTACGCCGCCGACGGCTTGTCCGGGCTGCGGCTGGCCTCGGCCGAGCCTTATGACGTGATCGTGCTCGACCTGATGCTGCCCGGCATCGATGGCCTGGAGCTGTGCCGCCGTTTGCGCAATGACGCGAAGAAGTCGACGCCGGTGCTGATGCTGACGGCGCGCGACACGCTGGACGACAAGCTCGTCGGGCTTGATGCCGGTGCCGACGATTATCTGGTCAAGCCGTTCGAGATCCGCGAACTGGAAGCGCGCGTCCGGGCCCTGATCCGGCGCGATCGGCGGATGGTCTCGACCGAAGTCTTGCGCGTCGCCGACCTGGTGCTCGACACGGCCACGCTGCGGGCGACCCGTGATGGCCGCGATCTGGCCTTGTCCCCGATCGGCCTGAAGCTGCTGACCATCCTGATGCGCGAATCACCGCGCGTGGTCACGCGCCGGGACATCGAGCGCGAAGTCTGGGGTGACTTGCTGCCGGATTCGGACACCTTGCGCAGCCACCTCTACAACTTGCGCAAGATCATCGACAAGCCCTTCGACAAACAGCTGCTGCATACCATCCACAGCGCCGGTTACCGCCTGGCCGATCTCGATGCCGAACTCGTCGCCGCCAAGGCAGGCTGACCCGTTGGCGACCACCGGGCGCGGCCTGCGTGGCCGCCTCTGGGTCGCGTTCGTGATGCAGACGGTCGCGATCGCGCTCGCGACCCTGTTCGGCGTCTATGCTGCAATGCTGGTGCTGCGCGACGTACTGATCCAGCGGGCCCTGGTCGAGGAAGCGCAGCACTACTGGAAGCGACTGGACGCCGATCCCGCGGCGGCCCTGCCGGACACCTACAACATGCAGGGCTACCTCGACACCGTGCTTCATCCCGGCGATGCGGTGCCGGCCTATCTGCGCGATCTCGCGCCGGGTTACCACAGCATCCATGCCACCGAGGTCGATGAACTCGTGTGGGTCGGCGACCGTGACGGACGCCGCCTGTGGCTGGTGTTCGACCAGCATCAGGTCGACCGCCTCGCGCTCTGGTTCGGTCTGGTGCCGCTGACCCTGGTGCTCGGCACCGTTTACCTGGTGTCGTGGACCACCTATCGCGCCTCGCGGCGCGCGGTGTCGCCCGTGATCCGCCTCGCCGAAGTGGTGCGCGAACAGGACCCGAAGAATCATGATTGGCAGGCGATCTGTGCCGTCGCCCGGGCGAGCGATGCCGACGACGAGGTCATCATCCTTGCCGACGCGATCCGCGGCTTCGCACAACGCAACGCCGAATTCGTCGAACGCGAGCGCAACTTCACCCGGGATGCCAGCCATGAGCTGCGCACGCCGCTGACCGTGATCAAGGTCGCAGCCGACGTGCTGGAAGAGGAGGCCCTGAGCGCGTTCGGATCGCGCTCGGTCAGTCGCATCAAGCGCGCGGCGCGCGACATGGAGGCGTTGATCCAGGCGTTCCTGATCCTGGCGCGAGAAGGCGATACAGGCCTGCCCAGCGAACGCTTCGTGGTCAACGACATCGCCGCGGAAGAGGTCGAGCGTGCGCAGGACCTGGTCGCCGGCAAGCCGGTGACGATCCGCTTTGTCGCCGAGGCACGCATCGAGCTCGATGCACCACCGCGCGTGTTCGCGGTGATGATTTCCAACCTGCTGCGCAATGCCTGCCAATACACCGAGCAGGGCGAGGTCGTGGTCACGCTCGGCGAGCACTTCGTGCGCGTCGACGACAGCGGCCGTGGCATGGCGCCCGAGGATGTCGCGCACGCGTTCGAGCCGTTCTATCGCGGCAAGGGCGCGGGCAAGGGCGGGCATGGCGTCGGATTGACCATCGTCCGGCGCCTGGCCGACCGCTTCGGCTGGCCGGTGACCCTCGAATCCACCCTCGGCATCGGGACGCGCGCCACCATCGCGCTGCCGCAGGCGCGCGCAACCGCCCTGATCGAATAGGATGCGCGGCGCGCGATCGGCGTGTCGGGGTGGGCGTGCATGACCGAGACAACGATGGAACCGGTGTTGGCGTCGGCGCTCGCGCATGGCCAATTGCCCTTGCATCCACGCATGCGTCTGGTCTGGGGCTTGAACCACGGCGTGGTGTACGCGCTGGCACTCACTGCCGTCCTGGTGCCGCTGTCGGTCAAGTTCGACTGGATGCCGGTGATCGTGGCCGTGCTGCTCGCGCTCACGGCCGGTCTGGGACTCGGCTGGCGCCATGCCGGTCACTACGCGGCGCGCTACGCCGCCTCGCATCTTGGTGACGGCGTGCTGATCCGGCGCGGCGTGTGGTGGCGTAGCGAGCTGTTCGTACCGCGCGCGCGCATCCAGCACACCGAGGTCCATCAGGGGCCGCTGGACCGGCGCTGGGGCATGGCCGGCGTCAGCATCCATACCGCCGGCACGCGGCTCGAGAGCATCACCCTGCCCGGCGTGCCGCATGCCATCGCGCTGCAACTGCGCGACGCCCTGCTGGATCGCCGGATCCATGCCGATGGGGCCTGAGGCGCGCGGCGACGAGCGTCGCCTGCACCCGTTCTCGTGGCTGTTCGTGCTGGTCGCGCAGCTGCGCGAAGTGGCGTTTCCGGCGATCGTGCTGCTGCTGTTCGGTCGCGGCCAGTGGTGGGAATTCCTGGCCATCGTCGGTGCGGTCCTGCTGGCGCTGTATTCGCTGGTCTACAGCTTCGGCTTCCGGTATCGCATCGCCGCCGACGAACTGGTCGTGCGCGAAGGCATCTTCGATCGCACCGAGCGCCACGTTCCGTTTGTGCGTATCCAGAACATCGCGCGCCGCAGCAACCTGCTGCATCGCCTGTTCGGCGTGACTGAATTGCGCCTGGAATCCGGTGGCGGCGTGAAGCCCGAGGCGGTGATGAAAGTGTTGCGCGTCACCGATGCCGATGCGTTGGTGGCCTTGCTGCGGGCGCAGCGTACGGCGGCGAGCGCAGACGTGTCGGCCCATGCCCATGCCAGCGACGTGCTGCTGCGCCTGTCGTTGCCGGAACTGGTGCGTTTCGGGCTCATCTCGAATCGCGGCATGGTCGTCGTCGCCGGTGCCTTCGCGGCCTTCTGGCAGTTCAATCCGACACAGCCCAGGCAGGTGATGCGGATGCCGACGGCCTGGGTCGAGCGGGCCTTCGGCGAAGTCTCGGCGCACCACTACGGCCTGCTGACCATGGTCGTCGGCGGCGCTTCCGTGCTGTTGCTGCTGTTCGCGGCCTTGCGCCTGCTGTCGGTGCTGCTCGCGATCCTGGTGCATCACGGGTTCACGCTCGAACTCGAGGGTGACCGGCTCGGCGCCGGTGGTGGTCTGCTCACGCACGCCCACGGCAGCGCGCGGATCGACCGCCTGCAGATGCTGCACATCGAGGAAAGCCTGTTGCATCGTGCATTCCGACGCTTGAGCCTGAAGACGGACGTCGCCGGCGGTGTGCGTGCGATGAATGACCAGAGCGGCAAGCTGCATTGGCTGGCACCGCTCGCGAGCGCGTCGCAGGTCGATGGCCTGCTCGCGCGCATCCTGCAGGCGCCGGCGCTGGCCGCGCTGCCATGGCGTCCGCTGCATCCGCGAGCGTGGCGACGGCGCGCACGCTGGCCGACAGTGTTCTGGCTCTTCGCGACGGCGGGCCTGACCTTCTGGTTCGGAACGCCCGGCTTGCTGGCGCTGATCGGCGTGCCGTGGTCGGCGTGGTCGGCGCGCGGCTGGGCGGCGTTCACGCGTTATGCGATGGACGATCGCTTTCTGACGTATCGCGAAGGCTGGTGGTCGCGGCGCTACGCCTTGATCGAACTCGACAAGCTGCAGGTCGTGGAACTCAGGCAGAGCCCGTTCGATCGCCGGCACGCGATGGCCAGCATCCGCGTCGACACGATGGCGGCTGATCCACTCGGTTCCGGCATCGACATCCCCTGCCTGCCGATCGCCGAAGCACGTGCCCTGTTCGCGGTGCTGGCACGGCGTTGCGCGGGCCACGGCTGAAAACGGTCCTTGGCCCGTTTTTCCGGCGAATTGCGTGAGCGGCGTTCGCCTACGACCATGTTTCACGTTGTGATTGATCGGATCGACACATTCGCGGATGATCGGACCACCAGCTTCGGCGGCGCGACCGGGGACGGTTCATTTGCTTCGCGTCGAAATCAATTCTTGGGTGGGGGATAGCACAATGGAAGATGGTGGCGGTGGTGGTCTGATAGGCATCGTGATGATGCTGGTCTGGTTGGTAGTCGTGATCGGCATCATCGCCGGCATCTGGAAGGTGTTCGTGAAGGCCGGTAAGCCCGGTTGGGCCTGCCTCATTCCGATCTACAACATTGTCGTTCTGCTGCAAATCGTTGGTCGCCCGATCTGGTGGCTGGTCCTGCTGATCATCCCGATCGTCAGCATCGTGGTCGCGATCATCGTGTCGATCGACATGGCCAAGAGCTTCGGCAAGGGCACCGGCTTCGGCATCGGCCTGGCCCTGCTCGGTTTCATCTTCTACCCGATGCTCGGCTTCGGTGACGCCAAGTACCAGGGCCCGGCCGGCGGTACCGCCAGCTAAGGCTCGTCCGCAATGAAGAGCCCGGCCGAGCGATCGGCCGGGCTTTTTGTTGCTTGCAAAACCGGAATCAGAACCCCCGATCACCCGAGAGGATGCCGCCGAGTCCGCCGAGGACCGAGCCTTCTTCCTTCGAGCCGCCGCGCTGGTAGGCGGCGGCGAACATGCGGCCGGCCATGCGCGAGAAGGGCAGGGACTGCAGCCAGACGTGGCCGGGGCCGGTCATCTGCGCGAGGAAGACGCCTTCACCGCCGAACAGCATCGACTTCACGCCGCCGACCGGAATCACGTCGAACTGGACGTTGCTGGTCATCGCGACCACGCAGCCGGTATCGACTTCCAGGCGTTCGCCGGCCGCGAGTTCGCGTTCGACAATCGTGCCGCCGGCGTGCACGAACACGAGTCCGTCGCCTTCGAGTTTCTGCATGATGAAGCCTTCGCCGCCGAACAGCGCGGTCATGATCTTCTTCTGGAAGAAGATACCGATCGACACGCCGCGTGCCGCGCACAGGAACGAGTCCTTCTGGCAGATGATCTTGCCGCCGTAGTTGGTCAGCGTGAACGGGATGATCGTGCCCGGGTAGGGCGCCGCGAACGCGGCCTTGGCCTTGCCGCTGGTGCCGCTGTGCGTGAACACGGTGGTGAACAGCGATTCGCCGGTGATGATGCGCTTGCCGGCGCCGAGCAGCTTGTCCATGAAACCGCCGCTGGCCGACTGCGCCGAGCCGTCGCCGAACACGGTGTCCATGCGCACGACCGGCTGCTTGTACATCAGCGAGCCGGCTTCGGCGACCGCGCTCTCGCCGGGGTCGAGTTCGATCTCGACGAACTGCATGTCGGAACCGAAGATCTTGTAGTCGATCTCGTCCGCGCGCTGCAGTGCGCCGGCGGCCGGTGGCGGCGGAGCCGTCATCGCGTGCGAACTGGAGGCTGCGAGTTCATTGCACTTCGCAATCGGTATCCACTCGGCGAAACCTTGTCGCCAGCAATGGCCGCTCGGATTGGCGCTCGCTTGCGCGACCGCCGCGGCATGATCGAGCGGACCCATCTGCTGTCCGTTGTAGCTCAGGAACCATTGGTGCATTTGCTTGCCTCCGTCGGTGGAAATGTCATGCAGGAGCGACCCACGGGTCGCGATGCTCTGGTCTTCCGAATGTGATGATCCGAAAGCATCGCGACCCGTGGGTCGCTCCTACGAAATCGCATCAACAACGCCCGTAACGATCTTCGAGGCGCACGATGTCGTCCTCGCCGAAGTAGTCGCCGCACTGCACTTCGATCAGGTGGATGTCGTCGTCGGTCGGATTTTCGAGGCGATGCAGGGTGTCCATCGGAATGTAGACCGACTCGTTCCGGTGCAGCAGCTTTTCCTCGTCGCCGACCCGCACCTTGGCGGTGCCGCGCACGACGGTCCAATGCTCGCTGCGACGGTAATGCTTCTGCAGCGACAGTACCTGGCCCGGCTTCACGGTGAGGCGCTTCACCTTGCAGTCGGGGGCGTCTTCGAGCACGGTGTAACTGCCCCAGGGGCGATGCACGGTGGTATGCAGTTCGGTGGTGCTGTGCTGGCTGCGCTTGAGCGCATCGACCACATGCTTGACCGACTGAGACTGTTCGCGGTGTGCAACCAGCAGTGCGTCTTCGGTATCGATGATCATCAGGTCGGAGACGCCGACGGCGGCGATGATGCGCTTGCCGCCCTGCACGTAGTTGCGCGCGGCACCGACGAACACCGCTTCGCCGAGCCGACGATTGCCGACTTCGTCGCATTCGACCAGATCGCTCAATGCGTTCCACGAGCCGATGTCGCTCCAGTCGAAACTGGCCGGCACGACGGCGCGATTCGTCGCGCGTTCCATCACCGCGTAATCGATCGAGATCTCCGGAATCCGCGCGAACGCGTCGGGGTCGAAGACCAGGCTGTCGTCATCGGTGCTGGCATCGATGCAGGCACGGGTCGCCGCGAGGACCTCGGGGCAGGTCGTTGCGGCGGTTTCGATCAGGGTGCCGACGCGGAAGCAGAACATGCCCGAGTTCCAGTAGAAGCCGCCGGATTCGAGGTAACGCGTGGCGGTGGCGTGGTCGGGCTTCTCGACGAAGCGCTTGACCTCATAGCCGTCGCTGCCGATCGCGGCGCCGCGTTCGATGTAGCCGTAGCCGGTTTCGGCACGGGTCGGCACGATGCCGAAGGTGGCGAGATGACCCTCCGCGGCCAGCTTGTCGGCCCGGCCGACGGCTTCCTTGAAGGCGTCGACGTCGCGGATCAGGTGGTCGGAGGCCAGTACCAGCATCCGCGCATCATCGCCATGGCGGGCCTGGATCTTCAGTGCGGCTGCGATCACCGCCGGCGCGGTGTTGCGTGCGCTCGGTTCGAGCAGGTAACGCGCCCGCGACGCATCGAATTCCGGATGTTTGGCATAGGCGTCGCGGGTGATGAAGGCGTAGTCGCGTCCGGTCACCGTGTACACCGGTGCCCCCGGCGTGGCGACCGCCAGCGCGCGCGCCAGCGTCTTGCCGATCAGGGTGTCGCCGTCGGGCAGGGTCATGAACGGCTTCGGGTACAGCCGGCGCGACACCGGCCACAAACGGGTACCGGCACCGCCGGAGAGAATCACGGGAATCAGCATGCAAGGGGCTCGAATCGGTGCCGGAACGAACCGGAATAATGGGGACGTCGCATCGTAATGCCAGTGCGGTCGCTTGCGTAGTTCAGACCGCCGGCACGACCAGGTTCAGTCGCCGCTCGGCGATACGCAATTGCACGCGTCGTCCGGAGACGAAATCGATGCGGTCGGTCTCGATGCCGTCTGCGAAGATCACGCCGCCCTCGCTCATCTCCGACGCGATCGTCAGCGGCGTGGCTGCATCGACGCTGCCGACATCGAGCGACGCCGCCGTCGCGACCGAGGGCCAGGGTTCGCGCACGAACCAGGCGAGGCGGGCCTCGTCGACCGCCGGCATCGATAGCTCAAGACCGCGCTGCTTGACGATCGAACGCGCCCAGCCGGTGGCGCCGGTGCCGGTCGTGACGATCACGCCCGACGAGGAATGCCGTTCCTCGGCGTCGCCGGCACGCAGTCGGTAGCGCGCGGACTGGTGCGTGATGTGGCCGATGAAGATTTCATTCAATGCGAGCAGGCGCTGGCCGTCGTCGCAAAGCGCTTCGGCGAGCACGCGCGATTCGATCCGCCAGCGTGGATCGCCTTCGATGGTATGCGCGGTAAGTGCCTCGACGTGCTCGGGTGCGTGTCGGCACAACACGCCGTCGTAGCGGGCCGGGTCCGGGTTCACACCGATCGTGTGCTGGCCATCGAGATACTTGGCGACGTTCGCGACCAGGCCATCCTGGCCGACGATGAGCACGAGATCGTCCGGTGCAAACAGGAAGCGGTCGAGGTCGGCGCGCTCGACGCGCGTGTACGGCCGGTCCTGCGGAATGCCCTGCAGTGCGCGCCCCAGACCATGTTCGAGACGTTCGTGCGTGGCCTCGTACCAGTCGATGCCTTCGCCGGTCGAGGCGAGGATGAACTTCGCCTGCGCATACGTGCCGTAGCGCGCGATCAGTTGTTCCAGCGGCGTCGGGCGCGTGATGACGACGACGCGCGCAAGCCGGCGCGGGCGATCGCTCATGTCGCGTCGGGCGGATTGCCGAGCCATTCGCGGAAATGCTGGGCGAGCAGGTCCGGTGTGATGTTGAGATGGCCGATCGTCTTGATGTGTTCGGCGAAGCGCGCCATCACGATGCCGGACGCGGCCTGGCTCGGGGTATTGCGCCAGATCTCGTGGTAAGTCGCGGTTTCTTCCATGCGCGCGGCGCCGAGCACGCGCTGCGACTCGGCCGCGGCTTGCGTGGTCACGGCCTGGCGCTTCGCTTCGGCTTCGGCGATGGCCTGCAGGCGTTCGATCTCGCTGCGCGTCTTCTCGGCTTCGGCGCTGGCGCTCTGGCGCACCTGATTCAGGGCATTGTCGCCGCGCTGCTTGATCAGCAGTTCCTGCTTGCGTTCCAGTTCCAGTTCGGTCGCGAGTTCGTTTTCCTTGATCGCACGTTCCTTCTCGACCGCTTGCGCGCGACGCTGGAAGATTGCCTCGTCGGCCTTGGCCTGAATCGATTCGCGCGCCGGCGTCTGCAGGGCCTTCTCGACATCGGCCATCGGCGCGAGCTGGTCGATCACGACATTGACCAGTGCCAATCCCATTGCGCCGATTTCGGCGTCGGCACGGAACGCCTTCATCAGGGCTTCGCGGATCGCATCGGAGCCGCGGTTCAAGGCTTCTTCGAGCGTGGCCGCAGCGAGAAAACTTCGCGCCGGGGGCAGGGCGCGTTGCGACCACAGCGTCGCGATCGCATCGAGCGGACGTTGCACCCAGGTGCCGGTGTCGGCACCGATCGAGAAGTTCACGCGTGATACCGCGACGGCCGGATCGGCGATGCGATAGACCACGGTGCATTGCACCTTGAGCGCCTGGAAATCGCTGCTGCGCTCGTTCAGCACGAAGGTCGTGGCGATGTCCTCGACCGGCACCTCGGCCAGCGCGGCCGACAGCGGCAGAAACCAGTACGCCAAGCCCGCCCCCGAGCGCGCCAGCTTGCCGTTGCTGAAATGCAGCACGAACTGGTTCGGCTCGGCCCGCAGATGCCGCAGGACGCCGTACTTGCTGATCGTTGCCATGCATCCATCTCCATGAACATGATGTCGATGGTAGTCGCTGGTTGCGCTCAAACGAAGCCCGCGACCCACGCTTCAACTCACTGGGACGAACACACCTGACGGGAATTGCCGCTCGCATCGGTGACCACGCGGCAAACGATTCTCGGAGGGTTGTCGCGTTGTTGCTGCATGGGATCACCGAGTCGCTGCATTTCACGTTCCGCGACCGCACGGTCGTGGGCATCACGCAGTTGCGCCCAGCGGTTTTCGATGCTCGTTACGCAGGCTGAAAACTCGGGGCTCGGGTCCATCAGGTGACGGCCAAGGCAATGATTCACGATGCTGTCGCAGCCAGTCTGGCGTCGCTTCACTTCGGCGACGACGACAGCGCTACGCCTGCTGCTGTTGACCGCCCGACAAAGATCCTTGTCGAGGACATTGGCGATGTCGGTATCCGACATCTTCGCGATAGTCGCCGGGGTCTGGGCGCATCCGCCCAACCCGATCACACTGAATCCGATCACTGCCCAACGGGTGATGTTCATGGAGGCCTCCCAAGACACGCGGGATGCGCGCTTGGATGCCAAAGCTACCCGGTCGGCGGGGTTCCGTCCCGCTCCGGACTCGGCGCGGGCCCGGAGCCGAATCAAATGCATGAATGGGAAACGCCGCCGGACGATGTGCTGCTGGTTCCGGTCAGTCGCAACGGCCGGAAAAAGTCAGGCGTTGCGACGAGTTGAACGGTATTCGGTTTGATCACGCCACTTCCTGCCAACGCATGAACTTGCGATGGGCGAGAGCAAGCAGATCGAGGTCTTCATGGGTATCGCCATAGGCGTGGACTTCCGCATAGCGCGCGAGTTCGTAGCGCTCGCGCACGCGACGCGATTTCTCTCTGTTCACGCACTGCGCACCGGCATAACGTCCGGTCATCACGCCGTCCTTGGCTTCAAGCGTCGAGCTGATCAGTGCCAGCCCGTGCTGCGCGCACCAGTGCTTGAGATAGACATCGTAGGCACCCGACACCACGACAATGGTGTCACCTTGCGCCTTGTGTTCGGCGATGCGCGACATCGCTTCGGGGCGCAACACGCCGGGCAGGACATCACGCGCGAACGCCACGGCCTTGGCTTCATAGTCCGCCTCTGGCATGCCGCGAAATGCCACCCACGCCAACATCGCGCGCAATCGCGAGCCATTCAACAGTCCAGCGCGGTAAGCAATCACAAACGGCATCAGCATCGGCTTGCCGATCCGCAAACGCCACTTCGGCGCCGCGTAATGCAGAAAATCCGGCAACATCTCGCGCGTGGTGATGGTGCCGTCGAAATCGAAGAGGACGAGGGTCTTCACATCACTCCCAGGTTCGCTGTCATGACCTCGCGCACGCTTCCCCGAGTGATGTTTACGGCGTAGCCCGCTGCGACGCATTCGAATGTGGTGTCGTGGAAAGAAAGCACGAAGTGCCGGAAATTTCGGAAGCGTTCGCTGCGATGGTGTTCGTGAACGGAATTCATTCGTTCCAGCGTCCGGATCCAGGACGAAGAAGTAACTTCGAATGCGCCGTATGGCCGCAAACCTCGCTGCGCGAGTGGGTGTCCGGAGAACGCCTCGTCGTTGGGTGGGCCGAAGAATTGTGCGATCGGACGTTCAAAGCGGACAGTCGCGACGTGTTCGTCAGAACTGTCTTCTGTTACCAGTCGAACTGAGGTTCCGTCCCAATCCGGGTCGACGGTTTCGATGTAGAAAGACACTGACAGGAAGCGCTCCGCGGCGAGCATGCACGGGGTCGGCGCGCCAATGGATGATTGAGGGACGTCGGTCAACGCCACGACCTCATCTTCGCCATTCACTGTGTAGGCGGCGCCTACTCGAGGATCGCGCACCGCTTTGCCCAACAATCTTTTCAGCATGGCGTCTTCAACTCATACTCAACTCGCCCATCACTCGCGCCAATCCCTCGCTCCAATCCGGCAGCGTGAGGCCGAAGGTGGATTGCAGTTTGGTGGTGTCGAGCACCGAAACGGCGGGGCGCTTGGCCTTGGTCGGGAATTCGGCGGTGGTGATCGCGGCGACTTCGGGCGCGCGTTCGATCAAGCCTGCGCGGTGGGCGTGGTCGATAATGCGGCTCGCGAAGCCGTGCCAGGTGGTGTGGCCGTTCGCGGTGAGATGGTAGGTGCCGAAGCGGGCATCGTCGGCGCGCGCGCCGTGGAGCGCGTGCACGATCAGCGCCGTGGCTTCGGCGATCAGGCGCGCGGGTGTCGGTGTGCCGAACTGGTCGGCGACGACGGTCAGGCGATCGCGTTCGCGGGCGAGGCGCAGCATGGTGCGCAGGAAGTTGGCGCCGCGCGGGCCATAGACCCAGGCGGTGCGGAAAGTCAGATGTGCCGCGCCCGATTCGCGCAACGCGATTTCGCCGGCCAGCTTGCTGCGGCCGTAGGCGCCGAGCGGGCCGGTCGGGTCATTCTCGCGCCAAGAATTCAGCTCGACACCGTCGAAGACATAGTCGGTCGAGTAGTGCACGACGCGGGCGTCGATGCGTTTCGCCGCGGCACCGATCACGGCCAGTGCGTCGCCATTGATGCGCTGCGCGAGTTCGGGTTCGTCCTCGGCACGATCGACCGCCGTGTAGGCGGCGGCGTTGACGATCCAGCGTGGTCGCGTGGTCTCGATCAGGGTGCCCAGCGCATCGGCGTCGGCGAGATCGATGCGCTCGCAGTCGACGCCGCCCGGCAGCACGCCCTTGCGCGTGGTCGCCACGATCGGGCCAAGCGCGGCCAGCGCGCGATGCAGTTCGAAACCGACTTGGCCGTCGGCGCCGAGCAGCAGGATCGTCACGGCGAATACACCGGCAGGCGTGCCTCGGGAATGTCGGCGAGGAACGGGGCCTTCAAGTCCTTGTCCGACAGTGCGGGTTCGGCGATCGGCCAGTCGATCGCCAGCGCGGCATCGTTCCAGCGCAGATTCGCATCGGCGGCGCGGTCATACGGTGTGGTCACTAGGTAGTGGAACAACGCGTGTTCGCTGGTCACGACGAAGCCGTGCGCGAAGCCTTCCGGCACCCACATCTGGCGCTTGTTCTCGGCCGACAGCACGGCGGCGGTCCACCGCCCGAACGTCGGCGAGCCACGGCGGATATCGACGGCGACGTCGTACACCTCGCCCTCGATCACGCTGACGAGTTTGCCCTGCGGATTCGGCCACTGGTAATGCAGACCGCGCAATACCCCGCGTGCAGATCGCGACATGTTGGTCTGCACGACATTGAAGTCGAGGCCGTGTTCGGCATAACGCGCGCGGTTCCAGCCCTCGAAGAAGAAGCCGCGACTGTCGCCGAAGACATCGGGTTCGATCAGCTTGACGCCTGGCAGCGTCGTGTCGATCACCCTCATCGCATGCCCTCGCCGCGCGCGATGCGCGCGAGGTAGTCGCCGTAGCCGGATTTGGCCAGTGGTGCGGCGATGCGCAACAGTTGTTCGGCATCGATCCAGCCGTTCTGGAAGGCGATTTCTTCCGGACAGCAGACGCGCAGGCCCTGGCGCGAGACGATGGTCTCGATGAAGTTGCCGGCCTCGATCAGCGATTCGTGCGTGCCGGTATCGAGCCAGGCATAACCGCGACCGAGTTTTTCGCAGCGCAGATTGCCTTGTGCCAGATACACCTTGTTGAGGTCGGTGATCTCGAGTTCGCCGCGCGGCGAAGGTTTCAATGCGGCGGCGTAGTCGCTGGCCTGGCCATCGTAGAAATACAGGCCGGTGACGGCGTAGTTCGACTTCGGCTGTTTCGGCTTTTCCTCGAGGCTGAGCACGCGACCGGCCTCATCGAACTCGGCGACACCGTAGCGTTCCGGGTCGCGCACGTAGTAGCCGAACACGGTCGCGCCCTCGGTCTGTGCGGCCGCACGCCGCAGCACGTCGGTGAGGCCGTGGCCGTAGAAGATGTTGTCGCCGAGCACCAGGCAGGACGGCTTGCCGCCGACGAAATCACGCCCGATCAGATACGCCTGCGCCAGACCATCCGGACTCGGCTGCACCGCGTACCGGATGTTCATGCCCCAGGCCGAGCCGTCGCCGAGCAGGCGCTTGAACAATTCCTGCTCGTGCGGGGTGTTGATGATGAGCACGTCGCGGATGCCGGCGAGCATCAGCACGCTGAGCGGGTAATAGATCATCGGCTTGTCGTACACCGGCAGCAGCTGTTTGCTGACCGCGAGCGTAAGCGGATGCAGGCGCGAACCGGCGCCGCCGGCGAGAATGATGCCTTTCATGGTCGTTCCTTGGTTATGCGCTGCCGAGGCGTTCGCCGCGGTAGCTGCCGTCGAGGACGCGACCGCACCAGGCCTGGTGGGCGAGGTACCAGTCGACGGTCCTGGCGATGCCGGATTCGAAGGTTTCGGTCGGGGTCCAGCCGAGTTCGCCGCGGATCTTGCCGGCGTCGATGGCGTAACGACGGTCGTGGCCGGGGCGGTCGCGGACGTAGGTGATCAGGTCGGTGCGTGTCGTGCCGTTCGGGCGCGGGCGGCGCTCGTCGACGAGCCGGATGATCGTGTTCACGACGTCGATGTTCATCATCTCGGCATTGCCGCCGACGTTGTAGACCTCGCCGACACGGCCGCGCTCAAGCACGGTGCGGATGGCACGACAGTGGTCGAGCACATACAGCCAGTCGCGCACGTTCTTGCCGTCGCCGTAGACCGGCAGCGGCTGGTCCATCAGCGCCTTCTGGATCATCAGCGGCACGAGCTTTTCCGGGAACTGGTAGGGCCCGTAGTTGTTCGAGCAATTCGTGGTCAATACCGGCAGGCCGTAGGTGTGATGCCAGGCCCGGACCAGATGATCGCTCGCGGCCTTGCTGGCCGAATACGGCGAGTTCGGGGCGTACGGCGTGTCTTCGCGGAAGGCGCCGGTATCGCCGAGCGAGCCGTAGACCTCGTCAGTCGAGACATGCAGGAAGCGGAAGGCCGACTTCTCCGGCTCGGGCAGTTCGCGCCAGTAGCCGAGCGTCGCCTGCAGCAGGTTCATGGTGCCGACGACATTGGTCTGAATGAAGGTGCCGGGGCCGTCGATCGAGCGGTCGACATGGCTTTCGGCCGCGAAGTTGACGACGGCACTCGGCTGGTACTGCTTCAGCAGCTGCGCGACGAGGTCGCGATCGCCGATGTCGCCCTGCACGAACTTGTGGTGCGGGCTGCGTTCCAGCGACGCCAGGGTGTCGAGGTTGCCGGCATAGGTCAGTGCATCGAGGTTGATGATGCGGTGTTCACCGCCGCCGACCAGGTCCAGCACGAAATTGCCGCCGATGAAGCCGGCGCCGCCGGTAACAAGAAGTGTCTGCATGAATCCGGAGTCCTTGGACAGGACGCCATCATACCGGGACACTGTGGACGACTTGGCTCGGGACGGTGACATGACGGTGGTACTGGCAGCGTTGGCAGGGTTCTCGATCGGGATGGCCGGTCTGCTGGCCGTGGCGATGGGCACGGCCTATCGGGATCTTCCGCTGTCCTGGACCGCTCGCTTCGGCGGTGGGGTGATGCTCGCGGGTCTGGCGCACACCTCCTGGCACCATATCGGGTTCGCGGCTCTGGTCGATGCGGCGCCCGCGCCGATCTATGGTTGGGGGCTCTTCCTGCAATCGCTCGGTTTCTATCTGCTGCTGCGCGGGCTGCTGCAACCGGCTGGCCTGCCGCATCGGCTGGATGGGCTGCTGGTGGCCGCCGTGCTCGGCCTGGCCGAATTGACCCCGCCGACCCTGGCCATCCCGGTGTCGTTGGCGTTGGGGACGGGTTTTGCCCTGCATCTTGCTGCGCTGCTGTATCGCTTGCGGACCACCCGCAGGTGGTTCCGGGTCGAACTTCCAGTGGTCGGTTTGTTCGCGCTGATGGGGCTGATCGTGGCGGTGACCGGCTGGCTGACGCCAGGCACGATCGGCTGGCCGCAGTTCGCGCTGGTGTATTCGCTCCAGATCGCCGCGGCCTTCCTGCTCGTCGGCTGGTTGCTGTTGGCGGTACCGGACCTGGCGAACAAGACCCAGGAAGCGGTGGCGGTCAGTTATGCGCAATCGAGTCTCGGTCGGGTCGATGTCGATGCGGCTTCCGAACGGTTGCGGCAATTGTTCGAGCATGAACGGGTCTACCGCGACGAGGCCCTGAGCCTGTCCAAGGTCGCCGCCCTGGTCGAGCTGAGCGCGCACCAGCTGTCGGAACTGCTCAATGCCCGGTTTGGCCTCGGCTTTTCCCGCTATGTGCGCCAGTACCGCGTCGCGGCCGCGCGGCGCATGCTGGTCGAGGAACCGCGCGCCTCGGTGCTGTCGGTCGGCCTGTCGGTCGGGTTCGGTTCGCAATCGACCTTCTACGTCGCCTTCAAGGACGAGGTCGGCGTGGTCCCGGGCGAATATCGGCGGCGACAACTCGGTCCGGATGCATCATCTGTTCCGGAATGATCGTTTCGGACGACGCCTGGCGTCGCGGCCGCGCATGCTGACCTCCGGTTCATCCAACGGAGTACTGCCATGCTGTCGATTACCGATTCTTCTGCTATCCACCTGGCCTATGCCTGCTATCTGGCCATCTCGGTCGCGCTGACCATCTGGGTGGCGCGGGCGCTGTCCAGCACCGGCGAAACCTTCCTGATCCGCTGCTTCGGCCAGGACCAGGAGCTGGCGCGTTCCACCAACCATCTGCTGGTCATCGGTTTCTACCTGGTCAACCTCGGCTTCATCTGTTATCGCCTCGGCTTCTGGACACCCGGCGAGCGGGACATCGCCGCTGAAGTCACGTCGCGGGTCGGCGTCACCCTGCTGGTGCTCGGCGCCATGCACTTCTTCAACATGGTGATGATCGCGCGCATGGGTCGCACCGTCAGTGCCTGGCTCGCCGAACAGGCCCCGACGTCGGAACTGCCCGATTCGCTGGACTCGGCAGGACCGCGCATGCCGCCGCCCTTGCCCCGCCGCTGAACCCAAACGAAGCGCCCTCCATCCGGAGGGCGCTGGGGCTTGCGTCGATAGGCAGGTTTTAGAACGGAATTTCGTCGTCGTCGAAGGGCGTATTGCTCGGCTGCGGCGCTGCTGGGCGGCTGCTGCCACCGCCGCCGCCGCGATCCGACCCGCCGTAATTGCCGCCACCGCCACCGCCACCGCTGCGCGGGGCGTTGCTGCGTTCCGGGCGTTCGCTGCGGGAGCCGCCGCCTTCGCCGGCGCCCGGCTTGCCGCCAAGCATCTGCATCTCGTTGGCGATGATGTCGGTGCTGAAGCGCTCGATGCCTTCCTTGTCGGTGTACTTGTCGGTGCGCAACGACCCTTCGACGTAGACCTGGCTGCCCTTGCGCAGGTATTCACCGGCGATTTCGGCCAGCTTGCCGAAGAACTTGATGCGGTGCCATTCGGTCCGTTCCTGTTTCTCGCCGGTCTGCTTGTCGTTCCACGACTCGGACGTGGCGATGCGGATCGACGTGATCGCGCCGCCACTCTGGGTGTATCGGGTTTCGGGATCGGCGCCGAGATTGCCGACCAGGATGACTTTGTTGACGCCGCGGGACATGGAAACTCCTTGAATCGAAACGGGCGAGGGCGGGAGCGCCTTCGAGGACCGGCATCTTCGCGCATCGTGCCGGCGGACGAAAGCCGGCGCCGTCGCAAATGCCGTTGCGAAATGTCGGATCAACGGGGCGTCAGCCTATAATCGACGAGTCTCAGATCCTGCGAGTTGTCCGTGTCTGCCATCGCGTCCGCCGCGTCCCCGCTGTTGCCTGTCCGCTTTGACGAAGTCCGTGCCCACGCCGAGCCCGGCATGGCCGAGGTCGATCGCCTCATCCGGCGCCGGCTCGGTTCGGACGTGATGCTGGTGAACCAGGTCGCCGAACACATCGTCAGTGGGGGCGGCAAGCGCCTGCGGCCGATGCTGGTGCTGCTGGCGGCCGAAGCGGCGGGTTATCGCGGCACGCAGCACTTCCAGGCGGCGGCGGTGATCGAATTCATCCACACCGCGACCTTGCTGCACGACGACGTCGTCGACGAGTCCGACTTGCGCCGTGGCCGCCGCACCGCAAACGCGGTGTTCGGCAATGCCGCCAGCGTGCTGGTCGGCGACTACCTGTATTCGCGCGCCTTCCAGCTGATGGTCGAACTCGAGCGCATGCGCATCATGCAGGTGATGGCCGACACCACCAACCAGATTGCCGAAGGCGAAGTGCTGCAGTTGATGCACATCGGCAATCCGGACACCGACGAGGCCGCGTATCTGCGCGTGATCGAGCGCAAGACCGCGGTGCTGTTCGCGGCGGCGTGCCGTGTCGGCGCGATCCTTGCCGACGCGCCGAAAGTCGTTGAAGACGCGCTCGCCGATTACGGCATGGCGCTCGGCATGGCCTTCCAGATCGCCGATGACGTGCTCGACTACGTGTCGGATGCCGACACGATGGGCAAGAACGTGGGCGACGATCTCGCCGAAGGCAAGCCGACGCTGCCGTTGATCCACGCGCTCCAGCATGCCGATGCGGAATCGGCGCAGACCATTCGCCGCGTCATCGAAACCGGTGGCCTCGATTCGCTCGACCGAGTCATCGGCGCGATCCGCGACAGCGGTGCGATCGACTACAGCGTCGCGCGCGCGCAAGGCTATGCCGATGCGGCGCATCGCGCGTTGAACGCTTTGCCGGACAGCGTCGCGCGCGCAAGTCTGGACACGCTCGCGCGCTATGCGATTTGCCGCGATCACTGAATCGCGCCATCATCCGCAGCAATGGCGTGTCCCGGAATGCCGGGCCATTCTCGACGTCCGAGAGGCGGGATAGATGGATCTTGAAGCGCACGATCAGGCTCCGGAATTGCGCGGACTGGTGTTCGTGGTCGACGACGATCCAGGCATGCGCTCGGCATTGACCCGGCTGTTCATCTCCGCCGGGGCAAAGGTGTCGTCCTTCGATTCCGGCCAGCAGCTGCTTGCGGAAGAACGCCTCGATGAAGTCGACTGCATCGTGCTCGACCTCAGGATGCCGCAGATGAGTGGCCTGCAAGTGCAGGCGGCGCTGAACGATCGCCAATGCCGCGCGCCGACGCTGTTCCTGACCGGTGCCGCCGATGTGCCCGCCGCCGTGTCGGCGATGCAGGGCGGCGCATTCGACTTCATCGAGAAGCCTTTCGACAACACCCATCTGCTCGCCCGCGTTCGCTCCGCCATCCAGCACGGCATCCAGCAACGCCATCCGGCGAAGTCTCAACAGGCCACAGAGCTGGCCGATTTCCGGCGCAGGTTGTCGTTGCTGACGCCGCGCGAACAACAAGTGCTGACGCAGGTCGTCACCGGACAGACCAGCAAGCAGATCGCGCGTACGCTCGGGGCCAGTCATCGCACGATCGAAATCCATCGTGCGCACGTGATGGAGAAGCTTGCGGCCGCGACACTGGCGGACCTCGTCCGCATGCATATCCTGTCGAGCGCAGCCAACTAGCGGGCAAGCCCGGCGCATAGGTATCCGTGCGTATGGAAGCGTGATCGTGCAGCGCCTAGGCTGTGCTCATGGACAATCGTTCTTCGTCGAAATTCGTCGATGCAGGAGTGATGTCAGCCGCCGGGAGCTTGCCATGCCGATCGTCTCACTCGACACTTCATCCGCGGACGCCGGCGTCAGCGAGCGTCGTTCCAACGGTTCGTTTGCTCCGCCCGGAGGGTCAGCTGTGTCGATCGAGCCGTTGCTGCGCACCGCACTGAAAGATTTCCCCGGCGGCGTCTGGCTGCTGGATCCCGATGGACAGATCGTGGTCCGCAATACCATTGCGAAGGATCTGGAGTTGCGACGCTGGCGGGTCGGCGAGCGCATCGCGACGATGTGGGAGGCGGTTTTCGATCCGCGGCTTCAGGCGAAATTGCGCGAGTGGGGGCGCTATTGTGCCGAATTCGAACTGGTGACCGACAGCGTCGAAATCGCGCTGGTCAGTCGCGTCGAACTCCAGCTCGCCCTGGTCGAGGACGCCGATGGCGCGCTGCTCGGCATGTCGATCCACTCGCGCGACACCAGCCGCGAATGGTCGCGTGAACAGGCGCTCCAGGATCGTCATGTCGAGCTCGAGCACGCCTACAGCCAACTGAAGCAGGCGCAACTGCAACTGCTGCAATCCGAGAAAATGGCGTCGATCGGCCAGCTTGCCGCGGGTGTCGCGCATGAAATCAACAATCCGATCGGCTACGTGCATTCCAACCTCGGCACCCTCAAGGGATATGTGCAGAGCCTGTTGTCACTGATCGATGTCTACGAGCGAACGGGTACCTCGTCGCCGCAAGTGGCCGAACTGCGCGGTCGGGTCGATTTCGAATACCTGAAGGGCGATCTGCCGCAGCTGGTCGAGGAAAGCCGCGAGGGCATCTCGCGCGTCCGCAAGATCGTCGGTGACCTGCGCAACTTCTCGCATGCCGGCCAGATCGCGAGCGAAGAATGGATCATGGCCGATATCCATCACGGCCTGGAAAGCACGCTCAACATCGTCTGGAACGAGCTGAAATACAAGGTGGAACTGACCCGGGACTATGCCGATCTGCCCTTGATCGAATGCATGCCCGCGCAATTGAATCAGGTCTTCATGAATCTCTTGATCAATGCCGGTCAATCGATTCGCGAGCAAGGACGGATCGTCCTTGGCACTCGCATGGTCAACGACAACGAGATCGAAGTCTCCGTGGCCGACAGTGGCGAGGGCATCGCGCCGGAGCACCTGCAGCGCATCTTCGATCCGTTCTTCACCACCAAGCCGGTCGGTGCCGGTACCGGGCTTGGCCTGTCGCTCTCCTACGGCATCATCCAGAAGCACAATGGAAGCATTCGCGCCGAGAGCAAGCTCGGCGCTGGAACGACCTTCATCGTGCGCCTGCCCGTTCAGCAGCCCGTTCGTGAACCCATCCAGGGAGTCGTGTCGTGACCAGAATTCTTCTCGTTGACGATGAGCCGAACATTCTCAGCAGCCTGCGTCGTGTCATCAATGCCATGCCGTGGTCCGCAGTTGGCGAAACGCCGACCGTCGACACGTTCAATTCACCCGTGGCCGCGCTCGAGCGCGCAAACGAAATGGCATTCGACCTGGTGATTTCGGACTACCGCATGCCGGAGATGGACGGCGTCAGCTTCCTCGAACGCCTCGTGCAGATTCAGCCCAGCGTCGCGAGGATCATCCTCAGCGGCTACGCCGATCTGCAGGCGCTGGTGGATGCGATCAACAAGGTCCAGATCTTCCGGTTCGTGTCGAAACCGTGGAACGACTTCGAACTGACCACGTCGATCGTCCAGGCCATCGAACAACGTCGCCTGATTGTCGAAAACCAGCGACTCGCCGATCAGTTGCGCGTGAAGCAAGGTCAGTTGAGCCGGCATGAACTCGAATTGCGTCGCCTCGAATCCGAATATCCCGGACTGACGCGGATCAAGCGCGGCTCGGACGGATCGATCGATCTCGGCATCGATTTCGACCAGGCCTGACCTTGCCGGTGCATCGCCGGCGGCGAGGCTAGACCTCGGGCAGTTCCGCGATATCGAACCAGTGCAGGTTCAGGATGCGGACCAATTCGACGAAATCGGCGTGACTGGTCGGCTTGCAGATGAAGGCATTGGCCCCCTCGCGGTACACGTGCTCGACATCGTCCGGGTGACGGCTGGTGCTGATGACGACCACCGGCAGTTGACGAAACGCGGGGTCGGCCCGGATCTCGCGGAGCGCTTCCCGGCCGTTCTTGCGGGGCATGTTCAGGTCGAGCATCAGCAGCGCCGGAAACGGATGGCGGCCAACGCTGGCAAACTCGCCCTCGCGCTTCAGATACTGCATCACGTCTTCGCCATCCTTGACGAAATAGCGGGGGTTCATCACCGCTGCGGCAGAGAACGCTTCGTCGATGAGGGCCCGGTCGTCCGGATCATCTTCGGCGATCAGGATCGGGAGTCGCGTCTTCGGAAGTAGGTTCATCGTTGTGCTCCATCGCGATGGATCGCTGGCGCGCCTGTGGACCCCCCGGTCTGGCACGTGGATTGGACGGCAAAGTGATTTTGAACACTGAACCTACACCCGGTTGCCCCTCGGCGAACACCAAACCGCCGTGGCGGTTCACAATTCGTTTCACTATCGCCAGGCCGATGCCGGAGCCCTCGAATTCGTCTCGGGCGTGGAGGCGCTGGAAGGGTGCGAAGATCTTGTTCGCGTGGCGCATGTCGAAGCCGATGCCGTTGTCTTCGACGCGGATGCACCAGGCCGGCTGTCCCAGGAGGCGGGTTTCCGAGGCATCGATGCGGACCACCGGAGCACGATTCGGCGCACGGTATTTCAGCGAATTGCCGATCAAGTTCTGGAATAGCTGCCGCAACTGGGTCGGATCGCCCTCGATCGTGGGCAATGGTCCGACCACCACCTTGCCGCTGCTGCTGTCGAGCCGCAACGCCAGGTCGTCGGTCACGGCGGCGATCACGCCCGCGAGGTCGACCGTCGCAAACACCGCGGCCTTCGAGGTGACTTGGGAATACGAGAGCAGGTCATTGATCAGGGTCTGCATGCGCTGCGCCGCAGCAATCGCGCGGCCGAGGAAGTCCCGGCTCTGGTCGTTCAACTGATCGCCCTGGGATTGCAGGACGCGATCCGTGAACACCCGGATCTTGCGCAGCGGCTCCTGCAGATCGTGCGAGGCGACGTAGACGAACTCCTGCAAGCCCTGGTTTTGCGCATCCAGATCCTGCAGCAGGGCCTGCATCGCCGCTTCTGCCTGGCGACGAGCGGTGATGTCGCGGATGAATCCCGTGAACAGGCGGCCGGAGGCCAGCTTGACGTCGCGCACCGACAATTCGACCGGAAACAGGCTGCCGTCGCGTCGGCGACCGATCAATTCGCGACCGGTGCTGGGCAGCGCCATCTTGCCGGTCTCGAGGTAGCGTGCGATGAACATGTCGTGTTCGCTGGCCAGCGGTTCCGGCATCAGCTGAGCGACGTTCTGGCCGACCAGTTCGTCGAGACCGTAGCCGAAGATCGCCAGGGCATGCGGGTTCATCGATTCGATGCGGCCCCGGTCGTCGATGGTGATGATGCCCTCCGCGGCAGTATCGAAAATCGCGCTGAGCCGGGACTCGTGGTCCTGGAGTCGGTCCAGCATGCGTTGTCGCTCGGACACGTCGATGGCGATGCACAGTAGGGCGGGCTCGCTCTCGGGTCCGGTCCGCGCCAGGCTCCAGTGGGCCTCGATATTCACGATGTCTCCGTCTGCGGCGTGCAGCCGGATTTCCTCGCGCAGATCCGTTTTCGCCTGGAGTTCGAGCAGGACCTGGTCGACTTGCCCGGTGCCGATTTCGGCGATCTCCGCGAGCGGCTTTCCGATCATGTCGCGGCTGGATCGGCCGAACAGTCGTGTCGCGCCCTCGTTCCAGTAGCGCACCCGACCCTGCAGGTCGCAGACGAAGATGGCTTCGATCGCCTGATCGAGCAGCATCGACTGTTCGCGGATGAACTTTTCGTGCTCGACGCGTTTCATCTCCGCCGCCGTGCGTGCGGCGAAGACGCGCATCGTCGTCCACATGAAGCGGTTGGCGCGCAGATGGTCATGCAAGAGGCACAGGGCGCCGACCGGACGACCGTCGCTGTCATCGAGGCGCAAGCCGTAGAGCATCAATCCGACGCCGCCCGAAAACACGCTGGATGATCGCGTGTCGTGTTCGGGCCAGATGCAGGCGAACTGCGGCTGTCCGCGCAAATCGTAGAACGGCAGCGTGCTCTGGACGTAGGTGGCGGCAGGCAACGACACGCCGTCGCACGTTCCGGCGATCAGCGACACGCTCTCGTCGCGCGCATCGAGATAGCGGAACAGCAGCGCGCCACGCGCCTCCAGCGCATGCACGAGTTTGTCGAGCAGGTTGCCGAAGAACGCATCGTCATGTGCCTCGTAGGCCGACGCTGCGACCTGTGCGATGGCCTGATGCAGGCGATCCTGTTCCTGATTCAGGCGCAGTGCGGCAATGCCGCGCGACAGGTTGTCGGCGAGATCCTGCAGGATCGAGAGTTCCGGCGGTGCCGACACGATCGGCTCGCTGCCGTACAAGACGAGCACGCCAAACACGCGCTCGCGATTCTGCAGCGGCAGACAGATGGCCGAATACAGGCCGCTGGCCAGGGCGCGGGTCGACCAGTCGTCACCGCCCTGCGCCAGGTCCCGGACGACGACCGGAACGGCGCCATGGATGGCACGCCCCGGCGCACCCAGCGCGCCATGATCGGCGCCGGACCACTGGAACTCGGCCGTCGCGTCGAGTACCAGCGCCTGGGCGCGACCCTGCACGGCCATCGGGCGGATCGTCTGCGACAGGTCGTCCAGCGCGAAGCCGATCCAGGCCAGTTCGTAGCGGCCATCGGCCAGCGCCCGCCGGCATACCTCGTTCAGCAGCCAGGATTCGTCGTCGGCGGCAAACACGGCATCGCTGCAGGCCGACAGCAGGCGCAATGCGCGGTTGATGCGTTCCTGTCGCTGTTGCATCTCGCGCTGCGCGGTCACGTCGGACATGCCGCCGACCATGCGGACCGCCCGACCCGAGGCATCGCGCAGGACAAAGCCGCGATCATGGACATGCAGGCAGCGGCCGTCGCGGCCGAGATAGCGGTATTCGCTTTCCCATGCATCGATGACGCCGGTCACGGCCGCGTCGATGCTGGCGACGACGCGTTGACGGTCGCCTGGATGCACCCGCTCCGACCAGCTGGTGATGTCGCTGCCGTGGTAACCGCCGGGAATGCCGAACAGCTTGTCCATGCCGTCGCTGTACCAGACCGAGCGGGCGTCGATGTCCCAGTCCCACAGCGCGTCGGCGGTCGCGCGCGCGATCAGGCGGAAGCGCTCCTCGCTCTGCACCATGGCCTGGGTCATGCGTTCGCGATCGGAAATATCCTGGACGGTGGCCGCAAGCAGCCAGGCGCTGCCGTCGGGACGCCGCAGCAGGCGCGCGCGTTCGTGCAGGTGGCGGATCCTGCCGTCCTGCCCGGTGTGGCGGAAATCGAGTTCGAGATCGCGCTCGCCCGCGAGTGCAGCCTCGTGCGCCGACTGCCAGCGTTCTCGATCATCGGGATGAATCAGCGCCGCAATGTCGCCGATCGATGTCGGCAGCTGTACCGCGGTCAGGTCGAACACGTGGTTCAGGGCATCCGACCACTCCAGTCGATCACGCGCGGGTTCGTAGGCCCAATGGCCGAGTCCGGCGATCTCCTGGGCGCGAAGCAGGTTGGTTTGAAGGCGCAGCATCGCCTCGGATTGATCCTCGAGTTCGGACTGTCGACGTTCGGCCGTTTCGGCGCGCTCGCGCGCCAGTGCGGCTAGCCGAATGCTCACGGCAAGTAATGCGCATGCCACGGTGCCGATCAGCAGGAAGGCGCTCAGGATGCCCTGAGAGTCACCAGCGCTGCCATGGACGTGGGCTTCGATCTGGGCCGTCAACGAGTGATCGAGCAAGATCGGGCGCGTGATCGGTTGGCCATCCGCGAGGCCGCGCGACAGCAACGTCTGATCGCCCAGCTCGATTCGCACCGGGATCGCTCGATCCAGGATAGCGATCTGCTGGTTGAGAATCGGCGTCAACTCGAACAAACCGGCGACACCATGCCGATGCGTGCCGTCGCCGGCGAGGCTTGAGGAAAGCAGCATGCCGTCGTTGCCACAGGCCACGATCGCTGCGGCTGCACCCTTCGCGATGCCCTCGGCCAGGCGACTCAGACACTCGCCGAGTTCCGGCGAGCGCGACTGCACGTCGACGACGCGCCCGTCCGGGCCGACCAAGGCCATGGATCGCAGCGTTGGAAAGTCATCCAGGTAGCCACGGGCGTCATTCTGGAAGATGCGCAGTCGCTCCTCGGCCGAACTTGCATTCGCCGCTCGTCGCGCTGCGCGCCGGATCGTGTTCGCGCGCTCGACGGCACGTTCTGCGGACGTTTCGACCGCGATATCGAGCAGCCGTGCCAGTTCCTGCCTGGCATCCAGCTCGGTGCTCTTGTGCGCGGACAGCCAGACGGTGAGCACCAGCATCGCGCCGGCAAGCCCCATCAGCACCGGGGTCCACGGCATCGAGCCGCGTGCTCGCGGGGCGCTCTCCAGTCGCAGGGTCGCGAGCGCCAGACCCAGCAAGAGCAAACTCACGGCCGTCAGCAGTGCCATCGGGGTGGTGCTTCCCCATGACCGCATCATCGGCAGTTCCAGCAAATAGCCGGTCAGCACAAAGGACGCGATGACGCTCGCGGCGAAGCCGCACAGCCAGGTCATGGCCGCTCGTGACAGATGCTGCTTGCGGTCGAGCGGCAACACGACGATGCCGAACGCGATCAGCAGCGCGCCGATGGCGGTGTTCGGTGCCATTCGGCCGGGCTGCACGTGCTCGGCCACGATTGGATGCGGCATCAGCCAGCGACCGACATCCAGTGTCGCGCCCGCGAATTCTTCCAGCAGCGTCGCCAATGTGAAGACGAACACCGGAATCAGCAAGATCATCCCGGATCTTCGATGCCGATGCAGCGACAACCAGAACGAAACGGCGAGGCAGAACATCGTCAGCGCGGTGTTGAACTGCATGGGCACAAAGGCCGTCGCCGCCTGAACGATGACAGCGGTTCCGCTCCACCAGCCGATGCCGACCAGCAGCGAGGTTCCGGCCGCTGCCGCAACAGCCAGAATCGCGAACGCGTTCGGCTTCGCGCCGAGTTCGGGTCCAAGGGCCAGTGCCGCGATGATCGTGCAAGCCGCCAGTGTCGCGATGCCGGCCGTCGACGCGACAGGTATGGCCCCTGCGACCGCGGCAATCACCAGCCATTGCAGCAGCGCCACGGCCAGCGTGATCCGCACGAAACCTGCCCATGCGGGCCGTGGAAATCCGAGCGAGAGCATGGTTGATGCTGCAAGCAAGGCGCCTACGGCCGGCATCGATGCCGAGGCGGAACCGATGGCTCGGAAGAGCGCCAGCGCGAATACCGGTAGCAGCAGCGCACCAATCACCGCGGACGCCAGCCGCCAGCGATCGAACGGCGTGGCGCTCCCGCTTCGACTGACGTGCTGCGGACGATCCGGATTCATTCCCATCAGGCGATGTCCAGGCGCGTTCGGAAGAACGGCGATCGGGAGGGCGGCCTAACCGTCGAAACTCGAACCCTGTACGCGATGGAATGCGGCCTGGATATGCCCGCGAAGTTCATCGTCTTCCCAGGGCTTGGTCAAATACTTGTAGACCTCGCCGCGATTGATCGCCGCGGTCACCGCGCCGATGTCCGCGAAACCGCTGAGCACGAGCCGGACCGTCTGCGGGTACAGCGATTTCACCCGGCTCAGGAATTCGGTACCGCTCATGCCCGGCATGCGCTGGTCGGACAAGATCACCTGCACCTCGTTGACGGCCAGGAGTTCCAGCGCTTCCTGCGCGTTGCCCGCCTCCAGAATCCGGTAACCATCACGACGCAGCAGACGAATCAGCGACCGGCGGACATTTTCCTCGTCGTCGAGGATCAGTAGCGTGCGCTGCTCCTCGGGCGGGCCTTGTGGCGGAAGGTTGACTTGGGCATCGCGAAGCAGCGCGCTGATCGCATCTGCGGCGACGGGCTCGGAGAGAAAATGTCCCTGCAGCAGATCGCACTTGGCGCGACGCAGGTAATTGCGCTGGGCATCGGTCTCGACGCCCTCCGCGGTCACGCGCAGCCCGAGATTGTGCGCCACCGAAATCATCGTCCTGACCAACGTGGCATCGGTGCCGTCGACCACGACGTTCTTCACGAAGCTCTGGTCGATCTTCAACTTGTCGATCGGCAGTCGTTGCAGATAACTGAGGCTGGAATGGCCGACGCCGAAGTCGTCCAGCGCGAACCGAACGCCATGGGCGCGCAGTGCCTTCATCTGCGCCACCGCCTCGTCGATGTTGTCCATCAGCACGGACTCGGTCAGTTCCAGTTCGAGTCCCTCGGCCTCGATGCCGGTCTCGCGCACGATCGCCAGCACTTCGTCGATGAATCCATGGCGCAGCAATTGCACCGGCGAGACGTTGACGCTGACGACCAGTCCTGAAAATCCCTCGTTGGTCCAGCGCCGCAACTGTTCGCACGCGCTGCGCAGCAAGGCCTGGCCGAGCGGCAGAATCATGCCGTTGGCTTCGGCGATGTGGATGAACCGCTTCGGCATCAGCAGGCCAAGCTCCTTGCTGTTCCAGCGCGCCAGAGCCTCGACGCCGACGATCTGGCCATCATGCGCATTCACCTGCGGCTGGTAGTGCAGCAGGAACTCGCCGCGTGCAAACGCTTCGCGCATCAGCCAACCCAGGCGAACGCGGTCTTCCAGATTTTCCTGCAGATCGTGGTCGAAGGCGGTGGCGGTATTGCGGCCGCGCTGCTTGGCATGATGCATCGCGAACTCGGCCTGCCGGGTGAGTTCCGCAGCCTGCTGGGTGTCCTCGGTGCTGGCGCTGATTCCCGCCGAAGCGGTGAGGTGAAGTTCGCCGACGCCTTCGAGCAGCAGCGGAAGGGCGAGTTGCCTGCAGATGTCCAGGGCGACTTCAACGCTCGGCACGTCATCCCGGGCGCTCTCCAGTCCGACCACGAACTTGTCGCCGGCATATCGGGTGATCAGCGCGTCCGCACCGAGCAGGCCACGCAGGCGCACGGAGAACGCCTTGAGCGCGGCATCGCCAGCGGCGAATTCCATCGCGTCATTGATGGTGTGGAAGGCATCGATGTCGATGAACAGCACCAGCAGGCGATGGCCGGCCGCTTTCGCCGCAGCCAGCTTCAGCTCGAAACGATCCTGCGCGCCGGCGTAGTGCATCAGCCCGGTGAGCGCATCGTGGGTCTCCAGGTAGCGCCGCATGTCGTCGCTGCGGCGCTGTTCGGTGATGTCGGTCTGGATGCCGATGAAGTGGGTGATCCGCGACTGGTCGTCGACGACTGGCGAGACATTGAGGCGATTGAAGAAGAGACGGCCGTCCTTGCGCTGGTTGCGGATCACGACTTCACAGCGACTGCCTTCCTGGAGGGCGTGGCGAAGGACGTCCAGCTCCGGCTGGTCGCGCTGATCGCCCTGCAGCAACCGGCAGTTGCGGCCGAGCACTTCGTCCGCGCGATAGCCGGTGATGCGTTCGAATGCCGAATTCACGTAGACGAGCGGCTGATCGTGGGCACGGGCATCGACCAGCACGACGCCGTCGGTCGATGCTTCCATGGCGCGCCGAAGCAGATTCATCTGTTGCTGGCTGGCGCGACGCTCGGTGATGTCGAGCGCGGTGATCACCCGCCCCGGTGCGCCGTGCCAGACGATGTCGCGCTCGTGCACGTCGAGCAAGTGAAGCTCGCCGGCGGGATTCGTGTATTCCACCGGCTCATGGTTGGCGCGACGCAGGACCTCGGGCGGCAGCGTGCCGACCAGCGCATCGCCGCCGGTATCGAGCAGGGCGGCGGCCGAGGGATTGGTGAACTGGATGCGATCGTTCCCGTCGAGCACAAACAGGGATTCGGCCAGGTTCAGCAGCAGGCTGTTGGCGGTGTCGTAGCTCTCGCGGATCGCGGCTTCCGCTTTCAGTCGCGTCGTGACGTCCACGGCGACGACCAGCCGATGGGCTTCGCCGTCGACCTCGATGTCGCGGCGGACGATGTCGACCAGCAGTTCGCTGCCGTCCTTGCGGCGGTGGTTCCAGATGCCGGCGTGGAAGTGCGGCTCGACTTGATCGATGTGCTGTTCGTGGAATGCCAGGAAGCGTGCGCGTTCGCCGTCGTGGCGAAGATCGGTCAGCGACAGGCGCAGGAATTCCTCGTGGGAATAGCCGTACTGGCGCAGCGCGGCATCGTTCACGTCGATGATGGCGAGTGACTCGGTCCGGTAGACCCACATCGGCATCGGGCTGAGTTCGAACAGTTGCCGATATTCGTCCTCGCGTCTGGCCGCGAGTTTGGCCAGTCGATGGCGCTCCACCGAATAGCGAATGCTGCGTACCAGGCCGTCGGCCGTCAGGGTGTTCTTGGTCAGGTAATCGGCGGCACCGGCGGCCAGGCAGCGTTCATCGATCTCGGCATTGCCATGTCCGGTCAGCACGATGAAGGGCGGTCTCGACGGGTCCTGGGCACGGCCGACCATCAAGTCCAGTCCATCACTCCCGGCCAGCTGGTAGTCGAGCAGGACGACGTCGTGAGCGTGCGAATCGAGCGCCGCGTTCGCGGAGGCTTCGTCCGAGACCGCGTCGATCCGCATGCGCATGCCGTCCGGATGATTCGCCAGCATGTCCCGAACAATCATCACATCTTCGAGATCGTCATCCACCAGCAGCAGACGGATGGTGCCATTGCGTTCGTCCATGACATCCTCGACGCGGAAGACCCTGCCCAGACGATACAACGATGGTTCCCGGTTTTCTTCAGAACGGCCGAGGTCCGGGATCTTGTTCCCGGACCTCGGCTCAATGATCGCGCGCATGTGCACGGCGGTCCCGGTCGGTGATCAACGTGCGCGCAGCTGCAAGGTCGGGTCGCCCATCAGTTGCGTGCCCACGGTCACGTCCAGAAAACCCGCGCCCGCTGCGGCGAGCTCGTTGCTGGTCGCGACCAGCGCGTCGCCGATGCGCATCTGCGACAGCTTGGGAAGCAGGCGGCGGGCCAGTTCAACGTCGCTGTAGGTGAAGCTGAGTCCGCTCTGACCGATCATCGCGGCCACGCCGCCGGGCGAGGCCAGCAGTGCGCTCGACAGCGCGTTGTAGCGCGGATCGACGAAGTAGGTTCCCCAGCAACCGAATTGCACGAGCACGGTCGGCGGGGCATCAGCCAGATTGGCGACATCGCGGCTCGACAACAGCGCGCTGCTGCCCCAGGCGGTCGGGAAGCCGTGACCATAGAAGCTCACCAGTGCCTGCCCCGAGCGCAAGGCCGTCACGAGGTCGGTGCGGGCGGTGGCGATGTTGTTGGTCGCGTAGTCGTCGAGATCGAGACGGCTGGCTGCCCATGCGGTGCCGAGCTGCTGCTGCATCGTCAACGAGGCGTTCCGGAACGAATAGCCGGCGTCGGCACGATCCGACACGAGCAAGGCTTTTCCGGCGAACGGCGTGGCCGCGTAATCGAGCGTCTTCGCGATCATCGCATTCAGCTCGGCGTGATTGCGCGCCGGCAGGCGACCCACGGCGATGTCCAGACCGCCATCCAGGTCGACGTCGCCGTACATCGCGTCGGACGGCGCGAATCGCACCAGCGGATTGGTCGTCACGTAATGGGTCGGCACGAAGCTCATCGAGCCGAGTCCGAGGTGATTCTTGTAGTCGAAGCTGTCGCCACCGACGAGCAGCAGGTAGCGCGTCTTGAGGCGCTTTTTGGCGTAGGCGACTGCGGCCTGAATCGCCACCGGTTCGGCGCGACCGGCGTTGTAGTAGCGGTAGAGGTCTTCGACGTTGACGACCCGGGTGCTGATGCCCTGGCTGCGACGCGCGTCGACCAGCGGCGCCAGGTCCTCGATGAAACTCGGATGGCTGACGATCAGCAATTGCGCTTCGCCGCCGACCATCGGGTCGAATGCCGCCGCCGCGGGTGCGATTTCGGTCGGGCTGGTCCGGCTTCGGCGCAGGATCGTGACTTCGTCTCCGGCCCTGGACGAGAACGCGAAGCGGTAGGCGCCATCGGCATCGGCGCTGCCTTCGACCAGGTCGATCACGCCCTTGCGGTCGCGGAGCACGACGATGTCGCCATTGGCGCCGTTGACGACGTAGCTCTGTGCGCGCGAGCTCGTGTTGACGGTGAAGTGGATCGGCTCTTCGCCGAGCGTCAGTCGTCGCTGGTAGTCGACGCGGAAGCCTTCGACATAGACCACGTCGGATGCGAACCCGGTGTCGTTCGCCAGTTCCACGGACAGGGTGTTGCGGCCGCTCGTCATCGATTGCGTGGGAATCTTCGTCTGGAAGTCCTGCGCAAGGACGCCGTCGAAGCGGGCGCGTCCGATTTCGACGCCGTTGAGCAGGAAGCGCGCGCTGTGGTCGTCGCCGCTGCCGGAATAATCGAGGCCGCCGGTGAGGCTGACGGTCAGCGTGGCGACACCGATGTCCCCAGCCGGCATCGCTTCGAAGGTATCGATCGACCGGGTCGACGTGGCCCCGCTGCGGACCAGTCGTGCCGACGCCCACGGATCTTCGCTCTGCGCGCTGTAGTTGTATTCACGGTCCTGCGCGACCTTGGTGCTGACGTCGACGCTGTAAGCGCTGTTCAATGCCGCGGCCACGCCAACGTTCGCGAATCGCGTGGCGCTGCGGCGGTCGATCTTCAGACGATACGTCGCGGTATCGGTGTACAGGCTGTCGTCGACGGCACGACCGTAGAATTCGATCGCCGAGCCGGGACCGAACGCACTGCCGCCGCGAATGATCAGGGGAATCTTGTCGGCGCCGAGGCTGAGCGCCAGCTGGCTTGATTCGGCGCCGGAGAAGTCGATGCCGGCGGCGAGCAGGTCTTCGTGACTGACGCGACACCAGCCGGTCGCGGCGACACGAATCTCGGCTTCGTTGCTCGCGACTTTCGCATTCGGACGATTCCGGGAAGCGGCGCGAAAGGCATCCTGCTCGGCGCGGATCGCGGACCAGTCGACCTGACCGAGCGACGGTGTCGACGCGGTCGGGACGATCAATGGGGCACTCGATGCAACGGCTAGGCCGGGCATCGCCAGCAGACTCGACAACAGGGTGGACAACAGGGTTCGATGGACTTGCATGGCACACTCCTCGGCTGGTCGACGCTGTTGCGAGGAACCGGCGGGCCGGGCATCGCTGCAGCAAGTGCGATCAGGTTAGGAATGCGTGTGCACGGTCACTATCCGTGCGACTACCTAGCGGGGTGCGACCGGGTTTCCCGGTGCAGTCGAAAGTCAGTCGTGGTGCGGCTTCCAGAGGGCACTACGTACGAACACGTAGTGCCGCTCCGGGCGCCGGTTCGACTCAGTTCTGGCGGGTTTCGAAGGCCTCGTCGAAGAAGTCGTGCATCATGCGAAAGGCGCGCTTCGCGGCACGTTCGTTGTACAGGCAGCCGGGACCTGAATTCGCATCCGGCTCGGCGAAGCAGTGCACCGCGCCGCCGAGGTTCACGAACTGCCAGTCGATGCCGGCGGCCTGCATTTCCTTGGTGAAGGCGTTGATCTGGTCGGCCGGGACGTAACTGTCGTCGGCGCCGTTCAAGGCCAGCACCTTGGCTTTCACCTCGCCGGGTTTCGCCGGCAGATCGGTCGCCAGGTTGCCGTGGAAGCTGACCACGCCGGCAATGTCGGCGCCGCTGCGCACGAGTTCGAGTGCGCTCGCGCCGCCAAAACAGAATCCGATCGCGCCGAGTTTCGCGCGGTCGACCGGTGCGTCCTTCGCGTTCGCCAACTGGTCCAACGCCGCGTTCACGCGTGCGCGCAACGCCGCTCGGTCGGCATACATCGCACCGGCCGCCTTGCCGGCTTCGTCGGCATCGGCTGGACGCGTGGCGGTGCCGTACACATCGGCGACCAGGATGACGTAGTCCTTGCCGGCGATGGCCTTGGCCTTCTCGACCTGACTGGCGTTCACGCCCATCCAGTTCGGCACCATCACCAGGGCCGGTCGCTGGGCCGGGCCGGCATCGTCATACACCAGAACGCTTTCGATCGGGGTGCCGTCGACCTCGTAGGACAACGTGCGGGTCTGGATTTCGGCGTGCGCGACGATGGTCGAGCCTGCGAACAGGCAGGCGGCATACAGGGTGTGGCGCATGGCAGCTCTCCGGGTTGGGGCTGGGAATCTAGCAGGCCTCGTCCTGACGAACGTCGCTGCCGCATTCACGGTCGAACGGTTATGCTCCGCCACCTTTGCATCCTCGGACGCCGCATCATGCGCTTATCGTTTTCGCTGCTGTTCGCCCTCTCGATGATCGCCGCGACCGCTTCCGCCGAGGCGCCGGGGCCGAAGCCGGAACAGGTCATCGCTTATCGCCAGTCGCTGTTCAAGACGATCGTCTGGAACTTCCTGCCGATGGGCGCGATGGTGAAGGGCAACAAGCCCTGGGACAACTCGGAATTCAAGCGTCGCTCGATCGCCGTCGCCTTCGCCGCCGTGCAGCTGGACGAGGCTTTCGCGGCCGGTTCGGACAAGGGCGCGGTCACCGATGCGTTGCCGGCGATCTGGCAGCAGCCGGAAGACTTCGCGGCCAAGCTCAAGGCCTTTCAACGGACCTCGAACGCACTGCGTCTCGCGGCTGCTGGTGGTGATCAGGACAGGATCAAGGCCGCATTCGGCGACGTGCGCCAGGCCTGTGGCGCCTGCCACGAGAAGTATCGCGCCGAGTAGTCAGCTACTGGCCCAGCGCAGCACCGCGTAGACCGCGCTGGCACTGAGCAAGAGCCAGACCGCGGCGCGTACATTGGACACGATGCGCGGCGCATTGGTCGTGATCTCGCCTCGCCCGTGCAACATCGGGCCGATCAGGCGCTTGCCGCGCCGCTCCTGCCACAGCACGGCCAGCACATGCAGCAGGATCAGCCAGGGCAGCACATCGCCGAGGCGACGGTGCCAATGCGACGCGAAGCGGATGCTGAGGTCGTCCAGTCGTGCCGCCAACGGCCCGATGGCATCGATGTCGTCGCTGGTCGCGAGTCCGGTCAAGCTCATCGCGAGCAGCAGGAGCAGCATCAGCACGACCGACCAGCCGCCTGCGGGATTGTGCGTGGCGCCTGCATTGCGCGCGCCACGCAGGTAGGCGACGACTGCTCGCGGTCCGCGAACGAAACGCACGAAGCGTGCGCTGTCGCTGCCGACGAAGCCCCAGGCGATGCGAAACAGCAGCAAGGTCAGCGTCGCGTAGCCGGCATAGAAATGCCATTGCAGGTCGAACCAGCCGAACTTGCCGCTCGCGTATTGCGCAACGACGAGCAGCAGCAGCGACCAATGGAACAGGCGGGTCGGCAGGTCCCAGATCAGGTCGCCGCGGGCCTTCATGCGATGCCGAGTCCGTGTATGTCCGTGATCGTGCACGGATCGTAGCCGGCGAGTTCCGCGAAGTGGCGGCCGCGTTCGGCGTAGTCGCGAAACTGGCCGAAGCTCGGTGCGCCGGGCGACAGCAGCAGTACGCCGCGGGGCCCGAGCGCGGCACGCGCCATTGCACAGGCCTCGTCGAGGCGCGTCGCGCGCTGCACGATCGCGGCGAGTCCGTGTGCGGCAAGTGTGTCGGCGATGCGCGCACCGTTCGCGCCCATGGTCACGATCGCGCGTGGCGGGTGAGCGGCGACCGCGCGCGCGAACGGCGCCCAGTCGAGCCCGCGTTCATGGCCGCCGAGCAGGATGGCGACCTCCGAACCCGCGAAATGCGCGAGCGCGGCCAGCGCGGCCTGCGGCGTCGTCGCGATGCTGTCGTTCACGCAGGTGACGCCGTCGCGCGTACCCAGTGTCTGCAGTCGATGCGGCAACGGCGTGAAGCTGCGGGCATGGGCCGCAAGGGATCGCGCGTCGAAGCCGGCGGCCTCGATCGCGGCAAGCGCGCCACACAGATTGAGCGCGTTGTGGCGGCCGGGCAGGGGCAGGTCGGCGATGGCCAATACGCGTTCCGAGCCGGCGCAGAGTTGGCCTTGATCGAGATGCCAGCCTGCGGTCGCGCCGAACCAGCGCACGTCGCCGCGAGTATCGAGTGCCGCCAGCGTCGCATCTTCCGCATTGAGCACGGCAATCGTCCTGCCGCGGTCACCGAGGATGCGCAGCTTGTCGGCGACGTAGCGTGCGCCCGAACGATGCCAGTCGAGATGCTCCTCGATCAGGTTGGTGATCAGCGCGACGCGCGGGTTGGCGGCGAAGTCCTGGGTCTGGAAGCTGGACAGCTCGATCACATGCGCGGCGACGGTGTCGTCCTCAGGCAGATCGAGCAGGGGCAGTCCAATGTTGCCGGCGAGTGCGGTGCGATGTCCGCCGGCGCGCAGCAGATGGGCGATCAGTGCGGTCGTCGTGCTCTTGCCCTTGGTGCCGGTCACCGCGACCGTGTTGGCAATGGGATGCTCGGCGAACCAGATCGCGCTGCCCGAAGTGAAACGCACGCCGGACGCGATGGCCTCGGCCACCGGAGGCTGGTACGGCGACACGCCTGGTGACTTGATCACGACATCGAAGGCGGTCAACGCGTCGACCGTCGCGGGCGTGGCGTCGATCGTCAGTCGTGCATCGTTCAAGGCCCGTGCATCGGGCGCTTCGTGGCCGCTGCAGAACAGGTGCAAGGCCTGTTCTGGCAGGTGACTGCGGAAAGCACGGCACGCGGCGCGTCCTTCGGCGCCGAACCCGAGTACGGCGACGCGTCGACCGGCGAGTTCAGCCCAGCGCATCGAAGATCCGCTGCAGCCGCTGCGGCAGGAAATGCGGGCCATCGGCGCTCATCAGGGGCGCAAGATCGAGTTCGTGCGGATCCAGCATCGGCAGGATCTGCTCGCGAAAGCGCGCGACCAGTGCATCCTCGCGCCACTCCGCACGCGTGGCGAGCGCCGCCAGGGCCGCGCGCGACTCGCGGCCTTCGCCGACGCATTCGAAGGGCTTGTGCGCGCCCACTTCGAGCAGGGCATCGAAGTCGGCGGCGAGCGCGAGGTCGTCGAGCAGGTTGCGACCGAAGATCGCAACGAGTCGCGTTTTCGGCAGAAAGGGCGACAGCGCCAGGAACACGAAATGGCATTTCGGGCATTGTCCGCACCAGCGCTCCGCCGGCCTGTCGCCGAGGATGCGGAAGTTGCGATTGCAGCTCGAAAATACCTCGTGATACTGCGACAGAGGTGCAAACAGCCGCGTCACCGCCAGTTCCGACAGCGGTCGCAGCGCCGAGAAGTAGTCGAGGTCGGCGGCCACACGCGTCTGCACGTGCGCACGGAACGCGCGCTCGAAGTCGATGCCCTTGCTCCACTGGTGGTTTACCGCGAAACCGTCGTGCACGAAGTTGGCGCTCGATGCCGAGCGCTCGTTCGAGAACGCGATCGCATCGAAACCATGCAGGATCGCCGCGCAGACCAGAATCGCGGAATTGATCGCGGTCACCGGGATATGGCCATTCCAGGCGCCGTTGCGATTCATCTCGAACAGCAGCGGCGAGATCTGGCGGTCGATATTGAGGCGCGGCAGGCCACTGCGTTCGACGCAGGCTGCGATCAGCGGCGAGCGTCCGACCCAGGTCGCGGTCATCGGTTCGTGCGCGGCGCGCAGCAATTCGACGGTGACCAGCGAATCCTTGCCGCCGCCGATGGGTACCAGCGTACGCCGCGGCAGCCCGATGTGCGCCGCTGCGGTCGGTACATGATCGTCATGCGGAAAGCGGATGCGCCCGCGCAGGTCGAGCCCGTTGCGGTGCGCGAATTCGCCGAGGCCATGCAGATAGATCGAGTCCATCAATGCGGCGAGATCAGGGTCCAGCGCCTCGCCCGCAACGACGATGCGCTCCGGCACCGCGGCCTTGTAGTAGCTGATGCCGGCGATCAGGTGCAGCAGACGCAGTGCCTCCGAGCGAACGCGGCTTCACGGCCGGGCGTGATCGGCAACGTGTCGTCGGCGAACCGGATGGATTCGATCAAGTCCGGGCCATCGTCGAAGCGATAGACCAGCGATGCACTCGCCGTCGCGGCGTCATAGTGCGCACGGACGAAATGAAAGGCCTGCGCAGCGCGCGGCGATTCGACAAAGTTCACAGCATCACCTCATCCGCCGCGGCGCGCCGGTTGTAGTTCGAGGCCATGACCGCGCCATAGGCGCCGGCCTGGGCGATCAGAAAGATGTCGCCGACCTCGGTCTGCGGCAGTGCGCGTTCGCCACCGAGGATATCGCCGCTCTCGCAGATCGGGCCGACGATATCGGCGCGCATCGTTTCGGGCGCGTCGATCCGGGTCAGATTCAGGATCGGATGATGCGCGTCGTAAAGCGCCGGACGCAGCAGATTGTGCATTCCGGCATCCAGCCCGATGAAGTGGCGGCCGTATTTCTGCTTGATCGCATTGACCCGCGCCAACAGCACGCCGGCTTCGGCCACGAGATAACGTCCAGGTTCCATCCACAGTTCGTATTGCGGATGCGCCTGCTTGATCGTTGCCAGCAGTTCGCCGACCCGCGCCAGATCGAGCATGCTGTCGTCGGGATGGGCGGCGATGCCGAAGCCGCCGCCGATGTTGAGTGCACGCACGCTCGGCACCTGCTCGGCCAGCGCCAGCAACTCCTGATAGACGCGACCGAAATGCGCGGCGTCCAGGATGCCGGAACCGAGATGCGCATGCAGCACGCCGATGCGCAGGCCATGCTGTTGTGCCATGCGCGCGGCTTCGCCGAGCTGATCGACGCCGATGCCGAATTTCGATTTCGCACCGCCGGTGCGGACCTTGTCGTGATGGCCATGGCCGCTGCCGAGATCGATGCGCAGCGAGATCTCGCGTCCCGCCAGGGACTCGCCGAGTTCGGCGAAGCTGTCGAGCCGTTCGATGGTCAGCAGGGCATCGCTCTCGGCGACGCGCAGGTAATCATTCCGGTGCGCCATGTTCGGCGTGAAGAGCAGACGTGCGTCCGGACAGGTCGCCTGCGCATGTTCGATCTCGCCCGGCGATACGCATTCCAGAGCGAAGCCGGCGTCGACAATCGTGCGCAACACCGCAGGGTGTGCATTCGCCTTGGTGGCGTAGAACCAGCGGTCGACCGCCGTGATGCCTCGCAATTGCGTGGCGCGGGCTCGGATCGTGTCGCGGTGATAGACGTAGCGCGGCGTGCGCTCGGCAGCGAGCGCGAGCAGGACGTCGCGCTGCGAATGCCACCAGTCCAGGGTCATCGTTGCGGTCGTTCGATACAAGGACGTCCAGCTCGGGCCGAACACGCGGCCGTCGTCGGCACGCAGGGCGCCGCCCTTGACCAGGGCCTCATGGATTCGTGGCACCAGTCCATCGGCGCGCGCTTCATCGACCACGAAGGTCAGGTTCAAGTCATTCGAACTTTGCGAGATCAGATGGATCGGCATCGCCCCGAACACGTTCCAGACCGGGCCGAGTTTCCCGAGCAGCGAGCGGATGCCGCGCCCCACCAGCGAGATCGCCGTGCACGGTCCGATCACCTTGACCCGGCAGATCGTCGCGAGGTCGGCGCACAGCGCCTCCAGCACGTTCGAATTGACCAGATTCTCGGTCGGGTCCAGCGAGATCGTCACATTGGTCTCGGACGAGCCGATCATGTCCACCGACAGGCCGTGCTTCTTGAACTGCGCGAACACATCCGCGAGAAATCCGACCTGCTGCCACATGCCGACGGATTCCATCGACACCAGCATGATGCCGCGGCGCGAGCTGATCGCCTTCACCGACAGGACGTCGCGCGGCACCTCGTCGCTGATCACGGTGCCGTCGAATTCGGGATGTTGCGTGTCCTTGATCCACATCGGCACGCGCGACTCGCGGACCGGGCCGATGCAGCGCGGATGCAGGACCTTGCCGCCGGTGGTCGCGATTTCCTGCGCTTCGGCGTAATCGATGCACGAGAGCAGCCGCGCCTTCGGGACCTGGCGCGGGTCGGCCGAAAACATGCCGGCGACATCGGTCCAGATCTCCACGCGGGCGGCGCCGAGCAACGCGCCCAGATAAGCGGCCGAGGTATCCGAACCGCCGCGGCCAAGAATGCAGGTGGCACCGTCGGCATCGCTGCCCATGAAGCCAGGCGCGACGAAACAATCCGCCTGGCCGGCCAGTTCGCGCACCCGGTCGGGATCGCCCTTGATGATGCAAGACACCGACAGCCAACGGGCCCAGTCGCTCTGGTTCGGGCGTTGCTCGACCTTCAGCCACTGGCGCGCGTCCAGCCAGCCGCAGCGAAGCCCGGTCGAGGAGAGGAACGCGGCGCCGAGCGAACTGGAGATCAGTTCACCCATCGACAGCAATTCGGCCTGCCAGCGGAATTCGCCGCGGCGGGTGGGCGCCTGCTGCGCGAGGGCGGCCAGTCTGTCCAGCCAGGCCAGGGTCGCGGTGGGGGGGGCGATCGCGAGTTCGGCGATCAGGTGCAGGTGCTGGTCGCGGATCGAGTCGGTCTCGGCGGCGAGCTCGGACAGCGACAGGTCACGGTCGATGAGGGCCTGCAACCGGTTGGTCAGCCCGGACACCGCCGAGACCACCACGACGGTGCGGAATCCGTCGGCCACCCGTTCGCGCGCCAGATCGGCGATCGTCCGCCAGCGCGCCGCAGTCGCGACGCTCGTGCCGCCGAACTTCAGCACGGCCCAGGGAACCGAATGGGGCGCAGGATTGGGCATCGACACGGCGTCGCACTCTGGAAAGCCAAGAATTTCCGGATGTTATCGATATCGAACGGCCTGCGGCGGGCGAAAAGCGGGCGCGCATTGGCTGCCAAAATCGTGCGTTGGCATCGATCCGGACTGTTGTGTTTGCGCTACAAAGCGTTGTTTTGCTGCGACGCCGCATTGCACGAGGCCATATTTACAGATTTTTAACGACCATGTTAACGTCGACCGCACGTTGCAAAAGCAGCGGTACGGTGTCGTGGCGAATCAGGCGCGGCGCCGAAGGTTAACCCTATTTTGGAGGTGTCCAAGTGATCCAACGCAATCAATTCAAGCGCTCCGCGCTGGCCTTCGCGATCGCGATCGCGACCAGTAGTGCGGTCATGGCGCAAAGCTCGGTCGGTACCATCAACGGTCACGCCGAAAGTGGCTCGACTGTCACCATCGAAAATCTGGCCACGGGCGCGAAGCGCTCGGTGTCGCCGAACAGCGAAGGTCGATTCTCGTTCACGCAGCTGCCGACCGGTCGCTACAAGGTCACCAGTGGCAGCCAGACGCGCGAAGTCTCGGTCAACGCCGGCGTCGGTACGCAGGTTGAAATGGGTGCGACCGAGCTCGAAGGCATGGTCGTGACCGGCGAATCGATCAACCCGATCGACTTGAGCTCGGTCGAATCGGCGACCGTGTTCACCGCTGAACAGCTGCAGAAGATTCCGGTCGGCCGCGACGTCACCAACGTGGCGCTGCTGGCGCCGGGTACCGTCAAGGGCGACACCGGCTTCGGCAACCTGGCTTCGTTCGGGGGTTCGTCGGTCGCTGAAAACGGTTACTACATCAACGGTTTCGACGTCACCAACATCCGCACCTTCCTGTCCTATGCGACCCTGCCTTTCGAGGCGATCCAGGAGCAGGGCGTGAAGACCGGCGGCTACGGCGCGGAATACGGCCGTTCGCTCGGTGGCGTGATCTCGATCGTGACCAAGCGTGGTTCGAACGAGTGGAATTTCGGTGCCAGCGCTTACTGGTCGCCGAGCAGTCTGCGTGAAGCCGGCAAGGACGTTCTTTCCCGCGATCCGGATCGTGCGGGTTCCGATGACCCGCTGTATGTCTACCGTTCGTCCAACGAAAGTGATGACCTGAAGGTCAATCTCTACGGCGGCGGCCCGCTCATCCAGGATCGCCTGTTCTTCTTCGGCATGTTGCAGGCCGCAGACGACACCATCGACAACTACGGCAGCCAGACCAGCGAATCGACGAACTACGACCAGCCGAACGGCATGGTCAAGCTGGACTGGAACATCTCGGACAATCACATGGTGGAATTCACGGGGATCTACAACCGTGACGATTACACCCAGCGCTCGTACACCAGCGATTCCGAGTTCTACACCACGTTCCATGACGATCTGTTCACGGAACGCAAGTACGAATCCGGCGGCGAAGTCTATACCGGCCGTTACACGGGTTATCTGACGGACAACTTCACCCTGTCGGTGACCGGCGGCTACCTGATCAACATCAACAACTACCTGACCAATCCGGATCAGTCGATCATCGATTGCGCGACGGCCTACGATTCGTTCGACGGCGGTCTGGAATACGTCGGTTGCTGGGACGAACCGAACTTCGGCGCCGGCGGGCCGCGCGATCCGAACTTCGGTCCGGACGAGGACACCCGCAAGGCGTTCCGTGTCGACGGCGAATGGCTGCTGGGTGACCATCAGATCCGCTTCGGTATCGATCGCGAGAAGTTCACCTCGGGTCATGGCGGCAACAGCTCGTATTCGGGCGGCGCCTACTACCGTTACTTCACTGCGCCGGGTGGCAACCTCAACTTCAACGGCACGGTCGTGAATCTCGCCGCGGGCACCCGTTACGTGCGCATGCGCACCCGCGATACCGCCAGCGCCTCGTATGACGTGATCAACGAAGCCCTGTACCTGGAAGATTCGTGGCAGGCCACGGACAGCCTGCTCGTCTACGGCGGTCTGCGTGCGGAAACCTTCGAAAACCTGAACGGCATCGGCGAGACCTTTGTCGAATCGGACAACCTGGTTGCTCCGCGCCTCGGCTTCTCGTGGGATGCGGCGGGTGACGGCAGCGTCAAGGTCTTCGGAAACGCCGGTCGCTATTACATCCCGGTGGCGACGAACACGAACATCCGTGCCTCGGGTGGCGAAGCCACGGGCCAGGCGTTTTACCTCGTGACCGGCTATGACCAGTTCGGCGCGCCGGTCGGTCTGGGTGCTCAACTTGGCCAGACCGCGCTGGATGACACCATCACCAATCCGGTCAATTCCGCGACCGTTGCGGACAAGAGCTTGAGCCCGATGTATCAGGACGAGTACATCATCGGTACTCAGTTCGCGTTGGCCGACAGCTGGACCTTGGGCGTCAAGGGCATCCGTCGTGAAGTGAAGGACGGCATGGATGACTATTGCGGTCACCAGGCTGCGCTGTCGTGGGCCGAAGACAATGGCTACGGCGACACCTTCGATCCGGGCACGCAGGCACGTTGCTTCCTGATCAATCCGGGCAGCAGCGCCGACATGGCGCTCGATCTCCACGGCGACGGCAATCTCGAAGTGGTCACCATCGACGCGTCGTACTTCGGCCTGCCGAAGTATCAGCGTTCCTACAACGCACTCGAGTTCTTCTTCGAGCGCGCTGGCGGCGACAACTGGCAGATGCAGGGTTCGTGGACGATCTCGCACAGCTACGGCAATGTCGAAGGCTACGTCAACTCGTCGCTGGAACAGGGTGATCCGGGCCTGACGCAGGACTTCGACCATGCCTTGTTCGAAGACGGCGCATTCGGCGACCTGCCGAACGATCGTCGTCACGCGCTCAAGCTGTTCGGCTCGTACCGGTTCACCGACGAATGGTCGGTGGGCGGCAACCTGCTGGTCCAGTCGGGTCGACCGGTCAACTGCCAGGGCTATATCCCGCAGGATGACCCGTCGATTGGCATCGACGACGACTACTTCCCGCTGTATGGCGCGTCGTCGTTCTATTGCCGCGACGAAGCCGGCAACCGAGTGCTGACGCAGCGCGGCTCCTATGGCCGCACGCCGTGGACGCGTACCCTGGATGCGACGGTGGCCTATTCGCCGAACTTCGCGGACCAGAAGCTGACGTTCCGTGCGGACGTGTTCAACCTGTTCGATGCCGATACCGTGACCGAGTACAACGAAGTGGGCGATCTCACGCCCAATACGACGGACTTGAGCCCGGAGTTCCTGAACGACGTCAATTTCCAGACGCCGCGTTCGGTTCGCTTCTCGGTCCGTTACGACTTCTGATCACGTTGACCTGACGAGTGTTCTTGCTCGAAACCCCGCGGAGCGATCCGCGGGGTTTTTTTTGGCCCATTGAAAAAGCCCGCAAGTTGCTGCGGGCTTTTTCTTCAACGCTTGCCGAGCGTGGCCGTCAGGGGATCGCGGACACTTGCACCGCGACGCGGATGGTGTCGCCGGGATGATGGTCGGTGCGGGTGCGATAGACGCGGCCGTTGTAGTCGTAGGCGACGTCGTAGCCGACCACGCGCTCTTGCTGGCGATATTCGGTGCGGGTGTCGCAGCGCTGCTCGTAGTCCTGCACGTAGCGGCCGCCGGTATCGCGATAACGGCCGCGATGCGACGCATCATGCGCGATGGCGCCACCGATGACGGCGCCTGCAATCGTCGCGGCCTTGCGGCCGTCGCCATGGCCGACCGTGTTGCCGAGCGCGCCGCCAATCAGGGCGCCGAGCACGGTCGCGCCGGCGCGGTCATCGCGGCTGCGTCGCTCGTAGCGATAACGCGGCTCGTAGCGTTCGACCGGTTCGTTCCAGCAGACATCCCGTGATTCCGGCTCGTCGATGTATTCGATGATCGGATCGACCGAGACGACCCGCGCGACATCGTATTCCGGTGCCTCGTCTTGATAGGCAAAGGCCCCTGTCGAAGCAAGGGCCAGGGTAAGCAACGAAACCGATTTCAGAACCGCACGCATGACTTTCTCCTGTGATGACATCTTGCGTGGTCACGATGCTGGGGTCGGCGCACTGAATTCGTTCTGAATCGGACCGGTCAGGCGCGAAGCGCCCTATCGGACATTCAGCTTCGCAGTCGCGACCAGGCCAGCACGCGGGTCGCCACGGCGGCGGCATCGCGGCCCAGCAGCGGCCCGACGTGGCTGGCGCCGCGCAGTTCGAACACGTCCGCGCCCAGCGCCGCCGCGAGTGCGCGCGTCGTCGTCGCCGGCACATCGTCATCCATGCCGCTGACCAGCATCAGTGCCGGCGATGTCGGCAGAGGGATGCCGCAACGGCTCGACGCGGCTGCCAGCACCGCACCGGATTCATTCCGCCAGCGCCGCCAGGCGAGCTGCCAGGTCGAGGCATCGGCATCAGGCAGTGCGGTCGCGGTCGAGATCAGCGACGCGCTGCGCTGCCAAGCCACCTCGGGCGACCAGTGTTGCTGCAGCACGGGTACCCCTGCGATGTCGGCCGGGGGCATCGGATTGACCAGCACCAGTCGGGCTGACGCGACCTCTGCCGCACAGGAGAGGGCGAGCAAGCCGCCGAGGCTGGCGCCGATGATCAGGCTCGGTTGGACGCTGCGGATCCAGTCGCGAACCTGGCGTTCGTAGTCATCGAGGCTGGTGTGCACGAGGCCGCCTGGCGACGGCATCAGGTCCGGTGTCGACACGCGCCAACCCGCGGCCGTGAACACCCGCGACCACACGGCCCATTCCCAGCCACCACCCCCGGCGCCATGGATCATCAGCACCGATTTGACCTGCATCACCGACTCCGATTCGTTGCCGCGATTCTCGCATTCCGGGCTTGACCATCGCTGGGCCGAGGACGACGATCAAGCCCTGATCCTGCTTTCGATCACCGCTTGGTGGCCCCGAACGTCAGCGCTCGCCGCCATCAGGCCTCTACGCCTGGGAGGGCTGCGCAATGCCTGCATACCGCACCGAGCACATCCGCAACATCGCACTCGTCGGTCATTCCGGCGCCGGCAAAACCACCTTGTTCGAAGCCCTGCTGCATGCCGGCGGCACCCTCCAGACGGCAGGTTCGGTCGAACGCGGCACGACCGTGTCCGACTACGATCCGATGGAGAAGGAACGCCAGCACTCGATCCAGAGCGCGCTCGCGTCGATCGATCACGGCGGTATGCACGTCAACCTGTTCGACACGCCGGGTTATCCGGACTTCCGCGGCCCGACACTGTCGATCCTCGGGGCGGTCGAGACCTGTGCCGTCGTGGTCAATGCCGCGCTCGGCATCGAGCACAGCACCCTCCGTCTGATGGATTACGCCAAGGCGCGGCGACTTTGCCGGCTGATCATCGTGCACAAGATCGATCATGCCGACAGCGATCTGGAACTGCTGGTCGAGCAATTGCGCGAGACCTTTGGTTCGGAGTGTCTGCCGATCAATTTGCCGGCGAAAGGCCGCTCCCAGGTCGTCGATTGTTTCTTCAATCCGAGCGGCGAATCCGATTTCTCGACCGTCGCCGACGCGCACCAGCGCATCATCGACCAGGTCGTCGAAATCAACGAGAACGTGATGGGTCATTACCTCGAAGACGGCGAGGCCGGCTTGTCCGGGCAGGAATTGCACGACGCCTTCGAGCAATGCCTGCGCGAAGGACATCTGATCCCGATCTGCTTCGTTTCGTCACGCAGCGGCGCCGGCGTGAGGGAGTTGCTCGATCTGTTCGAGAAGCTCATGCCGCACCCGGGCGAAGCCAATCCGCCGCTGTTCGTGAAGGGCAGCGGAGCGGAGGCGGAACCGTTCCGCTCGGAGCCAGATCCGAAGCAACATGTGATTGCCGATGTCTTCAAGATCATCAACGATCCCTTTGTCGGCAAACTCAGCGTGTTCCGCGTCTATCAAGGCACCGTCCGGCGCGATACCCAATTGTTCGTCGACGACGGCAAGAAGCCGTTCAAGGTCGGGCATCTGTTCAAGCTGCGTGGCAAGGAACACGTCGAGATCGAGGATGCCATTCCCGGTGATATCGCCGCGGTGGCGAAAGTCGACGAGATCCATTTCGATGCGGTCCTGCACGATTCGCATGACGAGGACCAGATCCGCCTGAAGCCGATCGATTTCCCGCAGCCGATGTTCGGGCTCGCGATCGAGCCGGCGACGAAGGGCCAGGAGCAGAAGCTGGCGACCGCGCTGCACAAGCTGGCCGAGGAAGATCCGTGCTTCCGCATCGAGCACCACAAGGAATTGAACGAGACGGTGATCCGCGGCCTCGGCGAACTGCATCTGCGGGTGATGCTGGAACGCATGAAGGAGCGCTATCAGGTCGAAGTGAAGGCGCGACCGCCGCGCATCGCCTACCGCGAGACCATCAGCGCCCGGGCGGACGGCCATCACCGCCACAAGAAGCAGACCGGCGGCGCCGGTCAGTTCGGCGAGGTGTTCCTGCGGATCGAGCCGATGGGTCGCGGCGAGGGCTTCGATTTCGTCGATGAAACCGTCGGCGGCTCGATTCCGGGCCAGTTCCTGCCGGCGATCGAAAAGGGCGTGCGCCAGGTGCTCGATCATGGCGCCGTTGCCGGCTACGTGCTGCAGGACGTGCGGGTAATCGTCTACGACGGCAAGCACCATCCGGTGGACTCCAAGGAAGTCGCCTTCGTGTCGGCCGGCAAGAAGGCATTTCTGGATGCCATCGGCAAGGCGCGGCCAATGGTGCTTGAGCCGATCGTCAATCTCGATGTCGAGGTGCCCGACCACTGCATGGGCGACGTCACCGGCGGGCTCGCCACCAAACGCGCGCGCATCAATGGCACCGATGCCGGGCGCGGCGGCGAAATCATCATCAAGGCCCAGGTGCCGCTCGCGGAAGTGACCGAGTATTCGAACGAACTGAAGGCGGTCAGTGGCGGCCGTGGCCGCTACGCGATCGAGTTCAGCCACTACGAGGCGGTGCCCGGCAACATCCAGAAGCAGTTGACCGAGGCGTACAAGCCGCGGGTCGAGGAGGATTGACTTGGCCTCGGTCGCCACGGAAGCGCCGCTCTTGCTCGACGCCCGACTGCGTTTCCCTGTCCACGCGCTCCCCGACGAGCGCGTGGTCTGGGTCGGCATCGCGGTCGGTGTCGCCTACATCGCCGCGATGATGAGGGTCATGGTCGGCATCGGCTTGATCGTGCTGGTGTTGACCATGCCGTTGTGGGGAATGGCCATTGGCGGCGACGACCGCTGTCGGGTGCCCGTCGATTCCGAAGGCAAGGCCGCCAGATATCGCGATTGCACGGCTCAGGAGCGGGTTGAGGACATCGAGTTTCGACGAACGCTGTGGCGCAAGGCGATCCATCTCGGTGCGGGCGGATTCGGAGTCGTCGCAATCGGGAGCGGATTGGCGTTGCTGCTCCGCAGGCGGCATCTGGTCTATGTCGTGACCAATGAACGCGTTGTAGTGCAGGATGGCTACCTCGGCATTCGCCTGGACACCATCGACCTGGATCATGTCGTGTCGATCACCGCAAAGGCGGACTGGATCGACCGCTGGTGTCGCATCAAGTCGGTCAGCGTGACCGTGCCGGGCCAGAAGGCTGCAATCTTGCCACGGGGCGCGATGCTCGCGAACGCGATCGAACTGTGGGGGCTGCCGGAGAACGATCCGGCGTTGTCGCAGCTGCTCAACGTGTGGCTGCCGCGATCGCGCGGCTAGGCGCGCTTGATCACCCGGATCAGCGCGATCAGGAGGACGGCGCCAAGGGTGGCGCTGAGAATGGCACCGAGAATCCCGCTCGGCAGGAATCCGAAGCGGCCGAAGACGAAACCGCCGACGAACGCACCGACGACGCCGACCACGATATTGCCAACCAGACCGAAGCCGCCGCCGCGGATCAGTTGGCCGGCGAGCCAGCCGGCGATCGCGCCGATGACGAGGAAGATCAGCAGACTTTCGATGGTCACGGCGGAGCTCCGAAATTCGGATTGGTGGCCGCCGCGGCAAAGCGCTTCGGAACCTTGTCGTCGTCGAGCAGTCGTTCGATGCGCGCGAACAATTCCGGTCGCGAGAACGGCTTCTTCATGAAGTCGTCGGCACCGATGCGCTGTGCGTAGAACTGTTCGGTCGCCTGCTCGTTGCCGCTCATCATGATCACCGGAATCTGCTTGGTGCCGGGTTCGCGGCGCAAGGTGCGCAGTGCGGTGAACCCGTTCATGCCGGGCAGCACGATGTCGAGAAAGATCAGGTCGGGACGTTCCTGACGCGCGATCTGGATGCCGGCCTCGGCCGTTTCCGCTTCGAGCACGAGGTACTGGTTCTGTTCGAGATAGCGACGCAAGACCGCGAGCACGGTCGTCGAGTCGTCGATCACCAGGACCCGGGTGCCTTCGCGGGCGCCGACGCGATCGGATTCGCGTCGCTCCGACCCTTTCCGCACGGGCGTCGACGCGCCGGCTGCAGCCGGGCGAGGCGTGTTGCCGCCGCCGAACAGCCGCTTCAGAAAACCGAAAGGATTCATCCAACGCCCCCGATGACCATCATTCTTCCTGCCGGACGACCGGCGGACCCGTCGTGCGGGCCGCGCCAGTGTCTCAGAGCGGCCGGTCCGGTCGCAATCGGAATCGGGCAGCTGGCGTCATTTGACACCGTGCATGCCCCGATTCAGGAACGGCACGGCGACGAAGGCGATGGCGGCGCAGACCAGCCCGCCGACGGTGAGTTGCCAGAAATAGTCGCCATAAGTGTTGGCTGCGTTGACCCAGGCCTCGGTGTGCTCGACCACGGCGCCGCTGTCCTCGATCGAGGCGAGGGTGCCGAGCTTGGCGGCCAGCAGTTCCGAGAACGCGGTCGCGAGGAACCAGGTGCCCATCATCAGGCTGACCACGCGTGCCACCGACAGCTTGGTCACGGCCGACAATCCGACCGGGTACAGGCAGATCTCGCCGATCTGCAGCACGCCATAGGCCAGCACCAGCCACCACACGCTCGACCAGGTGCCGGTTTCCGCCGCGGCACGGGCCGCCAGCATCAGCGGTACGAACGACAGTGCGCCGAACAGCAGGCCGAGTGCGGTCTTGGTCGGCGTGCCGGGGTTCAGCCCACGCTGGTCGAGCCACGCCCAGAGCAGGGACAGGGTAGGCGCCAGGCTCAGGATGAACACGCCGGAGATGAAGGTCAGCGATCCCGCCGTCTGTGGTTGCAGCACGATGATGCCGATCACCAGCAGCATGGTCACGACCGATGCGATCAGAAACAGGGCCGTGGGCGCCTTCGTGCCCGGTGCGCGGTCCTGCCATTCGCTGCAGAGCACGAACGCGGCCGGCATCAGTAGCGTGGCGACGACGAAGTAGGACAGCGGCAGACCGCCCTGCACGATCATCGACGGGAAGAAGTCCTTGGTCAGGATGCGGTCGGTGAACACCACCCAGGAACCGTAGGTCTGCTCGTACAGGGTGTAGAAGATCAGCGCGAAGAAGATCAGCAGCATCAGCGCGATCATCTGGTGGCGTTCGGTCGACGTGCATTCGCGCAACACGAAGCGGGCGAACCAGATCAGCACGACCGTCAGCACGGCCAGCATCAGCATTTGAGCGAGGGTCAGGTCGAGTCCGATATCGAGCGTGAAGGCATCGTTTCCGGTGGCCCACATCAAGGCCGCAATGGGCGCCAGCCCGAGCAGCGAACCGAGATAGATCGCCCATTCCCGGCGCAGCCCGGCAAAGACCGGCTCGCGCAGTTTTTCCGGTGCGCTCGCTTCGGCGTGGCCGTCGAGATACTTCTGGCCCCAGATGAACATCGCGAGGCCGGCAATCATGCCGATGCCGGCGGCACCGAAGCCGTACTTCCATCCGTAGGTTTCACCCAGCACGCCGCAAACCAGAGAGGCCAGCATCGCGCCGAGGTTGATGCCGGCATAGAACAGCGAGAAACCGGCGTCGCGGCGCGGGTCGCCTTCCGGATACAGCTTGCCGACGATCACCGAGATGTTCGGCTTGAGAAAGCCGACGCCCATGATGATCAGCGCCAGCGAGAAGTAGAACACCCACAGGGCTGCGGTATCGCGCACCACGGTCTCGCCGACCTTGCGCGCGGCCTCGCCCTCGAAGGCCATGCCGAGATGGCCGAGCACCAGCAGCACGCCACCGAAGATCACCGCCTTGCGCAGTCCGAGGTAGCGGTCCGCGAGCAGGCCGCCGATCACCGGAATGCAGTAGACGAGTCCGCCATACGCACCGAGCAGATTCAGGCCGCCGGTATCGCCGAACAGGTGGTACTTGGTCAGGTACAGCAGCAACAGCGCCTTCATGCCGTAGAACGAGAAGCGCTCCCACATCTCGGTGAAGAAACAGATGTAGACGCCCTTCGGATGGCCGAGGAAGTCGGCGCTCGTGCTGCTCATCGCAAGTCCTTGATCAGATTCCGGGAACCGGAGTCGCGGGAGTATGCCCGCCACGGCTTGACCACGGCCAGTCCCGTAGCGCTTGGTGACCGGGCCGCGCGCGACTACGATGCCGGTCCCGCTCGTCAGGAGTTGTCCCATGCGTGTGTTCGCCCTCGGCGCGTTGGCGCTGGTTGCAGCCGGATCGGCCTTTGCCGAACCGCGCGGCTTCGATGTCAACGACCTCGTCAATCTCGATCGTGTTGCCGATCCGCGGATTTCGCCGGACGGTCGCCAGGTCGCCTTCCAGCTGCGCGAAACCGACTACGCGGCCAACAAGGGCCTGCAAAGCCTGTGGCTGGTGCCGGCGAATGCCTCGGCGCCGCCGCGACGCCTGACCGCAAAGGGCGTGACCTCGGTCGGTCCGCGCTGGTCGCGCGATGGCCAGTCGATCTATTTCCTGTCGCCGCGTTCCGGTTCGATGCAGGTCTGGAAACTGGCCCTGAACGGCGGCGAGGCGGCGCAGGTCACCGACTATCCGCTCGATGTCGGCACCTTCCAGCTGTCGCCGACCGGTGCGCAGATCGCGCTGACCTTCGAGGTCTACACCGATTGCGACACGCTGGACTGCAGCAAGAAGCGCCTCGATGAGGTCGCAGCGACCAAGGCCAGCGGCAAGGTCTTCGACAAGCTGTTCATCCGCCACTGGGACACCTGGAGTGATGGACGCCGCAGCCAGCTGTTCGTGGCCGATCTGGCGGCCGACGGCCGTGCCGAAGCAGCACCGGCCTGGGTCAGCAAGGGCATCGATGGCGACGTGCCGAGCAAACCCTTCGGTGACGAAACCGAATATGCGTTTGCGCCGGATGGCCAGAGCCTGGTGTTCTCGGCCCGCATCGCCGGCAAGACCGAGGCCTGGAGCACCAATTTCGACCTCTTCACGGTGCCTGCGGATGGCAGTCTGGCCCCGGCCAACCTGACCGCGGCCAACCCGGCCTGGGACAGCTATCCGCTGTTCTCGCGTGACGGCAAGACGCTGTACTACCTTGCGATGAGTCGTGCCGGCTTCGAAGCCGACCGCTTCCAGATCAAGGCGCGTGACATCGGCACCGGCGCCACTCGCGATATCGCGACCGATTGGGATCGCTCGCCCGGTCCGCTGCAGATATCCGCCGATGGCCGCACCCTGTACGCGACTGCGGACTCCGACGGCGAGCATCCGCTGTTCGCGATCGACGTGAAGTCGGGCAAGGCCACGGACCTGACCGGTGCCGGCAACATCGCCGCGTTCTCGGCCGGTCCGAATGGCGTCGTGTTCGCGCGCGATACGCTGACGTCGCCGGCGCACCTGTTCGCGCGCAATGCGAAGAATGCCGGCGAGACCCGACTGACGAATTTCAATGCCGACCGGTTGGCGGGTGTCAGCATGGGCGCCCCCGAATTCTTCGACTTCAAAGGCTGGAACGACGAGCGTGTCGAAGGCTACGTCGTGAAGCCGTGGAACTACGAAGCCGGCAAGAAGTATCCGATCGCCTTCCTCGTGCATGGCGGCCCTCAGGGCGCGTTCGGCAATGACTGGCATTACCGCTGGAATCCGCAGACCTATGCCGGCGCAGGCTTCGCCGTGATCGCGATCAACTTCCACGGTTCGACCGGCTACGGCCAGAAGTTCACCGACGCGATCTCCGGCGACTGGGGCGGCAAGCCGCTCGAGGACCTGAAGAAGGGCATGGCCGCGGCAGTCGCGAAGTACGACTGGTTGAACGGCGACAAGGCCTGCGCGCTCGGCGGTTCCTACGGCGGCTACATGATGAACTGGATCGCGGGCAACTGGAACGACGGCTTCGATTGCCTGGTGTCGCATGCCTCGATCTTCGACAACCGATTCATGAGCTACAGCACCGAAGAACTGTGGTTCGACGAATGGGAAATGCAAGGGTCGCATTTCGAGAGGCCGGAGAATTTCGAACGCCACAACCCGATCAACCACATCAAGGACTGGAAGACGCCGACCCTGGTCGTGCATGGTGCACTCGACTATCGCGTGCCGGTCGAGGAAGGCATTGCACTGTTCACTGCACTGCAGCGTCGCGGCATCGAGTCCAAGTTCCTGTTCTTCCCGGACGAGAACCACTGGGTGCTGAAGCCGCACAACTCGGTGCAGTGGCACAACGAAGTGAACGCCTGGCTGAAGGCGCACTTGCAGTAATCCTTACGCCGGATCGCTGGAACACGACGGGGCCGCGAGGCCCCGTTGTCGTTCTTGAGAATGGATGTTTCGACGCGTTGAAACATTCGGAGTCTAGGCCTACACTGGTCGCCACGAGAGACGTGAGGTTGGTCATGGGCGCCAAGGCGGAGTTGAAGATCCAGAACTGGGGCAACAACCTTGCGGTCCGCATTCCTGCGGCCCTGGCGAAGGCGGCGCGCGTGACCAGTGGGCAGGAAGTCACTGTCGAAGTGCTCGACGGCAATATCGTCGTGAAGCCGCAAGGACGGCCGCCACGCTTGACCTTGGCCCAGAAGCTGAAGGCTTTCGATCCGAAGCTTCACGGTGGAGAAGTGATGTCGGATGCACCGGTTGGCAGGGAATTCCGCTAATGGTTGCGCGCTGGGTGCCGGCGCGGGGAGACATCATCTGGATCGACTACGACCCGCAGGCCGGACGCGAGATGAGATCGAGGCATCCGATGTTGGTGCTTTCGCCGACATCCGTAAACGACCGCACCAGCATCGTCATCGGCCTGCCGATGAGCAGCCAGGACTACAACGCCACCAACCCGTTTGCGGTATGCATGGTCGGCAGCGACGGAAAAGCCGGATACATCCTCGTGAACCAACCCAAGTCGTTCGATTGGCGCATTCGCCGCGCCAAGGCGCATCCATGGAAACGCGCGCCGGATGATGTGTTCGATCTCGCCTGCGCCGAGTTGAACCAGATCATCGCGATTGGTGCGGGAGACTGATGTGCTGCGGACAAATCAACCCGTCCGCCGCTGCCGCACCGCCACCGCCAGGTCCTCCAGCAGCGTTTCGGTGTGTGCGAAGCCGATGCAGGCGTCGGTGATGGAGACGCCGTAGGCCAGTGGCTGGCCGGGCACGAGATCCTGACGACCTTCGTGCAGATGGCTTTCGATCATCACGCCGACGACGCGGCGATCGCCGCCCGCGAGCTGTGCGGCCACGTCGGCAGCGACCTCGATCTGGCGCGCGAACTGCTTGCTCGAATTGGCGTGCGAGCAATCGATCATGACGCGCTCGGCGAGGCCTGCGCCTCTCAGTTCCGCGCAGGCTGCGGCGACGTGCGTGGTGTCGTAGTTCGGCTGCTTGCCGCCGCGCAGGATGACGTGGCAATCGCGATTGCCTTCGGTGGCGACGATGGCCGAGTGGCCGCCCTTGGTCACCGAAAGGAAGTGGTGCGGCGCGGCTGCAGCCTTGATCGCATCCACGGCGATGCGAATGTTGCCGTCGGTGCCGTTCTTGAACCCGACCGGACACGACAGGCCCGACGCCAACTGGCGATGCGACTGGCTTTCGGTGGTGCGCGCACCGATCGCCCCCCAGCTGATCAGGTCGGCGATGTACTGCGGCGAGATCAGGTCCAGGTATTCGGTGGCGGCCGGCAATCCCATCTCGTTGATGTCGAGCAGCAGGCGACGCGCCTGGCGCAGGCCGGTGTTGATGTCGAAGCTGTCGTCGAGGTGCGGATCATTGATCCATCCCTTCCAGCCCACAGTCGTCCGCGGCTTCTCGAAGTACACGCGCATCACGATCTCGAGATCGGCCTCGAGCCGGGCGCGCAGTGTCGCGAGCCGTTCGGCGTATTCGAGTGCCGCCCGGGCGTCGTGGATGGAGCAGGGACCGACCACGACCAGCAGGCGATCGTCTTCACCCTGAAGAATGCGGTGGGCGGCGACTCGCGACGCGGACGTGGTTTCCGCAGCCCGCGCCGAGCAAGGAAATTCGCGCACCAGATGGGCCGGCGGCGACAATTCGCGGATCGCGCGGATGCGCAGGTCGTCGGTGGCCGGAGCGGTCGTCGTGCTGACCAGTTTCAGGGATGTCGTCATGGCGCTACTCCTCGGGATTCGGTTCCCGGCGGCCATGAAAAAACCGCCAGGTTCGCTGGCGGTTTTCGAAGGTTCGGATGCTGGTCTTATGCGCGCACCGGTCTGCCTTCCACCGCCCTGAGGCTCGGAAAGTAGGACCAATAAAAATAGGTTGCGGCGCGATGCATGGCTCGAACCTATCAGCAGGTTGCGCGAGCGTGCAAGTCGGGCCGACGCCGGTCTACAGCCACTTCGCCCGCTTCAGGATGACGTAGACGACGCCGATGACGGCGATCGTGGCGCCGGTGAAGAACCAGTAGCTGTGCTCGCCGCCGAGTTCGGGCATGTGCTTGAAGTTCATGCCGTACCAGCTGGTCATCAGGGTCGGGACGGCGAGCAGGCCGGCCCAGCCGGCGAGGCGCTTGACGACCTCGTTCTGGCCGACCGACACCATCGCCAGCGACACTGACATCGCCGCAGTGAGCATTTCCGCCATCGTGTCGCAGGCCTCCTTGACACGCACCGCGTGGTCGAAGACGTCGCGGAAATACAGGCGCACGTCGTCACGGATGATGGTCGGGTGGAAGCGCATCAGCTGGTTCAGAATGTCCTGCAGCGGCGCAACCGCCAGCCGCAGCGTGACCAGTTCCTTCTTCAGTTCGTACAGGCGCTCGATGGTTTCGCGCTTGTAGGTCGACTGGAAGATGTCGCTTTCCAGTTCTGCCAGCTCATCCTGGAACGAGCGCACGATCGGGAAGAAGTTGTCGACGATGTAGTCCATGACCGCGTACAGGCCGTAGCTCGGTCCGATCGCGAGCAGTTCCGGCTCCTTCTCGCAGCGCGCACGTGCCGGCGAATAACTCAGCGAGGCGCCATGGCGCACGGTCAGCAGGTAGCGCGGGCCGAGGAAAATGTGCGTCTCGCCGAACTCGATCTTGCCGCTGACGAACTGCGCGGTGTGCAGGACGATGAAGAGCGAGTCGCCATAGACCTCGATCTTCGGGCGCTGGTGCGCGTGGTGCGCGTCCTCGATGGCGAGGTCGTGCAGACAAAATTCTTCCTGAAGCTTTTCCAGCAGCGGCTCGTCCGGTTCGTGCAAGCCCACCCAGACGAACGTATCGGGTTGCTGCAGCACATCGCTGATCTGGTCCAGCGTGATGTCGGGCAGGCGCTTTCCGTCAGCGGCGTAAGCGACGCTGTTGATCACCATCGGTGGCTTGCTCGGCGTAATTTCGACCGACAGATTCATGGGCGTGCTCCGGGGACGCGCGATCATGCCCGCGCCATCGCGGGCAAGGCAACGTCAATCCGTGGTCGGGGCGAACCAGAAGCGCCAGGCGAGCACGAGTTGCAGCGGCAGGATCAAGGCGAACCAGTGCGCGTTGGCCTGTTGCGTGCCGGGCAGGGTCAGCCACGCCAGTCCGAGCAGGGCGATCGACACCGTCAGGATGGCTGCAAGGCGTGCCATGCGTCCAGGCAATGCTTCCGGACGACGCCAGCGCCACAGCGGCCACGCCAACAACAGGGACAGCGGATTGAACAGCACCAGGTTGAGGTTGGCGTAGGCGATGGCGTGGTCGGTGAAGGCCCAGAGTCCGGCCAGCACGATGCCGCCGAGGCCAAGCACGACGGTGACGAGTGACAACAGCAACACGCCGCCGCTGCGCGCCGCGCCGGCTTTGGCGCGCAGGCTCAGCACGGCGAGCACGGCGATCGACAGGCCTGCGAATGCGAACGGCCAGAGCCAGCGCGGCTGCGCCGGCACCTGATCGTCGAGGCGACCGTCGTAGGCGGTCCATTCGCGTGTCACCAGTGGTCGAGCGATGCCCTGGGCGTCGGTCACGCGCATGTCGCGCAGCAGTTCGCGCAAGCGCAGGGGCAGGAACATCTCGTCCCAGAAGCTGAGCTTGCGGTCCGCCGCCGGGCCGAGGCCGAGGTCGATGCCGATGGCGAGCCAGGGCTCCGGACGCGCGTAGGCCATCGCCAGGCTGCGGTCGGTTTCGCCGCGCGCGCGCGCGCTCATGGTTTCCTTGAGTCGACCCTCGAGCACGGCGTCGAGCACATCGCGGACGCGCGTCGAGCAGTTCTGCGCGAAATAGTCATAGCGGTATTCGGCATGCTCCGGCAGCGCGTTCTGACCCAGCATCTCGGCGACGGCATAGCGCTGTTCCGGCGAGAGGTTCAGTTCCTGGATCCAGACGCTGCGACCCTCGGACGCGTAATTTGCGAGATCGTCGTCGGGGGTGAAGGCGGCGAGTCGGTAGATCATCCGGCCGCGCACGAAATTCAGCAGGAAATTCTTCTGCTCGAAGTCGAAGATGCCGAAGTTGTACAGGCGCGCGTCGCCGGTCACGGTGTTCTCGACCAGCAGGGCGTTGTGGCCGAAGCGCTGCCAGTACACCGCGCCTGGCGCAGCGGTGACGAGGGCGATGCGAAAGGCCGAGCCGCTGTCCGGGTCGATGGCTTGACCGCGAACTGCAGGGGTGCCCAGGCCGATCAGCAGGGCCAGCAGCAGGCCGCGGACCAGGTTCACGCGCCGTCCGCGATGACGACGAACTGGTGCACGCGGCGGGCGTCGGCCTTGGCGACCTGGAAGCGGAATCGACCGAGCGCGATGTCCTCGCCGGCTTCCGGCAGATGGCCGAATCGAGCTGTGACAAGGCCGCCGATGGTGTCGTACTCGTCGTCGGAAAAGTCGCTGCCGAAGGCGCTGTTGAAGTCGGCGATCGGGGTCAGCGCACTGACGTTGTGGCGGCCGTCCGGAAGCAGACGGATGGCTGCGTCGGGATTGCTCTCGTCGTCATGCTCGTCGTCGATGTCGCCGACGATTTCCTCGAGCACGTCCTCGATGGTCACGAGCCCGGCGACGCCGCCGTACTCGTCCACCACGACCGCGAGATGGTGCCGCGACGAGCGGAATTCGCGCAGCAGCACGTTCAATCGCTTCGATTCCGGAATCAGGCGCACCGGGCGGATCAGGCTGCGGATGTCGCAAGGACGCTCGGGCTGGGCCAGACAGCGCAGCAAGTCCTTGGCGAGCAGGGTGCCGATGATCTCGTCGCGGTCCTCGCCGGTGACCGGGAAGCGCGAATGGCCCGATTCGAGCACGATCGCGAGCAGGTCCGCGAGCGTGCCGTCGACCGGCACCGACACCATTTGTGCGCGCGGCACCATGACGTCGGACACCTGCTTCTCGGTGACGCCGATGGCGCCCTCGATCATGGTCAGCGTTTCGGCGCTGAGCAGTCCGTTGTCCTTGGCATTGCGCAGTTCTTCGAGGAGTTCCTCGCGATTGCGCGGCTCGCCGGAGAGCATTTGCCCCAACCGGTCGAGCCAGGAGCGCGCCTGGGGCGCGCTGCTACTGGGCGGTTCGTCGTTCATTCCCGAGCGATCGTTCGCCCTGATGGCGGGCGGGGCGGCAGTGTAGCGACATTTCCGCCGGGCCCGCGCTCGAAACGCGTCAACCGCCGCGGCACGACCGCGTTATGCTCGAACACGCGATTCCGCGTGAGGAGGCAAGTCCATGAAGAAGCTGATATTTGTTCTGGCCCTGGTGCTGATATCGACGGTTGCGGTTGCGGATACCCCGGTGGTCGACGCGCGCCAGGAGAATCAGGACGAGCGCATCGATCAGGGCGTCGCCTCGGGCGAACTGACGAAGCGCGAGGAACATCGTCTCGACGCCCAGCAGGAGCGCATCGACAACAAGGAAGAGCGCTTCAAGTCCGACGGTGTCGTGACCAAGGGCGAGCGTGCACGCCTGAAGCGTTCGGAAAATCGTGCCAGCCACAACATCGCCAAGCAGAAGCACGACCGCCAGGATCACGACTGATCGCGTCGGCGCTCAGTCCTCGCCCTCGTCGTCGACGACGATGCGGGCCGGGTCGCCAAGTTCGAGCGAGCGCAGCATCACCGAGGCCTGGGTGCGGTTGCGCACGCCGAGCTTCTGAAAGATGAGTGAAAGATGCGCCTTGATCGTGCGCTCCTGGATGCCGAGCCGGTCGGCGATCTGCTTGTTGAGCTGGCCGCTGGCGACCAGATTGAGCACCCGGAACTGCTGCGGCGTGAGCGATGCGAGGCGCGCCGCGATCTGCTGGTCTTCGCGGCTGGTGGCGCTGGTGCCGATGGCGTTGCGCAGTTGCGCAGGCACGTATTCCTCGCAGTTCAGCACGGCCCGCAGGGCCACCGCGAGTTCGTCCAGCGATGCCCCTTTTGGAATGTAGCCGGCGGCACCGAAGGCGAGTGCGCGCCGGATCACCGCCGGGTCTTCGTTCGCCGAAATCATCACCACCGCAACCGCAGGATGTTCCGCACGCAGTTCCGCCAGCGCCATCAGGCCGTGGCTGTCCGGCAAATGCAGGTCGAGCAGGACCAGGTCGACGTCATGGCGCGCATCGAGTTGTGCGCGTGCGGCGGCCAGCGAATCGGCTTCGATCAGCGCCGCGTCGGGCGCGATCGCGCGCAGCGCCTGCGTCAGCGCGAGCCGGAACAGCGGGTGATCGTCGGCGATCAGGATCTGCGTCATGAACGCTCGGGTGTCACGCGGCGGTCCAGCCGCCGTCGACCGGAATGGCCGCACCATTGAGGTTATGCGCTTCACGGCGGCAGAGCCAGAGCGCCAACGCGCCGATTTCGTCGGGCAGGGTCATGCGCAGACTTGGTTGTTTTTCTCCGAGCAGATCGCGGATGCCGGCGTCGCGGTCGCCCCCGTGCTGTGCGGCGCGGGCCGCGATCTGCGGCTCGATCAACGCGGTTTCGACGAATCCCGGACAGATGCAGTTGATGGTGATGCCGCCGCTGGCGCGATCTCCCTGCGCGGCGTATTCGAGCGCGGCGACCTTCGACAGGCCGATCACGCCGTGTTTCGCCGCGACGTATGGCGCCTTCTGCACCGACGCGACCAGACCGTGCACCGACGCGATGTTGACGACGCGGCCGAAGCCGCGTTCGGCCATGCCGGGCAAGGCCAGACGCAGGGTGTGGAACACCGCGCTCAAGTTGATCGCGAGGATGCGGTCCCATTGTGCCGGCGGCATGTTCGCGACGGGCGCGGTGTGCTGGATGCCGGCATTGTTGACGAGGATGTCGAGCGGCCCGGCCGCTTGCATCAGTGCCTCGATCGCAGCCGGATCGGCCAGGTCGCCGGGCAGGAACTGCGCACGTGCGGCGCCGGCGTCGCGCACGGCCCGTTCGGCTTGCGCAATCTCTTCGGCGCTGCCGAGTCCGTGCACGATGACCGCCGCGCCGGCGGCGCCCAAGGCCGTCGCAATGGCCAGCCCGATGCCCGAAGTGGAGCCGGTGACAAGGGCCGTGCGGCCGGCGAGGAAGCGGTCGGTCATGGCGGAATCTGCACGCAGGAAGTGGCCGACAGGCTAGCAGTGGCGCGATGCGCGGGCGCTTGGACCTAGGTCCAGTGGCGCGTCGCGTCGTCGCTGCTAGCGTAAGCTCAGGAGAACACCATGCGCCCGATCATTCTGCTGATTGCTTCGCTTCCACTGGCCGCCTGCATGAGCACCCGCACGACGACGCCCGAACCCGAGACGAGCGACGCGTTCAGCGCGCAGCGCGTGAGCACGCATCGCGACGGTGATGACTTGCTCACCGGCGGGCTCGGTCGCGACGCGCTGTTGAATCCGGTCGCGCCGGCCGTGGCCGATGCCGCACATCCGACCGCCGCCGAATTGCGGCGCCGCGCGTTGCATGCGAACTGGCGCGGCATCGCCGATCTGTACGGCACGGTCAAGGCCATTCCGGCGGTGCCGGGCCGCGAATTCCACGCCTACGCGACCCTGCCTGGCGCGAAGCAGCCGCACCGTCTGTTGGTGCAGATTCCGGACGGCTTCGATGCCGCCAAACGCTGCCTGATCGTCACTGCCTCATCCGGATCGCGCGGGGTCTATGGCGCGATCGGTTCGGTGTCCGCTTACGGACTGCCCCGCGGCTGTGCGGTCGCGCATACCGACAAGGGCACCGGCACCGGTTTCTTCGACGTCGCCAGCGGCGAAGGTGCGCAGGCCGATGGCACGCGCGCGGCGCGCGGTGCGGCGCTCGAATTCGACCCGGGCACGGTGGCGCAGGCGGGTGACACGCGCATCGCGATCAAGCACGCGCATTCCGGTGACAATCCCGAGGCGGACTGGGGTCGGCATGTGCTGCAAGCGGCGCGCTTCGGCCTGCGCTCGCTCGACGAGGCCTTTCCGCAACAGGCGCCGTTCACGGCGGCGAATACGCGCATCATCGCTTTCGGGTTGTCGAACGGCGGTGGCGCCGTGTTGCGTGCCGGCGAACAGGATGCCGATGGTCTGCTCGATGGCGTGGTTGCGGCCGCACCGAACGTCAGCCTGGACGACACTCGGCATCTGTTCGACCTCAGCATCGAGGCGGCGTTGTACCAGCCCTGTGCCCTGCTGGCCTTGCCGAATGCGCCGATCTTCCTGCCCGAAGCGGCGCATCACGCCGTTGCGGCCGCGCGCTGCGCCAGTCTGCGCGCAGTCGGCTGGATCGAAGGCGATACCGTCGAATCCCAGGCCGCGTCGGCGCTCGCGAAGTTGCGTGCGAGCGGCTGGCGGGACGAGACCCGCATCTTGCCGGTCTGCAGACCGGTTTCGACCTCTGGCGTGCGGTCGCCGCACTGTATGCGCAATCGTATGCGCGGGCGACGCCGGATGCGCCCGTCTGCGGTTACAGCTTTGCGCAGCGCGATGCGATGGGGCCGCCGCGTGCGGCCACGGCTGCCGAACGTGCGCTGTGGTGGTCGGATGCCTCGGGCATCGCGCCGACGGCCGGCGTCGGTCTGGTCGATGGACTCGCGACGGCAGTGCCGGATGCATCCTGGGCCGGATTGACGTGCCTGCGTGCGCTGCTCGAGGACGACGATGCGGTCGCGCAGCAGGTGCGCGCATCGATCGCAGCGACGCGCGCGACGGCGCGCACATCGGTGCCGACCGTGATCGTGCATGGCGACCACGACAGCATCATCCCGCTCGAATTCAGCTCGCGGCCGTACCTCGCCGCGGCGCGCGCGAACGGCGCCCGCATCGCCTTGTGGGAAGTCGCGAACGCACAGCATTTCGACGCCTTCGTCGCACTGCCCAAGCTCGCCGGCATGACGCCGCTACTGCCGCAGGCTTATGCAGCCATGGACGCGTTGATCGCACATCTCGATGGTGGCGCGATGCCGGTGGATCGCACCGCATCGCGCTGACACGACCTCATTCGAAGCTGTTCTGGAAGATGCCGGTACCGACCACGCTGACGCTGGCGGCGGTCGCGTTGCTGGCGCGAAATCCCGCGACGCCCGGATAACTGGCGTTGACCGTGCGCGTGCCCAACGTGCCGGCGGTGATCGAGCAACTGCCGTCGCCGACCGTATTGAGCGTGGCCACGCAACTGCCGCCGCCGAGTTCCTGCACGTTGACGGTTCCGCGACCCAGCGGCGTGGCGGCGACGCCGATGCGGCGGCTGCGCACGGTCACGCTGTAGGTCTGGCCGGGCATGACCTGCGGCGGCGAGATCGACTGGATCGAGGTGCTGGTGTCGGCGGTGCTGAAGACGAGATGCACGGCACCCTTGATGGTCGCGCTGCCATCCTTGCGGTTGGGAATGCCGACCGCGAGATCATCGACGTTGTCGTTGTTGAAGTCGCCGCTGGCGAGCGTCGCGCCATACCGATCACCGCTGCGGCTGCGACCGGACGAATCGAGATTGACGACTGTGCGGGTGCCGAGCACGATGCCGGCGGCTGATCCACTGGCGACGATCACGCTGCCGACGTTGACGCCGCCGTTCACCAGGTCTTCGCCTGCCACGCCGATCGCGAGGTCGTCGAAGCCGTCGCGGTTGAAATCGCCCGCGGCGAGTCCGCCGCCGAACTCGTCGCCTTCTTCTTGCAGTAATCCGCTGAAATCGTTCTCGTCGATGGTGTCGCTGCTGGCGGTATTCGCGGCCAGACCGCCCGGGTGGCCGTAGAGCACGGTCACGGTGCCGGCATTGAACAAGTCGCCCACGTCTTCAGAGATCGCGCCGACGGCGAGATCGTCGAGACCGTCGTTGTTGAAGTCGCCGACGGCCATCTGTTCGCCGAATTGGTCGTTGAGTTCGACGGCACCGGCAATGCCGGCGACATCCTGATGCAGGACCTCGTAGCGGAAGTTTGCCGCGGACGCCGCCCCATAGTTCACGAACAGCGCGCCCTCGTTGCGGATGCAGTCGGGGCCGCTGTTGAAGAAGCAGCCATCGACGGCCTGGGTGTACGCGACCAGGTCGCCGAAGCCGTCGCCATCGAAGTCGCCGGCGGCGAGGACGTCGCCGAACCGTCCGACGTAGCGGTCGGACTCGCCGGGCAGGTCGCTGCGCTCGAAGAACGAGGCCACGCCGTCGAGTATGCCGCTGGCATTGCGGCGCACGCTGACGCCGCCCGAATTGGTGGCAAGCGCGTCGTGGTCATGGCCGGTGGCGGAAATGGCAAGGAACGGGCGCGTGCTCGCCGTGGTCATGCGCGGTACGGCCGCGACGGCGATGCCTTTCGCGTGGTCGGCGACCGTGCCGTTCGGTGCGGTGCCGGTGCCGGGCAGCGTCAGGTCGATGTTGCTGGCGGCCAGCCCGCCGGTCTCTCCCAGCAGCAGGGCGACCATGCCGGCATTGGTCGCGCTGTCGATGTCCTCGAGCGGCACACCGATGGCCAGGTCGGTGCAGAGATCGCCATCGAAGTCCGCGGCGGTGAGGCTGGACCCGAAACGATCGTCGGCCTCGGCCACGCCGTCAATGTTGCCGAGGTCCTGATGCAGCAGACGGCCGGCACTGGCGACACCGGTCATCGGCTCCCCGAAAAGCATCGAGACCGATCCGGCCCCGGCAATGCCCGTGATCGTGGAGAGCGGCGAACCGACGGCGAGATCCGATTCACCGTCGCAATTGAAATCGCCGGCCGCGAGCGGACCCGCGCTGGTTTGGCCCGTCGGTGCCGGCAGTTGTGCTGATCCGAGCAGCAGCAGTTGGTCGCGTTCGACCGCCAGGCCGACGGCGAAGGCGCCAGTCGCTTGCGTCAGGCAGGCCAATGCCGTAGCGAGGGCGGTGATTCGGGTTGGGCGTGGCGACGACATGGCAGTGCTCCGGGACGAGTTGTCTCCGGTAACCCGGAACGCTGCCCGCATCCGCCAATCCGGCCGGTTCGACTTGAAAGTGCGCGCCATGGACCCATACTGCGCGACCGACACTGTTTTCAGCCGATGGTTCTGCCATGCCGATCTACGAATACGTCTGCGCCACCTGCGGTCTGAAAAGCGATCACCTGATGCGCTTGTCCGATCCGGACCCGACCGAATGCCCTGATTGCGGTCCGGCGACGCTGACGCGCGCGGTGTCGGCACCGTCGTTCCGCCTGTCCGGCTCGGGCTGGTACGAAACCGACTTCAAGAAGGACGGCGACAAGAAGCGGAATCTCAGCGAAGGCAGCGGTAGCGGCGACAGCAAACCGGCCGAGCCAGCTCCCGCAGCGGCCGCGAGCACGCCGCCGGCCGCTGCCGCCAGCGCGGATTGATTCGTTCGAGATCGCGGTAGAAACGCCTTCGGGCGCACCTATTCGAAGCTGTTCGAACAACGTCGCCGATACCGGAACGCTGGCCGATCCCGTCGCTTCGCAGCCCATGGCAGTGGTCACGAGCACGTCGAGCGTCGTCGTGCCTGGCACGCCGGCGATGAACTCGACGCCGGCCGTATTGGCGGGACCGGCGAAACTGCCGTTGTCGATGAGCCATGCATAACCGGCACCGACGCCGGCGTTCGCCACTGATGCCGTCGCGCTGCTCCCGGTGCTGACGATCGTCGGGGCGCTGATCGTCGCATTCGGCGCCGGATCTACGGTCACGTTCGTGGACGTGGATGTTGCGCTGGCACAGCCATTCATCTGCGAGACGACGCTGTAGGCGCCGTTTTGCGACGCCACGTAGCTCTGACTGGTCGCGGCGCCGATCGGGTTGCCGTTGAGGTACCACTGGTTGCCCGACGGATTGCTGGACGTCAGCGTGACGTTGCCCCCGCTGCAGAACGTGGTGGGTCCGCCAGGCGTGACCGTCGGCGTCGGTGGCGGTGCATTGACCGTCACGGCGACGGGTGCGGAAGGTCCACTGTCACATTGTCCGTTGCCCGCAATCACGGTGTAGTTGCCGGCCGCGGTGGCGACGAAGGTCGGCTGGGTTTCTCCGCCAAGCGGATTGGCATTGATGTACCACTGGTTGCCACTGCCGCTGCTGGACGTCAGCGTGACGCTGCCGCCAAGGCAAAACGTGGTCGGACCGCTGGGGGTGATCGTCGGTGCTGCGGGGATGACGATCGGCACGTTGAGGTTGCCGCAGATCGAATTGCCGCCCGGATCGGTCATGAACACGCTCAGGCCGACATTGCCGCTGTTGCCGGCGGTGTAGGTGATGGTCTGCATGCTCGACGCGCTGGTGATCGAGCCATTGGTGATCGACCAGGCGTAGCTCGACACGCCGGCCTGGGCGGTCGCGGCGTTGCCGGTCGAATTCGGGCAGACCTGCGCCGGGGTTGTCGAGATCGGCGCATTGCACCCGGCCTTGGCGAAGCCGGCTTCGCCGCCCGTGCGATGGTCCGTCGTTGCAGTCACCGGCTCGAGCAAGGCCAGCGTCAGCACCGAGCACGCGACGACCCGTCGCAGTGCGCCCGAGGGCATGGCCGGCCTTGATTCGAACGAATGCGATCGCAGCACGGTCGGCTCCTCGGGATGCGCACGAGCATGGCACGAGCGCGCGACCGAGTGCCCGGGTCTGCGGGAAACGGGCGCGTTGCCGCATGGGCTGCAGCACGCCTCAACGCATTGGTTTGCAAGCACCGTCAAGCCTCCGTAGCATGCGCGGTCCTGTCCAACCCTTGCGCGGCCTTCCCCGGCCGGCTCCGGAGCTTCCATGCGTACCCATCTCTGCGGCCTCGTCGACGAGACCCTGATCGGCCAGACCGTCACCCTGTGCGGCTGGGCCGATGTCGCCCGCAACATGGGCCACTTCGTCTTCATCGACCTGCGCGACCACGAAGGCATCGTCCAGGTCACGGTCGAACCGGACAACGCGACGCGTTCAGGCCGCGGAAGGGTGGGCTACGAGTTCTGCCTGCCGATCACCGGCAGCGTGCGCGCCCGCCGCCATCGCAGGCCAACGACCAGCTCCGCACCGGCAAGATCGAAGTCGTCGCGACAAGGTCGAAGTGCTCAACAAGGCCGCGCCGCTGCCGTTCCAGCCGACGAGACGCCGGGCGAGGAAACGCGCCTGAAATACCGCTACCTCGACCTCCGCCGCCCGGCGATGCAGCGCAAGATGCGCCTGCGCACCCGCCTGGTCCGGCGCTCCGCCGTTACCTCGATGCCCGCGGCTTCCAGGACATCGAAACCCCGATCCTGACCAAGGCCACGCCGGAAGGCGCGCGCGACTACCTGGTGCCGAGCCGCGTGCATCCGGGCGAGTTCTACGCGCTGCCGCAGTCGCCGCAGCTGTTCAAGCAGATCCTGATGATGGCGGGCTTCGACCGCTACTACCAGATCGCGCGCTGCTTCCGCGACGAGGCGCTGCGCGCCGACCGCCAGCTCGAGTTCACCCAGCTCGACATGGAGTTCGCCTTGGTCGAAGAGCAGGACGTGCAGGACATGGTCGAAGGCATGATCCGCCACATCTTCCAGGAAGTGATGGGCGTCGAACTGGCCAGCAGTTCCCGCGCATGACCTGGGCCGAGGCGATGCGCCGCTACGGTTCGGACAAGCCGGACCTGCGCATCGACCTGGAGCTGGTGGACATCGCCGACACTGGCGAAGACTTCGAGTTCAAGGTGTTCACCGGTCCCGCCAATGATCCGCGGCCGCGTCGCCGCGCTGCGCATCCCGAGCGGCGCCGCGCTGTCGCGCAAGCAGATCGACGACCTCGGCGCACACGCACCAAGTACGGCGCCAAGGGCTGGCCTAGATCAAGATCGACGATCTGCGAAGGCCGCGAAGGCTCACCTCGCCGATCGCGAAGTTCTTCGACGATGCCGCGTTCGCGGCTCTTCAAGGCCGTGGGCGCCGGCAATGGCGACATCGTGTTCTTCGGCGCCGGCGCGTACGGCAAGGTCAGCGACTTCATGGGCGCGGTGCGGCTGAAGGCCGGCAAGGACTTCAACCTGGTGCAGGACGCGTGGGCGCCGCTGTGGGTCACCGACTTCCCGATGTTCGAATGGGACGCCGAGGCGCAGCGCTACGTCGCCCTGCATCATCCCTTCACCGCGCCCGCGGTCGACGACATCGCCGACCTGCGCGCGAACGCGAAGACCGCGGTGTCGCGCGGCTACGACATGGTGCTCAACGGCAACGAGATCGGCGGCGGTTCGATCCGTATCCACAATTCGCAGATGCAGAGCGCGGTGTTCGAACTGCTCGGCATCGGCGCGGAGGAAGCGCAAGGCGAAGTTCGGCTTCCTGCTCGACGCGCTGAAGTACGGCGCGCCGCCGCACGGCGGCATCGCCTTCGGCATCGACCGCATCGCCGCGCTGATGGCCGGCACCGAGTCGATCCGCGACGTGATCGCCTTCCCGAAGACGACCACCGCGCAATGCCTGATGACCTCGGCCCCCTCCGTCGTCGCCGAGAACCAGCTCCAGGAACTGCATGTGCGCGTGGTGAAGCCGGAGAAGAAGTAATCCTCGCTGCGGACCTGCTGCTTACGAACCCATTCGTAGGCAGCAGGCGAGCATCAGCACGAAGCCGATGAATGCGAGTGCGAGCACTACGGGGATAGTCCACAGCCAGCGCCAAGCACGGTCGCGCACGCCGATCACCACCGCGGCAATGATTGCGAGCAAGCCAGCGAACCAGCCCGCCCAGATCAGCGCCGGCTGCCAAACCGTGTGATGGATATCCACGAGATACACGCTCAGCGCGACGACGGCGACGCTAGCCGTTTGCAGGCCCAACAACG
>JADKHK010000009.1 GCA_016721845.1 Lysobacterales bacterium
CATCTCGGTGACGAAGCGCAGACGACCCTGCTGCGGCACGATCAGCATCTCGCCATCGGCGTTGACGAAAAACCGGTCGGTCATCGACGCATTCGCGGCGTAGACATGCATGCCGACACCCGCCATCGCCGCCGGCGAGCCATTGCCGGCCATGGTGTACAGGCCATCGATGAAATCGGTGCGCGCGGCCGGCAGCGGGAACGGCGACCAGCGCAATTGGTTCGGATCGGCTGGTACCTCGTCGAAGCGGTTGTGGAAGGCACCCTCCGCCATCATTGCGAAACGCTGGTGCATCGATCCCGGACGGATGCGGTACATCCAGGAACGCAGGTTCGCGTGTCGCGGCATCGTGAACGCGGTGCCGGAAATCTGCTCGGCGTAAAGACCATGCGCCACGCGTTGCGGCGAATTGCGGCCCACTGGCAATGTTCCGGGAATCGCTTCGGTCGCGAATTCGTTGCCGAAACCGGATTGGTAGCGCAGGTCCATCCACAGCACTCCGCGCCGCATCTGGTCGCGTTCGATCGACTCGAACAGGGCCTGGAAATTGCCTTCGCCGAAGCCTTCATTACCCTTGCGCTGGATGATCTCGAAGAAGATCGGACCGATCGCGTTCTGGGTGAAGATCTGCAACAACTTGCGCTGCTTGGTCTCGGGGTCGGCGTCGATCAGGATCTTGTTCGCACGCAGGCGCGGCAAGTCTTCGCCATGGTTCGGGATGCGCTGGTCGACCACGTCGAAATAGGTGTCCGGCGTATCCAGGAAGCGCACCCCGACTGCCGCCATCTTTTCCACGGTGCCGTAGATGTCGTCGGTGAAGCAGGCGATGTGCTGGATGCCTTCGCCGCCGTACTGGTTCAGGTATTCGTTGATCTGCGACTTCGGATCCGAGGATTCGTTGAGCGGGATGCGCACCATGCCGTCCGGCGCCGTCATCGCCTTCGACAGCAAGCCGGTCTTGGCGCCCTTGATGTCGAAATAGCGGATCTCGCGGAAGTTGAACAGGCGCTCGTAATACTCGGCCCACTTCTCCATGTTGCCGGCATAGAGGTTGTGCGTCAGGTGGTCGATGAAGGTCAGACCGAAGCCCTTCGGCATCTGGTCGACGCCGGGCAACCAGACCCAATCCGGATCATGGATCGTGCCTTTGGCGTCATAACGGTCGACGATGTAGAGCATGCAGCCGCCGATGCCCTTGATTACCGGCGCGGCCACGGCCTTGGTCAGTTCATCGGCGGCATCGAAGGACTCGGCGCCGTTCTTCAGCGCCTGCATGCGCGCCCATTCCGCGAGAGCTTGTTGACGCGGATCGCGAAACCGCAAGCGCTCGGGCCGTGCTGGGCGGCGAAGCGCGCCGCGAACGAATCCGGATCTTCGTTGATCAGGAAGGTGCAGTCGCCCTGGCGGTAATTGGTGATCTTGCGCGTGCGGTGGCGCGCCACCGGCGTGAATCCGAGCATGCGGAAATAGTCGTGCAAGGACTGGGCCTTGCCTTCCGGCGCGGCGAACTCGACAAATTCGAATCCGTCGATGCCCATCGGATTCTCGAACGTGGTGACCTGCGTGCCTTGCTTGACCTGGGCGCTCATCACATTGCTCCAACGCTGTGCTGCGGGGCACTCCCGCGGGTGGCCGGCACTTTAGTTTCATGTGAAACTAGTTTCAAGGACCTCACACCGTACGCGCAACGCATGGCCAAGACGCCCCCGACCGCACACCGCTCGATCTCGAGTATTTCCTGCCGTACCGGCTGTCGGTGCTGTCGAACACGATCAGCGCCGCGATCGCGCGCGACTACGGCGAACGCTTCGGCCTCGCCGTGACGGAATGGCGGGTGCTCGCCGTGCTCGGTCGATACGACGGACTCAGCGCGGTCGAAGTCGCCGAGCGCACGGCCATGGACAAGGTGGCGGTCAGCCGCGCCGTGAATTCGCTGCTGAAGTCGGGCCGAATCAAACGCGGCACCCATGCCGACGACAAGCGCCGCTCGGTGCTGGCGCTGTCGGCGAAGGGAAGACGGGTCTACGACGAAGTCGCACCAACCGCCTTGCGGTACGAGCGCGAACTGCTGGCCGTGCTGGATGGCGAAGAACGCGTGTGGCTGGAACGCATTCTCGGCAAGCTCATCGGCGAAGGCCACGACGCGCTCGCGCGCGCCGCGTCGGTGCCGCGCTGAAACGACAACGGCGACCGAAGCCGCCGCTGTCGTCCCCTGTTCCTCGCGGCGTGTTACTTCACGCCATGCATCAATTTCTGGATCAGCGGCGCGATCAGGAACAGCAACACGCCCGAACCCACCAGCGCCCAGAAGCCGAAGGTGTAACCCGACAACGCCGAGGCCGTGGTCATGCCGCCTTCGCCCGACACGTGTCCGGCGAAGATGCCGGACAGGTTGTTGCCGATGCCGGTCGACAGGAACCAGCCGCCCATGCCGAAGCCGACCAGGCGCATCGGCGCCAGCTTGGTCACCATCGACAGGCCGATCGGCGACAGGCACAACTCGCCGATCGACTGGATCCAGTAGACCGCGAACAGCGTCCAGAACGGAATCTTCATCGAGGCCGGATCGACCAGCTTCGACAGGGCGAACATCAGCAGCAGGAAGGCAAGACCGTTGAACAGCAGGCCGAGGCCAAACTTGCGCGGAATCGATGGATTCCACGAGCCGAGCTTGACCCAACCCCAGGCGATGACCGGCGCCAGCGTGACGATTGCGATTGAATTGACGCTCTGGAACCACGCCGTTGCGAATTGATCCTGGCCGCTAAACCACAGAACGAAGTCTCGCAATGCGCCCGAGAAAATGTCTCGATTGACGATCTGATCAGCCAGGAAGGTAAAGGAGCTGCCGGCCTGTTCGAAGAACATCCAGAACAAGATGTTGAACGCGAAGATGATCAGCATCGCGATCACCTTGTCGCGCGCGACAGCACCGTTCTTGACGCCTTCGATGAGGAGCATGACTGCCAGCAAGACGAACATGATGGTCAGCACGACCTGCAACTTCGCCGCGCCCATGGCGAGCAGGAAATAGACGATCGGAATCACGATCGCGGCACCGACGAACACGGCGATGACGCGACCGATGCCGTCTGCACCCGCCGGCGCTTCACCCACGCCCTTGAGCTGTCCACGACCCATCCAGAACCAGACGAGCGAAATCAGCATGCCGATGCCCGAAACGATGAACACGACCTTGTAGGCCGGCATGGCCTCAACACCGAAAACCTTTTGAGCCAAGATCTGCGTCAGAAACGGCGAAATCATCGCGCCGAGATTGATGCCCATGTAGAAAATGGTGAAGCCGGAATCGCGGCGCTCATCACCGACCGCGTAGATCTTGCCGACCAGCGTCGAGATGATCGGCTTGAACAGACCGTTGCCAACGATGATGGTCGCGAGGCCGAGCTTGAAAACCTGTTCATTCGGCACCGAGATCATGAACAGGCCGATCGCCATGATCACCGCGCCGACCAGGATCGATCGTTGGTAGCCAAGGAACTTGTCCGCGACCAACCCGCCAAAGATCGCGCCGGCGTAGACGAGTGCGAGATAGGAACCGTAGATCAAGCCCGCCGGGGCCTGCCCGGCGCCATCACCGTTGTAGAACTGGGCAACGATATACAGCGTGAGCGCCCAACGAATGCCGTAGAACGCGAAGCGTTCCCAGAACTCCGACATGAACAGCATCCACAGCGGCCGCGGATGGCCCATCAACTGGGCGAACTCCGGCGGTGCCGGTTGGTTCGGCAGGCTTGCTCCACTCATCATCTTCTCCTCGAACTGATACGACACGACGGACGCCGTGCAGGGCTACACCCGAATCCGTCGGGCAAAAAAGTGCGGAAGATTTAGCGGCGAGTGCGAACCCGGTCAAACGATTCAGATGCTGCGATGCAACAAAAACACCACAGCGATCGATCGGACCGACGGCGAACCCTCAAGTCCCGAGCACGGTGCGCACTTCGAACAGTTCCGGAAAGAACGTCAGGTCCAGTGCCTTTTTCAGGAAACCGACGCCGGACGAGCCGCCGGTGCCACGCTTGTAGCCGATCACGCGCTCCACCGTCTTCATGTGCCTGAAGCGCCAATTCTGGAACTGCACTTCGACGTCGACCAGCAGTTCGCACAGGTGATAGGCCTCCCAGTGCGTGTCGGTGTCCTCGTAGATCCGCTTGAACACCGCGACGAGATCGGGATGGCGCTGATAAGGCTCGGACCAGTCGCGCTCGACGCAGGATTTCGGCACGGCGTGGCCCCGGCGGGTCAGGTGGCGCAGGAATTCGTCGTACAGACTCGGCGCTTCCAGCACGGCACGCAGGCCGCGCTCGGCCGCTTCGTCGTAGGCGAACACTTTCAGCATGTCGGCGTTCTTGTTGCCGAGCAGGAACTCGATGGTTCGGTATTGCAGCGACTGGAAGCCGGAGGCGGGACCGAGCACGTGGCGGAATTCCATGTATTCGCTTGGCGTCAGCGTCTCCAGCACCGACCACATCTCGATCAGCTGCTTCTGGATCACCTTCACTCGCGCCAGGATCTTCTGCACCGGATCGAGGTTGTCCATCGCCAAGCAGGTCGCGGCCGCCCGCAACTCGTGGATCATCAGCTTCATCCACAACTCGGCGACCTGATGCTGGACGATGAACAGCATTTCGTCGTGGTGCGCCGGGTTCGACAACGGCTTCTGCGCCGACAGCAAGGTCGCGAGATCGAGGTAGCCGTCATAGGTGAGGCGACTGCGCAGGTCGGTGTGAATGCCGGCTTCGAGCGCGCGCTTGTTGGTGTCCATCGTCGATATCCGAAAGATCGCAGCGCCTCGGCCGCGTCCCACCGACGGACACCAGGGTCAGACGATTTTGGCAACGGATGTGAATGGCCAAAGCTTCGGGATACTAGCCCGTCGGTGTGACAGTACGGCGTTGCCTTACCCTCTTATTCCATAAAGTAATAAGAGGCATATTGTTAAGGATTTGTTTGCTACGCCATACTCCGAAATTAGGACCAGCCTTGGTGGTTGGCCTTGATTTCCCCTGTATCGGGGTACACAAGAGGGTTGCATCATGACATCGAAGAAATTTGTGAAAGGCATGCGTCGTAGCATGCTGGCTACGGCACTCAGCATGTGCTTTGCTGGCGCAGCCTTGGCCGAAACCGGCAACTTGCGTATTTCCATCACCAATCCCAGCGGCGCACCGATTGTCGGCGCCACGGTGAAGGTGAGCTCGCCGTCCAGCCTGGTCTCGAAGACCGGCGTGACGGGCGCGGACGGCAGCGTCCGCCTGCAGGGTCTCGATCCGGCGACGAACTACTCGCTCGAAGTGGTTGCTTCCGGCTTCTCCGACTTCAGCGCGAGCAACGTCGCCGTCGTCAGCGGCAAGAACCTCAGCGTCGGTTACGTCCTCGGCGAGAAGAGCATGGAAACCGTGGTTGTCACCGGCGGATCGCTGGCGGCAGTCGACACCACCTCGGCCACCGTCGGCACGACGCTGACCCTGGACATCGTGGAATCGCTCCCGACCGGCCGTAGCTACCAGAGCTACCTGCAGTTGGTCCCGGGCGTGAAGCCCAGCGCCAGCGGCAATCCGTCGTCGCGTTCGGGCGTGAACTACTCCGACATCGGCGGCGTCTCCGGCACCTCGACCGACAACGTCTATGTCGTCGACGGCGTCGACGTCACCGACAGCAACACCGGCACGTTCGGTGCGAACTTCAACTCGGAAATCATCCAGGAACAACAGGTGCTCACCGGTGGCGTGCCGGCCGAGTACGCGGGTGGTTCGGGCCTGATCTCCAAGGTCGTGACCAAGTCCGGTGGCGACGAATGGCATGGCTCGCTCAACTACTACCTGCAGAACGACAGCCTGGTGGGCGACGACGAGCACAACACCTCGTCCGGCTTCTCGACCTATGACACGGCGTTCACCCTGGGTGGCCCGATCATCAAGGAAAACCTCTGGTTCTTCAGCTCGTTCCAGAAGAAGTATCGCGAGGACGACGTCCTCAACGCGAATACCGGCGCAGCGCTGCGTACCGTTGATTCCGACAACGACCTGGCCTTCCTGAAGGCCACCTGGCAGATGACGGACAACGACCGCCTGTCGGCGTCGTTCTTCAACGACCCGGCCGAATTCAGCGGTTCGCGCAATGCGACGACGCTGAACAACCGCGACTTCGCGCAGAAGCAGGGCGGCGACAACTACAAGCTCGAGTACACCCGCGACTGGGACAACCTGCTGCTGAACGCCTATGGCTTCCGCCATGAAGGCGAAGTCTCGCAGATCCCGGCTGTCACCTCGGTGTCGCTGAACAACGTCGCATTCCGCGGCATTCCGTCGACGATCGCCGACCGCAGCCAGGGCGGTGGCGGCACCGCGCTGGAAACCCAGCGTGACCGTGACGAACTCGGCCTGACGCTCGAGTACTTCCTCGACACCGCGCATGGCACCCATACCATCAAGGGTGGCATCACGGCTTCCGACAACGTGTACTTCGAAGACTCGCGCATCACCGGTCCCGACCATGCGCGTTATTCGTCGATCGCGGCGGCCAATGCCGGCGTGACCTTCGCACAGTTCGTCGGTACCGGCTGGGCCGGCACGCGTTCGATCGTGAACGCCGACATCCCGCGCATCCTCGCCGGCATCAACAGCCGTTCGGACAGCGCCTATTTCGTCGGCCTGCTCGACACCAACCACGACGGCACGATCTCGTCGGCTGAAATCAGCGCGTACCAGTTCACCAGCACGACCGGCAATCCGACCGGCCAGGTCAACAACTACCGCATCATCGAAGACACGACGGCGCCGTACGAAGTCACGACCGAAGGCAAGACCTTCTACCTGCAGGACACCTGGACGCTTGACCAGTGGACTGTGAATGCCGGCGTCCGTGCTGAAGAATGGGCCCATTTCGACTCGAACGGTGAAGAAACCTACACCTTCGATTGGGAATTCGCTCCGCGCGTGAGCGTGGTGTATGACCTGTTCGGCGATGGCCGCAGCAAGGTCTGGGGCTTCGGCGGTCGTTACTACGATCCGATCCGTACCAACATGACGGGACTTCGCGGGCGGCTTGACCGGTCCGGTCCTGAATGAGCAGATCTTCCTCGGCGACCGTTGGGTCACCTTCCGCGTTCGCGGCGGCGCGGTCACCCCGGATGCAGTGTTTGCACCGGCGACCAAGACCCCGTACACGGATGAGTTCCTGATCGGCTACTCGACCACCTTCCGCGACGACATCGGCCTCTCGGTCACGCTGACCAAGCGCGAGACCCGCGACATCCTGGAAGACTACGATCTGGCGCTGTATTCGGATCCGACGGTCGAAGCCGGCAACCCGGACTTCGAAGGCTACGCGGGCCCCGGCTCGGCGTACTACCTGCCGTATTCGTACTTCGGCTTCGACGGCGTTCCGAACGCGAACTACGTGATCGGCACGCTCGCCGGCGGCAAGCGCGACTACCTGGGCTACGAAATCACCCTGCAGAAGTTCAAGACCGAAAATTGGCAGGGCCAGGTCTCGTATACCCACAACTCGGCCGAAGGCAACTCGAACTCGGACAGCAACGCGGACTTCCAGGGTGACTGGATTGCCCTCGACCCGCGCGCCCCGAACGCCTACGGCGACCAGCCCGGCAACATCAAGCACCAGTTCAAGGCCTTCGGCTCGTACAGCTGGGACTTCGGCCTGGAACTCAGCGGCGTGTTCAACTGGAACAGCGGCATTCTGTATAGCCGCGCGCAGCTGATCTCCGGCCGTTACCTGCCGGTGATGGGCGACGTCTACGAAGACGGCGGCGTGTACGACTCGTTCATCCTGCCGAACACCGTCGGCAGCGAGACCGGTCCGTCGTACTACACCCTCGACATGCGTGCGAAGTACGACTGGAAGCTTCCGGTCGGCGAGCTCGAAGTCTTCCTCGACGTGTTCAACATCCTGGACGCGCAGAAGTCGACGAACGTGATGCCGCTGATCGCAGGCAATGGCGTGTACGACTTCGGCGAAGCCAACGCGTGGGTTGCCCCGCGTCGTGCCTACCTGGGCGTGCGTTACTCGTTCTAAGCCGGGTCCATTCGGTTGCGAAACCGGATGTCGGCGCGAAAGCGCCGGCAGACCGGACCGCAGACAAACCCCGTGTCTCCGGACACGGGGTTTTTTTTTGGCTTCGGAAACCGTCATCGCAAGTGGCTAAACTCGCAAACCCAATTGCTGCAACCGGATGGATCACGCCCATGCACTCGACCCTGATGTCTCGGATCGCCCGCGCCGCCGGCGTGTGGATGGCCGCCCTCGCTGCGCTGCCAGCTTCGGCACAGACCCCGGGCATGGTGATTTCAGAGTATCTGGCGAATCCGGCGGGCACCGATTCACCGCTGGAATACGTCGAATTGGTCGCGACTCGCCCGATCGATTTCACGGTAACGCCCTACACCGTGGTGTTTGCGAACAACGGCACCGCCACGACCAATGGCTGGCGCGCGGGCGCTGCCTTGACCTATGCCTTTGCCATCACGACGGGCAATGTGGCCGCGGGTGATGTCGTCTATGTCGGCGGGTCGTCCATGGCGCCGGTCGGGACCAAGCTTCGGACGATCGATACCGGAACCACGGCAGGTGACGGCGCCATCGGCAACGCCAACGCGACCGGCGTTCTGGGCAACGGCGGCACCAATGCCGACGGCATTGCCGTGTTCGATGTCGCGGTCGCGAGCCTGACCAGCAGCACGGTCCCCGTGGACGCGATCTTCCTCGGTACCGGCACCGGCACGGCGGTCGTCAGTGGCGGGACCGCCGGTTACGAACTGCCGGTCAATGACCGCTACACCGGCGGCAAGCTGCAGTCGACGAGTTTCTTCGCGCTGGATCCGGTGAGTGGCACCCCGACACACGCCACCGGGACCCTGAACACCGGCAGCGGTGTCTGGACCACCACCCGCACCTGGGCGAATACCGCGGCGACGGCCGGCACGACCATCACCCTGACCGCAGCACAACCCGTGCTCAGCATCAGCAATGTCGGATCGACCAATGAAGGCAACGGCGCGACCACGACCTTCTCCTTCACCGTCAGCCTCAGCGCAGCGGCCGGCCCGGGCGGCGTGACCTTCGACATCGCGACCGCCGATGGCAGCGCGACCGCGTCGTCCGACTACACGGCGAGATCCTTGACCAGCCAGACCATCCCGGCCGGCAGTTCGACCTACACCTTCGATGTGCTCGTCAACGGCGACACCGTGTTCGAGCAGGATGAGGACTTTCTGGTCAACGTCGGCAACGTCGTCGGCGCGACGCCAGCCAGTGCCCAAGGCCAGGGCAGCATCCAGAACGACGACGCCGAACCGACTTTGACGGCCACGCCGGCCAACGCCGGCAATGTCAGCGAAGGCAACGCCGGCACGACCCCGGTGAGCATCACCTACAGCTTGAGCGGACTGGCCCAGGACGACCTGACCATCGACCTGCACACGGCCGACGGCAGTGCCGATGCCGGTGACTACAACGGCTTCGCGATGGGCGACACGATCACCATTCCCGGCGGCAGCCTGAGCGTCGTGTATTCGGACATCACCGTGATCGGCGATGGCACGATCGAGCCGGACGAGACCTTCACGGTGATCGTCGACAACTACTTCTTCGGTGCTGGGCGTCGCGCCCCCACCGGCGTCGTCCTTCCGACCTCGACGATCACGATCGTCAATGACGATGCCGTGCCGATGGAATTCTCGATCGACAATGTCACGGTCACCGAGGGCAATGCCGGCACGACCAATGCCGTATTCACGGTGACGCTCGCGAATGTGCCGGTGCCGCCGCTGGGCGGATTCAGCACGACCGTCGACTTCGCCACGGTCGACGGCAGTGCGGCTGCACTCAGCGACTTCCTCTCGACCAGCGGCAGCTTGAGCTTCAGCGGGCCGGGCACGCAGACCATCACGGTGCCGATCATCGGCGACCTGACCGACGAGATCGACGAGACCTTCACCGTGGCCCTGTCCAATCCGAGCGGCGCGACGATTTCGTCCAGCGCGGGCACCGGCACCGGCACGATCACCGACGACGATGCCGCACCAACGCTGTCGATTGCCGACCGCCAAGTCGTCGAAGGCAATGTCGGTACCACCAATGGCGACTTGACCGTCACCTTGAGCCAGGCCTCCGGCCAGACCGTGACCGTCGACTACGCCCGCAGCGGTGGCCTCTTCGGTCCGTTCGACTTCACCTTCGCACCCGGCAGTCTGAGTTTCGCACCAGGCGAAACCAGCAAGGTCGTGCCGATCCTGGTCAATGCCGACACGGTCTACGAACCGACCCTGACCCAGGAAATCACGCTGAGCGGCGCCAGCAGTGCGGCCCTGGCCGACACCCTCGGCGTGCTCAGCGCGCTCAACGACGACGCGGCCTCGGACCTCGGCGCCAGCATCGTCGACTCGCCCGATCCGGTCAGCCAGGGCGGTGCGATCACCTACACGATCACCCTGTCCAACGCCGGACCGGGCGAGGTGGCCGGCGGCTACTTCAACTTCGCGCTGCCGACCGGTACGACCTTCGTTTCGTTGACGTCGCCAGCGGGATACCTGTGCGACACGCCGGCGGTCGGCGCGAACGGCGCGATCTTCTGCGCCGAGGGCAGCGCTCGCTCGGCGCCAAGCGCCAAACAGGCCGCATCGGCCAAGCTGATCGGCAATGCCGACTTCAGCGTGGTCGCAAATGTCGACTTCGCGGTTCCGGTCGGCACGCTGCTGACCAGCATCGTGACCACGGGCCAGGTCTCGTATGACGCCAACGCCGCGAACAACACCGCACCGGTATCGACCCTGGTGGGTGCCGCCCCGGTGTCGCCGCCGATCCCGACCCTGGATCGTTATGGCCAGTGGCTGGCAGCGCTGGTGCTGTTGGCGGTCGCGTTGCGCGCCTTGCGTCGCGATTGAATCGGGACGGGATCTGATGTCGACGACGAAGGCGCCTGCGGGCGCCTTCGTTGTTTTCGGGGACTCAGGGGTCGCGCCAGGCCTGCTGGTCGGCGGCGTGGTCGCGCAGGTACAGGGTGAAGTCGCGATAGGCGCGATGCGTGCTGGTATTCACGATCGCTGCCCGCGACGATTCCAGGCGTGGGCACCACAGCAAGGACGGCCACGGCAGGTGTTGCGCCAAACCCGCGTCCAGCGGCGGGCTGATCGCGTAGCAGGCGAGCAGATCGTCCAGGCCCAAACGCAGCGCGATCTCGCCATCGGCTGCAGCGCTCACGACCGCGAACGGTGAGTCGAGCAGGTTCATCGCTGCATCGATCGCCGGCGGTTCGGGCACCGGCGCGATCGTCGCGACTGCACCGAGCTGGAGCATCGCGAAGCCGTCATGCAGGCGATAAAACGCCCGCAATTCATCCGGCAACGCGCGATCGATGCGCTGCTCGGTCGCGGCGATCGTCGCGTCGTCGGCCGGTCCCGGCCAGTCCGGCACATCGAGGAACCAGCGCAGCCACCACGCAGGGCGCACGAACGATGCCACCAATTCCTCGGTTCCGGCATCAGCCAAATCGGTGAACGCTCGCGCACGTTGCTGCGCCAGTTCCTCCGGCGTCATCGCATTCGCGGCCGGCGCCGCATCGGAGAATCCACCCGCACCGAGCATCAGGGCCGCGACTGCCAACGGCACCGCCAGCAGCACGGCATAAACGCCGCCGGTGAGCACTCGCGAAGGCAACGACATCGGCACCACATCGAGGCTGCGCACGATGTCCTCGGCCTGCGCGATGCGGGCTTGCGCGCGCGTGGCCGGCCCAAGCACCTGATCCAGCGCATCGAAGGTGAGACGCAATTTGCGCGCGCGCACGGCATCGACCGGCACGCCTCCCTGCGCCAGCAGATGCCGGATCGCACGCCGGTTCTGCAGCAGCGGTCCCAACTGAGCCAGCTGCAGCAATACGATCACCGCCAGACCGACCAGACCGAAGGTGAGCGACACCACGGCGCCGGCCACACACGCGCTCGCGAGGAAAGCGATGCGCAGCCCGTACCAGCGGGCTGGCAGCATCGCCTGCACGATATGGCCGCCATCGAGCGGTGGCACCGGCACGACATTGAGGTAATTGATCGCCAGGAAGATCCAGGCCGAATGCAACACCCAGTCCTCGCTCCGCTGGGTGAGCGCAACGAACAGCAGACCCCAGCCGATCAGGATGCCTGGCAGCGGACCCATCAAGGACATCCAGGCACGGTGGGTCGCACTTGGGTGGGTCTCGTGCCCGACCGTCACGCCACCGACCAGCGGCAGCGCCAGCATCTGCACGTTGCGATAACCGAACGCGCGCATCGCGAGGTAGTGCCCGGCTTCGTGGATGGCGATGACGACGAGCAGGATCCACGCGAACTGCCATCCGAAGACGATGCCACCCACAACCATGAACAAGGCGACACTGAGCAGGAACAGCAGTGCCTGCATTGTCGCCGTCGGTGCGCGTTCGCGGATGCGCGCGCTGGTCTGCGCGATCTGGGTCAGGCGCACCGGCGGAATCGGATCCGCGTTCGTCGGCCATTTCGGTCGCGACCAGAACGCGCGCAAGGCGCGGATCGCGAATCCGAGGCGTGGCCGCGCGATGCCGTCGCTGCACTCGACCAAGGCACCGCGCGCAATCAGGCGTTCGCGGCGCGTGTTCATCCAGCGCCCGGCCAGATCGACGAGTACCGCATCGCTGACCGCATCCGGTGCAGCCACGCCGTGCCGAGCGACGAATTGCCCATGTGCCGCCAGCAAGTCGCTCATCGGCGCCGGTGCCAACAACTGCGCCGGCTCCTCGGGCGTTGCGGTGATCGTGAAGAACGGATCGCTGGGCTGGCTGACGAGGGTGCGTCCATCGGCGAGCCGCGTGGCCAGATAGCAGACGCAACGATTCGGCGTCTCGGCCAGAAACATCGGCAGCAGGAAGACCAGCGTGCCATCGGACTCGTGCCGCCAGCACGCCATCGCGCGCACATTCGCCGCCTCGACCGGCTGCGGCGTGATCGACAACCAATCCGGCCCGCTGAAGCCCAGCGTCGACCATTCCTGATTCGCGACCGCGATCACATCCTCGGCCCCGAGCAGGGACGACCAGTCCCCCGGCACCAGGCGCGCCGACTGCTTCAGGAACGGCATCGCCAACATCGCGCGCAGCTGCAACACCAGGACGACGAAGACGATGGCAGCAATGATCGCGATCAGATCGAACATGGGCGACTTCCGGGCAGGATGTCCCGAAGTAGCCGAATGCCGGCGGTCGCGCAAGCCCGCAGCCCGCCCGCGTCAAACAGCACAGCTTGCGCCCGGGCAGCGTCGCTTGCTATCAAACCCGCCTGCCTCGGGAGGGCATGCATGAATACCGTTGCCAGTTTCACGATCGGATATCGACAGGTGCTCGATCCGGAGGGCCGCATCGTTGACGCGCTGCCGGAATTCGCGCGCGATCCGGCCGTGCTCGTCGACCTCTATCAGCGCATGAGCTTCACCCGCGTGTTCGACGGCAAGGCGGTCGCGCTGCAGCGCACCGGCAAGCTCGGTACCTATGCCTCCTGCCTCGGCCACGAAGCTGCGCACATCGCGATCGGCGTGGCGATGCAACCCGAGGACGTGTTCTGTCCGATGTACCGCGAATACGGTGCGCAGTTCGTGCGCGGCGTGAAGCCACGTCATGTATTGCTCTATTGGGGTGGCGACGAACGCGGCAACGATTTCACCGGCCCGAAGCATGACCTGCCCTGGTGCGTGCCGATCGCGACCCAGTGCCTGCATGCCGCCGGTGCCGCGCTCGCGTTCAAGCTGCGCCACGAACCGCGGGTGGCGGTCAGCGTGGTCGGCGATGGCGGCTCGTCCAAGACCGATTTCTATGCCGCGATCAATTCCGCCGGCGCCTACACCCTGCCCTACGTCGGCGTGATCGTGAACAACCAGTGGGCGATCTCGGTGCCGCGCAGTGCGCAGACCGGCGCGGAAACCCTCGCGCAGAAAGGCCTCGCCGGCGGCCTGCAGTGCGTGCAGGTCGATGGCAATGACGTGATCGCGATGCTCGCCGTGATGCAGGAAGCGATCGCGCGCGCGCGCCGCGGCGAAGGCGGCACGGTGGTCGAGGCGGTGACCTATCGCCTGTCCGACCACACCACCGCCGACGATGCCCGTCGCTATCGTCCGGACGACGAAGTGAAGCAGGCCTGGGACCGCGAACCGATGCGGCGCCTGCGGCGCTACCTGGAAGCACTCGGCGTCTGGGACGAGGCACGGGAACAGGCGTGGAAGGAACAATGCGGACGCGAGGTCGACATCGAGGTGAACGCCTATCTCGAAACCCGCTCGCAGCCGATCGAGTCGATCTTCGACTACCTGTACGCGGAAGCCCCGCACGACATCGCCGCGCAGCGCGCCGAGGCGATGGCATGGGAAGAGGGTCGTCGTCATGGCTGAGATCACCCTGATCGAGGCGGTGACGCAAGCGCTCGCCTACGAGATTGCACACGACCCGAGCGTGGTCGTGCTCGGCGAGGATGTCGGCGTCAACGGCGGCGTGTTCCGCGCGACCGCGGGACTGCATGCGCGTTTCGGTTCCGAACGCATCCTCGACACGCCGCTCGACGAGACCACCATCGCCGGGCTCGCAGTCGGCATGGCCTTCCAGGGCATGAAGCCGGTGGCGGAAGCGCAATTCGACGGCTTCATCTATCCGATGTTCGACCACATCATCTGCCACGCCGCACGCATGCGCACGCGCACGCGCGGCCGACTGCATTGCCCGATGGTGCTGCGTGCCCCCTGGGGCGGCGGCATTCGCGCCCCCGAACATCACTCGGAAGCGCCGGAAGCCTTGTTCGCGCATATTCCCGGCCTGCGCGTGGTGATCCCGTCCAGCCCGGCGCGGGCGTATGGCTTGCTGCTCGCCGCCATCCGCGATCCGGACCCGGTGATCTTCTTCGAGCCCAAGCGCATCTATCGCCAATACAAGGAAGCCGTGCCGGACGATGGCGAGTCCTTGCCGCTCGACGTCTGCTTCGTGCTGCGCGACGGTTCGGACGTTACGCTGGTGACCTGGGGCGCACACGTCAAGGAAGCGCTGGAAACCGCCGATGCGCTCGCCCGCGAAGGCATCAGCGCCGAAGTGATCGATGTCGCGACCGTGAAGCCACTCGACTTCGACACCATCCACGAGTCGGTGAAGAAGACCGGCCGCTGCGTGATCGTGCACGAGGCCGCGCGGACCGGCGGCATCGGCGCCGAGATCGCCGCGCAACTGGCCGAAAAGGCGATGTTCGATCTGGTCGCGCCAGTCGAACGCGTCACCGGCTACGACACCCCGATGCCGCTGTTCCGGCTCGAAATGAAATATTTGCCGAACGTCGACCGCATTCTCGCGGCGGCGAAGCGCACGCTGGCCTACCGCTGATTCCGGAGATCGCCATGAGCATCGACAAGGATTTCCTGTTGCCCGACCTCGGTGAAGGCCTGCCCGACGCCGAGATCGTCGAGTGGTTGGTGAAGGAAGGCGACACGGTGATGCTGGACCAGCCTTTGGTGTCGATGGAAACCGCGAAGGCGGTGGTCGAAGTCCCGTCTCCCTATTCCGGCATCGTGGCCAAACTGCACGGCAGGGCGGGCGACGTGATCGATACCGGTGCGCCGCTGGCGACGTTCGCGGTCGATCCGACCTTGCCACAGCGCGCCGAGGCCGAGGACACCGGACATCATCATGCGCCGAAGCCGAAGGCTGCCCCTCAACCGCCTTCGGCACCTTCTCCCCGCGAGCGGGGAGAAGGAAGTGCGACCGCTACGGCAGCACCCGCGATCACGACCGCCGCACCGGCGGACCGTGCCGACGCCGGTACCGTGGTCGGTGCGATGCAGGCCAGCAACGAGGTCAAGCACGAAGCCGTGATCGCCATCGGCGGCATCAAGGCAATGCCGGCGGTGCGCGCCGCGGCGAAGAAACTCGGCGTCGACCTGACGCGCGTGCGCCCGAGCGGCCCCGACGGCGTCATCACGATGCAGGACGTGAAACACGCCGCAGCCAATCCGTCGGCGCTCGCGTCCATTGCTCCCGCGCCGCAAGTGCACAGCGCTGTCGCAGTCCCGACTTCTCTCTCGCCCCGCACCAGCGGGGAAAGGGCCGGGGTGAGGGGCAACGATCCCTACACCGCCGACCCCCGCTCGCTCGCCGGCAAACCCGTGCGCACCACGCCGCCAGGCGTGCCGGCGTCGGGACAACCGGAACCGATCCGCGGGGTGCGTCGCAACATGGCCCGCATCATGGCCGAGGCGCATGCCCAGGTCGTACCGACCACGCTCTGCGACGACGCAGATCTGCATGCGTGGACGCCGGGCAACGACATCACCGCGCGCCTCATCCGCGCCATCGTCGCGGCCAGCAAGGCCGAGCCGGCGCTGAACGCCTGGTTCGACATGGCCAACGGCACGCGTACCCTGCATGCGCGTGTCGACGTCGGCATCGCCGTGGATACGCCGGAAGGTTTGTTCGTGCCGGCGCTGCGGAATGCCGACATGCTCGATGCACGCATGATCCGCGAAGGTGTGAACCGTCTCCGCGCTCAAGTCGAGGACCGGTCGATCACGCCCGATGAACTCAAGGGCTACACGATCTCGCTGTCGAACTTCGGCATGTATGCCGGCCGTTACGCCACGCCGGTGATCGTGCCGCCCTGCGTCGCGATCATCGCCGCCGGCAAGGGCCGCCATCAGCTCGTGCCGGTGATGGGCGGCATCGAAACCCACAAGCTATTGCCGCTGTCGCTGACCTTCGACCATCGCGCTGCCACCGGCGGCGAAGCCGCACGCTTCCTCAAGGCGATGCTCGACGACCTGGCACGCGCGAACTAGGTCAATCGCCGCTTCGACTTCTGCGGCGCGGTCGTCTTCTCATCCTTCGGCTTCATCGCATCGCGATGCATGGCGATGGCGACGACCAGGGTCAGGACTTCGACCAGCAGGATGAAGAAGTACAAGGCCCAAGTCAGCGGACGTCCGACGCCGAACACGCCGGCCTCGAACCAGGGCGAGATCCAATCGCCCGCGAAGACGAGCACGAAGGCACCGAAGAAGGCGACCAGAAAGGCCACACCGAGCCGGAATCCGGCTGTCATGATCGAGGCCCAGACGAAGACGCCGCCCTCCTTCTTCCAGCGCGTCACTTCCTGGAAAGTCGAACCGAGCAGGGCCGCCGCCATCGCCAGCAGCGCCCAGTGCAGGTCGGCACGAACGATCCACGCCACCGCCTCATGCCAGGCAACGGACGCGGATTCGGGGCGGCCGGTGCCACCCGGATTGAACAGGATCGCCGCCCACATCGCGCCCCCGAAGATCAACGACGACACCACGATGCGGACGATGCCACCTGCGCTTTTCGCGAACGCCTTGCACGAGACCACGAAGGTCGACAGAAACCAGCCCACCCAGAAGATCAGCAGGAACTCGACCACGAACGGCAAAGCGAGCAACCACGGCGGCGGATCATGGGCGCGGATGGCGCGTGCCAGCAGGCCGTACACGACCAGCAATGTCGCCACGCGCGTCGCGATGCTGACCCAGTCCGAACGATGCGAGCGCACGAACTCGCGATCGAATTCGGCCTCGGTATATCCGCCGAGTTCCTGACGTTGTTCGGCTTCGGAGCGAGATTTGCGGCTCATGGCCGAATGCTACTGCGAACCCTGGCCCGAACGCGGCCTCAACCACGCCGCGATGGCGAGCACGCCGAGGAAGGCGCCATACGCGTACAAGGTGGCCAGCACTTGCGCCCAGATCGGGTGGTAGCCGGTGGTGTCGGTCTGCATGCCGAGCCCCATGCCCGCGGCGCTGAGGGCGACCGCAATGACGAGCGCGATGACATCGAGGCGATTCCGCGCCGCAGAGCGCGGCGATTCCTTCGGCAGGAACCAGTAGGCACCGCCGACGATGATGAACCAGGGCAGGAACAGGATCAGCGCAAGCACGCTCATGCTTGCACCTGCTTTTTGGCTTGGGCTTCGGCTTCCAGTCGCACCAGCACGTCGAGTGCCGCGCTGGCATCGGCCGGATCGACCACGTCCGGCACGTAGGCCACGGCCGCACCGTCGAGCACGAGTTCGCCATTCGCGATGGCCGCTTCACCGCGCTTGATACGAGCGATCGCGGCACCCGCCTCCTTGCCGTCCGCGAAGCCGATGCTCTGGGCCAGCACGCCGGCCGATTTCTCGCCCAGCTTGAAGTAGAACTGGCCGTCGCTGTCGCGGTACTGCTTCAGCTCGGGCTGCAGCGCCTCGCCGGATTTCTCGACCTTCGTCTCGGCAACCGCGACCTTCGCGACCGAACGCAAACCCACCGCGTCGCGCAGCGTCGCGATGAAAGGGCGCGATTCCTCGCGCGCGCGCTCGGCGCCTCGCAACAACAGTGCCTCAACGTCGTTCGGGTTGGTCATGTAGTGACGATAGCGTTCGCGCGCTGGCGCGAGATCGCGATCGATGCGCTCGAACAGCGCTTGCTTGGCGTCGCCCCAACTGATGCCGTCCTGATAAGCCTGGCGCATCGCCGCGGTTTCCGCAGGCGTGGCGAAGGCCTGGTAGATCGAGAACACGTGCGAGGCGTCCGCATCCTTCGGTTCACCCGGCGCCTGCGAATTGGTGACGATGCTCATCACCAGCTTGCGCATCGTGGCCGGGTCGTCCCAGAGCGGAATGGTGTTGTCGTAGCTTTTCGACATCTTGCGGCCGTCGAGCCCGGCCAGCGTCGCGGTGTTCTCGTCCACCTGCGCTTCCGGCAGCGTGAAGTAATCGCCGCCGTAGATGTGATTGAAGCGCTGGCCGAGGTCGCGCGCGATCTCGATGTGCTGCACCTGATCCTTGCCGACCGGCACCGCATGCGCGTTGAACATCAGGATGTCCGCGGCCATCAGCACCGGATACATGTACAGGCCGGCGCTGATGCCGGCATCGACATCGACATCCTCGGCCGCATTCGCATCGACCGCGGCCTTGTAGGCGTGCGCGCGATTCAGCAGACCCTTGCCGGTGACGCAGGTCAGCAGCCAGGTCAGTTCCGGAATTTCCGGGATGTCGGACTGGCGATAGAACATCACCCGCTCCGGATCGAGCCCGAGGGCCAGCCAGGTCGCGGCGATTTCGAGCGTCGAACGCTGCACGCGCAACGGATCGCTGCAGGAAATCAGCGCGTGGTAGTCGGCGAGGAAGAAGAAGGAGTCGACATTCGCATCGCGACTTGCCGCGATCGCCGGCTTGATCGCGCCGACGTAATTGCCGAGGTGCGGGGAACCGGTCGGCTTGATACCGGTGAGGACACGACGTTTTTGCATGGATCAGATTCCGCTGAAAAGTAGATCGAGCGCAGCAACGATGCGCGTGTGTTCTTGCCCGAGATTCGCGACTCGCTTGCTCAGCACGTGGATCGGTACGGAGGCGATTTGCTGGGTCAGCATGATGACGACTTCGCCATCGATTTCGAACTCGGGATTCACTCGGGTCAGCTTCTTGCTGGCGAGTGCCAACGGCCTGACCAGAGGCGCGACCACCCGGGTGTCGATGGCATCGAGCAATTCCGATTGCAGGACCAGCAAGTAAGGCACGGTGCGCGCATCGCGCTTGCCCGGATTGCGAACGACATCGAACCGACGGATCACCACTGCCGATACTCTTCGCCGAAGACACCGTGCTCCTCGACATACCGGTTGTACGCCGCGATCGCTTCGCGATTTTCCGCCAGCCATTGCTCGGCACGCTTGCGCTTGACGATCTCGGCCAACGCCTTGTTCAACTCGGCCGACAGGTTCAGGTCCAGCGCCTTCGCTTCGGCCAGCAGGTCGGCCTGGAGACTCAGGTTGGTCGGCTTCTTGATGACGCTGTTCATGGCAGGCACCCGGTTCATGCGCATAGATTATGCGCATGAACCGGGTGCTGCAAACAACGCGGCCGGCGTCACAGCGGCAACGCCCGAGCCCGCGTTACAGTCCGTCACGAAACCGGGTCATGGGGGAACGGTCATGCGCTGGCATTGGGGGATTCTCGGCACGCTGGGGCTGCTGCTGGCGTGGCCGGTCGCAGCCGTGGACGGGTTCTTCGCCGCGCCGGTGCCGACCGGTTCGGTCGCGGTCGATCTGCATGCCACTGAAGCCGTTGCCCCGGCCACGCCGGTCGTCGCCAGCTTCGGCGTGCCGTTCCCGCGTGGCTCGATCACGGCGGCGCAACTGGCCAATCTGCGCGTGCTCGACAATGGCGTCGAGATTCCGGCCTACGTGCAGTCGCTGACGCCATGGCGCCATCGCAGTGATGCCGGCATCGACGGGCAGTCGGTACGCGTCGCGCTGGTGCAGGTGGAAGTCGCATTCGCGAACCCGAGCCTGCCGAAACACCTCGTCGTCGAATGGGGCGGCCCCGCCCGGACCCTGAACCGACCGACGCGGGTGTTGCGCGCGAGCACTTGGCACCTGGTCACCAGCGGCAGCTTCGCGCCCGCCGACAATGTGCTCGAACCCAATGTCTATGCCACGCTGCCGGCGTCCTGGCTGAGCCGCGGCGCATTGCGCACGAGTCAGGTCGTGCCGTTTGCTGCCGATCATCCGGCGACCCGCGACGACCCGGCCACGAACGATGCCATCGCGACCTGGCCCGGTTTCACCGAAGCCGACCACGCGCTGAAAAACGGCCTCTACACCGTCGTCAACGAGGACGACCTGCTGGTCACGGTCGCCAACCAGTGCCCTTACAAGACCGCCTTCGAGCCGTGGCTGTACGACCGCGCCGCGACCATGTTCACGCTGCACTTCCGCAGCGGCTTCCTGAAGCCGTTGCGCGAGGCAGTGCGCCACGCCGAGTTCTATCGCGCACGCGTCAACGGCAGCGGCTTCTTCAGCCTGAACGCGAGCGACAACAAGTATTCGTTCAACGAGTCGCTGGCCTACGCCTACTGGATGACCGGCGACGACACCTTCCTGCCCGCGATCACGAACACCGCGAACGCGCACAACGGCAGCCCGCACGCCTGGACCGCAGCACTCGGGTTCTGGACCGAACGCATGGTGGCGTTCAAGCTGATGGCGCATGCGATCGATTACGAAGTCACCGGCAGCACCACGCGCCGCGACGGCATCAACGCCATCGTGGCGGCGCTGGTCGCGCATCAGAACGGCATGCCCGGTGGCATTCCCGCGAACCGCATCGATGGCGGCTGGTATCACACCGGCGACCAGCACGGTGACTGGGATGGAGCCGCCTACGGGGCTTCGACATGGATGACGGCGCTGCTGACCGATGCCTTGCGTCGCGCCTACATGACCGCGGAAGACATCGCGACGGCCGACATGATCCGGCGCAGCGGCGGCTTCCTGCGGAGCGCATTGCGCACCGAAGCCGGCGACTACGGCACCGTGCTGGCACCACGTTACGTGATCGAACACGACGGCACCGACTTCGCGATCGAGGAGCCGATCCATGATGCCGAACACGCGCTCGACGTGGTCGCGGCCATCGCCTGGGCCGACTACTTCGGCGCCTTGGTCGGACCGCGTGACGCGACGCTCGCCGGCACCGTCGACGCGCTTTACGACACCTACGACCTGGGCGTGAACTTCTGGATTCGCCCGACCGCGCCGTCGTCGGGGCTCACGGCGTTCCGCATCAGTCCGTGGCGCAAGTGGGGCTGGGAGCACCGCACCAGCGACGGTCTGGCCTGGGCCGTCGCGGCCGCTGCAGCTGAATCGCCGCTGTTCGGCAACGGCTTCGAATAGAACCCGAACCCCGCCGGCCGCATCCCATCGTTGCACCCATCACCCACGACGGAGGCGACGATGAAAGCGATGTTCGGAATGATCCTGGCCCTGGCCACCACCACGACGCAGGCCCATGTGCACAACCTGGTCGATCTGCAGGTCGTCGACCGCGACACCGGACGTGTCATCGAGGTGCATCACAAGGGCGGTCGCGCGTATGTTGCCGGCGAACCCGGCCATCGCTACGCGGTGATGATGCAGAACCGCACCGGCGAACGCGTCATGGCCGTGCTCAGCGTCGACGGGGTGAATGCAGTGACCGGCGAGACCGCCGACCCCTACCAGGGCGGCTATGTGCTCGGTCCGTACGAACGCGCCGAGATCAACGGCTGGCGCAAGTCGATGAGCGAAGTCGCGCAGTTCGTGTTCAGTGCGCCGGAATGGAGTTACGCCGCACGCACCGGCCGTCCGCAGAACGTCGGGGTGATCGGCATCGCGGTGTTCCGCGAACGCGCGCCGATCTACGTGCCGCCGGCACCGCCGATCTATCGTGACGACGACTGGCGTCGCAAGAATGCGCAGGCGCCCTCTGCTGCGAACGAGGCCGAAGCAATGGCGCAACGCGGCCAGCCGGCGCGCTCGGCGGGAGCCGCTGCGGATGCCGCCGCACCGTATGCCAAGCGCGAACGCAGCGCAGACTTCGCTTCCGAACTTGGCACGGCGCACGGCCAACGCGAATGGTCGCAGGTGAACACGACGCAGTTCGAGCGCCGCTCGTCGCGCCCGGACGAAGTCGTCGAAGTGCAGTACGACACCTGGGAACACCTGGTCGACCGCGGCGTGATCCGCCAGCCGCGCTGGGGCCGCGAAGAACCGCGCGCCTTCGCCGGCGGTTTTGTGCCGGACCCGTAAACACTCAATCCGGCTGGCGCGTGATCCGCCACGCGCCAGCCGCACCGCAGAGCAAGCCGGTCGCAAGCAGTATGGCGACCGGCGTCGCCATTTCAGCGTAGGAGAATCCGCGCCAGGTGGCGCCTTCGATGCCGATCACCGCCCACTTCACCGGGCTCAGGTTCGACAGCTGCAACATCCACGGCGGCATGACGAACAAGGGAATCATCGCGCCGCCGACCATCGCCAGCGGCATCATCACCGCCCAGGCCGCGCCACTCGCGGTCTGCACCGTGCGGCCAAGACTGGCGAGCAACATCATCAATCCGGTGAACGCGACCGCCGCCGCGACGAAAGCCGCCAGCAACTTCGGCAGCGAATGCGGTACTACGCCGAACACGAGCGCGCCGACCGTGCTCATCAGCAGCAGCGACACGATCATCACGGCAAAGCAGGACAGCGCCTTGCCAAGCAGGATCGAACCCGCCGAGAGCGGCGCGCTGCGCAGGCGGCTCCAGGTCCCCTGCATGCGCTCGAGCACCAGCGAGGTCACGAAACTCATCAGCGCGCCGAGCAAGGCCCAGAACATGCCTTGCGTGAAACTGATCGCGAAACCGTTGCTCGGACCGCGTTTCGCAACGGTGATTTCGCGCGCAGCCACTGCGAGCGGCGTGAAGCCGGCGCCGCCGCCGGCCTCGCCCTGTGCCGCCGGTGCGGACGCTTGCGGCGTCGCCATCATCGCGTCGAGCGCGTCGTAGAAATCGCTGAACTGCTGGCGCGAGGCCGGATCGACGCGATCGAGATCCGCGCGCGACGCCGCCAGCCACTGCTGGCGCGCGGCAGGGTCGCTGATGCTGGAAAACATCGCCTCGCCGCCGAGTTTCATCAGCATGCCTTCGATCATCGCGCGCTCGGCCTTGCGGCTCGGGTCCAGCCACAATTCGACCTGCGGCGGGTCGCCACTGAAGGTGCGCGCGCTGCGTTCGCCGAATCCGACCGGCAACACGATGGCCGCGCTGCGCTTGCCCTGGCGCACGAGTTCCTCCGCCTTCGCAGCGTCGACGCGTTCGACGTCCAAGGTGTCGAGCTTCAACATCGATTGCGCGAAGCGTTCGGTCACCGCGTGTTGCTCCTGCACGACCAGCGCAACCTTGGGCCGGCTGCTGCCACCATCACCGCCGAACACCATCCCGAAAGAAGATCGCGACCAGCAGCGGCCAGCCGATGGTGAAGAACAGCGCGCCGCGATTGCGCAGCAACGATCGGGATGTCCTTCGCGGCGAGAGCAAGCAGGGCCGTCATCTCAATCCCTCAGGCTGCGACCGGTGAGGTGCAGGAAGACCTGCTCCAGACGCGGTCGTTCAACATGGAAGCCGTCGATCGGCCCGCTCGCGGCGAACCGATTCAGCTCGGCTAGCGGATCCGTTGTCTCGATGCGCTCGCTGCGACCGCCGCGCTCGACCACGAGCACCGGCGCACCGCCATGCGTGCGCAGCAGGCCGGGCACGCTGTCGACGGCGAGCACGCGCCCGCGATCGACAATGGCGACGCGGTCGCAAAACGTTCGACCTCTTCCATGTAATGCGTGGTGTAGACGATGGTGCGGCCAGCCGCCGCCTTCAAGGCCAGCACGTTCTCGAACAAGGCATTGCGCGACTCAGGATCGACGCCGGCCGTCGGCTCGTCGAGCAGGATCAGTTCCGGTTCGTGCACGATCGCGGCCGCCAGATTCAATCGCCGTTGCATGCCGCCGGAATAGCCGCCGGCGCGATCATGCTGGCGATCGGCCAGTTGCACGAAATCGAGCGCGGCGTCGACGCGCCGCGCGAGGTGGGCGCCGTGCAAACCGAACATGCGCGCGAAGAACGCGATGTTCTCGCGACCACTGAGGTTCTCGTACAAGGCCAACGACTGCGGCGCGAGTCCGATGCGTGCCCGCAGGACCGGATCGCGCGGACTGCCGCCG
>JADKHK010000010.1 GCA_016721845.1 Lysobacterales bacterium
CCTACGCCGACCCGATCGCTGGCGCACCCGATCCGCTGTCGGGCAGTCTGCGGCTGGCACTTGCGCCGGATGGCGAACACCTGCTGGTCGCAGGCGGCGGTGGTTTCCTGTTGCGTTACCGCCGCGATGTGTTCGCAGGCGGGCTGAGCTTCGAGCAGCAAGTGGCGACGGACGCTTCGAACCCTGGTTTGGCCGCGGCCGCCGGGATTGCCGTCAGCAGCGATGGCCGCCATGTCCTGATCGCCTCGGCCAGTACGTCGACGCCGCCGCTCACGGTCTACAGTCGGCGCGCGCCGGATCCGCGCTTCGCGTTTGTCGAGCGCGACCGCCAGGGCGACGCGCTCGCTGGCGGCGGCACGCTGCCGGGTCTGACGGCCGTGTCCGATGTCGTGGTCAGTGCCGATGGCGAACACGTCTACGCCATCAGCCTGCAGGACCACACCCTGGTGGCGTTCACCCGCAACAGCACCAAGGGCCTCGACGCAGCGACCGCCGGGCAGCATCTCTCGTCTACCTTGCGCACTACTCGGAAGGCAGCGGCGGCTTCTCGGGGCTGAATCGCCCCAGCCAGATCCAGGTCAGTGCCGATGGCCGCAGCGTCTTCGTGACCAGCGAGGAAAGCAACACGCTGGCGGTGTTCGATCGCGAGGCGACCAGGCCTCGCCGAACTTCGGCCGGTTGACGTTCCGGCAGAAGCTCAGGACGGCGTTGGCGGTGTCGATGGCCCGCTCGGCGCCCGCAGCATCGCGCTCGACCACGGCGGCCAGCACGTCTATGTCGCCGGTTCGTTCGAATCGGCGATCGCGATCTTCCGGCGCGAGAGCAATGGCAACCTGAGCTACCTTGCCAGCGCTCGCGGCGGCAGCAACGGCGTGACCGGACTGAACGGCATCCGCGACCTGGTCGTGTCGCGCGATGGCGCACAATTGCTCGGTGTCAGCGCGATCGCGAATGCGGTCGTCGTGTTCAATCGCGAGCAGAACGCGGTTAGCCCGAACTACGGCCGACTCAGCTTCGTGCAGGCGCGGGCGCTGGGCAGCACCGATCGGCTGGTCGCGCTGAGCCTGCCCGAGAGCACCACGGCCAGCGACAACGAACATGTCTACGTCGTCGCCGAGGGCGGGCACCGCTTGTACGTGCTGCGCCGCAACCTCGATCCCGGCAGCGCCAGCTACGGCAGCGTGCAGTTGCAGTTCCAGTACGCCAACAACAGCGGCGGCATCGCCCGCATGAACGGCCCGCGCGATGTGCGCGTGAGCCCCGACGGCGAGCGCGTCTACGTCGGCGCGCAGTTCGGACACAGCGTGCTGGTGTTCGACCGCGAAACCAATCGCAGCAGCGCGACCTACGGCGCCCTGTCCCTAGTCGAAACCCGCAGCGACGGCGTCGATGGCGTCGATGGCCTGAATTCCGTCTACGCGCTTGCCGTCAGTCCGCTGGACTCGCGCAATGTCTATGTCGCCGGCTTCGGTGACAACGCCATCGCGTCCTTCGTGGTGGGTACCGGTTCGAGTTGCAGCGCCAGCGGCAGCGGCGACATCGACGACCTCGTCGACATCGGCCGCAACGGCACCTTGGTCTATCGCGTGCATGCCCGCATCCGGCCCGATGCGACCGGTACCCTGACCACGACCGCGACCGTGGAACCGCCGTTGCGCTTCAGCGACGGCGACAGCACCAACAACACCCGAACCGATACCACCAGCCTCACCCCGCGCGCCGATCTGTCGGTGAGCAAGACCAATGCCCGCGTCTCCGTGGTCGCCGGTGAAACCGTGACCTACGAGGTCGTGGTCCGCAACGGCGGGCTCAGCAACATCGTGCAGAACCTGAGTCTCACCGACCTCATGGGTGCAGGCGCCGGCTTCGTTCCCGGCAGTGCGACCTGGAGTTGCGTTGCTTCCGGGTCGGGTGCGCTCGACTTCATCGATCGTCACGTCGACGACCAGGATGGCGTCACCGGCCTCGGCGGCATCGGCGGGCTGGTGCTGGTCAATGATCTCGACGGCGCTGGCCCGTTGCCGTCCTATCTCGCCGGCGCCGGCGTGCTGGACGACAGCCTGGTCTTGTTCGCGCGCGACGAGGTGGACGGTCGCCTGACCCAGGTCGCCCACATTGCCCAGGGCAGCACGCTGAATTCGCTGCCGGTGAGCGGGCTGGCGGGTGCGCGCGCCGTCGCGGCCAGTCCCGATGGCCAGTTCCTCTATGTCGTCAGCCGGACGTCGGATGCGCTCAGCGTGTTCAAGTTGTCGAACAACGGCAGCGGTCAGTTGCGCGTTGATCTGGTGCAGACGGAGACCGGGCGCGTCGGACTCGACCAGGCTCTGCAGGTCGCACTCAGTCCGGAGGCCGGTGCCGCTCACGTCTATGTCGTCGGCGCCAATGACGATGCCATCGCGGTGTTCTCGCGCGATGTCGTCACCGGTCTGGTGACCTGGATCGAGAGCGAACAGAACGGCATCAACGACGCGAGTGACAGCGGTGGCCAGGTGGCCGGCCTCGACGGCGTCGAGTACCTGGTGCTGAGTCCCGATGGTCGCCAGGCCTATGCCTTGTCCGGCGCCGGTGGCAGCGTCGCGGCCTTCGACCGCAACACCTCAAACGGCCGATTGTCCTGGCGTGGCGTGCAGGATGGCATCAGCTTCGGTGCGCCGATGGCTGGCGCGTCCTCGGCCACGTTCAGCGCCGACGGCACCTCGCTCTACATCACCGCCGCCGACGCCAATGCGCTGGTCGTGCTCGATCGCGACAACGCTCCGGCTTCCAGCGGCTTCGGCAACCTGAGTTATGCCGACAGCCTCGTGCAGGACATCGACGGCGTGCAGGGCCTGTTGGCGCCGACGCGCGCGGCACTCAGCGGCGACGGCACGCATCTCTATGTCACCGCGCGCAGCGGCGGGTCGGTGGCGTGGCTGATCCGCGATCCGGCCGATGGCAGCCTGCGCTTCCTCGGCTTGCGCTCGAACGAAAGCGCCGGTGTCGACGGTCTCGGTGGCGCCACCGATGTCGTCGTCGACAGCGGCTCAGACCAGATCTACGTCGCCGGCACCCAGCAGAACGCGCTGGTGCAGTTCGAACGCCAGTCCGATACCTATTGCCCGCCGAACGGCAGTGGCGACCTCGTCGCGATTCCGTTGCGCATCGCCGCAGGTGGCAACGTCACCTTCGCGATCTCGGTCGATGTCGCGACCAATCACAGCGGTGCGCTGGTCAATACCGCGACGATCGATGCCGGCAGCAGTCCGAACCAGGACATCACGCCGGACAACAACAGCGCGGTCGACAACGACAGCGTCTCCGTTGTTGCCGATCTCGCCATCACCAAGAGCGACGGACTGGCCGAATTCGACGGACTCGCCGGCGCCGTGGCGATCACCGGCGATGACGCCCAGGTCTACGTCGCGGGCAGTGGCGACAATGCCATCGGTGCCTACGATCGCGCCGTGGACGGCCAACTCTCGTTCAATTCGGTGATCCGCGGCGGCAGTGGCGGGGTGCTCGGTCTGGCCGGCGTCAATGACGTGCTGCTCAGCAGCGACGGCGATCATGTCTACGCGACCAGTGCCAGTGAAAGCAGTGTCAGCACGTTCCGCCGCAATCGCGGCACCGGGGCGTTGAGCTTCGTCGAAATCGAACAGAACGGCGTGTTCGGTGTGACCGGCCTGTCCGGCGCGAGAGCGCTGGCGATGAGTCCGGATGGTGCGCACGTCTACGTCGTCGGCGGCTTCTCGAATGCGGTCGCGGTGTTCACGCGGCAGACCGACAGCGGGTCGGCCGACTACGGTCGCCTGACCTATCGCGGGGTGGTCCAGAACGGCGTATCGGGTGTCGACGGCATCGGCGATCCGGTCGCCGTGCAGGTGTCGCCGGATGGCCGCCATGTCTACGTGCTCGGCGATGCCAACGACAGCATCGCGGTGTTCACGCGCAACCCGAACTCGGGCAGTTCCGGCTTCCGGTCTGCTGACTTACTCGGTGCGTTATCTCAATAATGTCGGCGGCCGGCGGCCTGGCCGGTGTGCGCTCGCTGTTGATCAACAACGCCGGTACCCAGGTGTACGTGCTCGCGGCGGAGACTGGCCATCTGACCCGACTGGTCCGCGACGTCACCACCGGTGCACTGAGCCCGGGCCAGGTGCTGGCCAATGGCCGTGCCGGCAACGACGGGGATGCCACGCATGCGCCGAGCGAGGCCGAAGGGCTGCCCGGCACCAGCGGCTTGCTCGGCGCATCGCGCATGCGCTGGTCCGCCGATCGGGCCCAGATCTACGTCGCCGCGACCGAGTCCGATGCGATCGCGCGCTTCGCGGTGAATGCCGGTGACGGCGCGCTGAGCTTTGTCGATCGCATCAACAATGGCGACGCCGCCCCACTGACCGGCGGCCAGGTACTCGGACTCGATGGCGTGCGCGATGTGTTCGCGGCCGCCGACGGTCTGCATCTTTACAGCGTGTCGGCCGTCGATGCCGCGGCGAACAGCTTCGTGCGAACGCCGGCGGGCGGCGCGCTCGGCTATGCCGCATCGCTGTTCGACGGACTCGGCGGCGTTGCGCCCGGCGATTCGGTGACTTACACCATCACCGCGACCAACCATGGTCCGAGCAATGTCAGTGGCGCCATCGTCACCGACCAGTTCCCCGACGTGTTCTCGGGCATCACCTGGACCTGCATCGCAAGCGACAACGACCCCAATGCCTGTCCCTCGAGCGGTACCGGCAGCCTGAGTGCCTCGGTGAACTTGCTGGTCGGCCAGAGCGTGGTGTTCAGCGCGACCGGTGTGGTCGGCGATGGCGCCTCCGGTCGGCTCGTCAATACCGCGACGATCAGCAGCAATGGCAATCTCGATCCGGTATCCGGCAACGACTCGGCCACCGACGGCGACACCGTGCTATCGCCGGCGATGGATCTCGTCGTCGCCATCACCGACAGCGTCAGTGTCGCCATTCCGGGCAACCGCATCGACTACGGCGTGACCGTCGACAATCTCGGTCCGACCTACGCGGATGATGCGCTGGTCAGCGACCTGATTCCGGCTGCGCTCTACAACGTCGCCTGGACTTGCAATGCGGTGCCGGTCGCCGGTGTGGTCAGCCTGACCCAACAGATCGTGGCCCCGGCAACCGACTTCACGGCCGTGGCGATCGGTTCGACCGGCAATCATGTCTATGCCGCCGGCATGCGCGGCGGTCTCGGGGCGGTGATCGCCTATCGACGCAATCCGCTGGACGGCGCGTTGACCGAGATCGGCCAGTATCGCGATGGCATCGGCGGCGTTTCCGGCATCAGCGGCGCCAGCGATCTGGTCTGCCAGGCGATCAGCGGTTTTGTCTATGTCGCCGGCGGCACCACCGACGCCATCGCCGTGTTCGCGCGCAACGCCGACGGCGGCCTGCTGACCTATGTGCGCAAGTACCAGGACGGCAGCGCAGGCATCGACGGACTCGGTGGCGTACGCGCATTGCTGCTCAGTCCGGGCGGTGCATTCCTGTATGCCGCGGGAACCATCGACGACGCGATCGCGGTGTTTTCGGTCAACGCATCGACGGGCTTGCTGACGCCGGCCAGCGTGCTGCGTCAGAGCGATCCCGGGCTGGACGGCCTGAACGGCGTCGTCGATCTCGCCTGGGGCAACAATGGCAGTCACCTGTTGGCCGTGGCGCCAGCGAACCAGTCCCTCGCGGCCTTTGCCCGCAACGCCGGTACCGGTGCGCTGACACCGGCCGGATTGCTGCAGGATTTCCAGGTGCCGACGGCGGGCGGGGTGCTGGCGGACCCGAATGCACTGCTGGTGCAAGGCGATCAGGTGTTCGTCGCTTCCACCGCGAACCATCGTGTATCGCGCTTCCGTTTTGCGACAGCGCCCAGCCCCGCATTCACGCTCGACGCGAGCATCGTCAATGGTCAGGCGGGCGTCGTCGGCATGTTGCTTCCGGATGCGCTCGCCTACGACAGCGACCAGGCGCGCCTGTATGTCGGGTCGCAAGGCGGTGGCCTGCATCTGTTCAGTCTGATCGGTGCGCAGCCGCAACTGCTCGAATCCCGTGTTGCTGCGGCCAGCCCGGTGTTGACCGGCGTTCGGGCGATGGCGCTGTCGCACCACATGCGTCAGCTCTACACCTTGGGCACCAGCCCCGGTGGCGTCGGTGTCTGGGCGCGCGAACGCGGTTCGCGCTGTCCAGCCGCGGGCCAACGCCAGATCGGCCAGCAGACGGTGGATATCGCACCGAACGGCCATGTCGAATTCCAGATCGGCGGCGACCTGTTCAGCAATGCCCTCGGCACGCTCGAATACACGGTTCGCGCCGATCCCCGCGATGTCGCCGAGGAGCTCAATCCGGCCGACAACGTCGCGACCAACAGCAATGTCCTGCAACCACAGCCGGACCTGTCGATCAGCAAGACCGATGGTCTGACCGCAGTCGTCGCCGGGCTGCCCCTGCAATCCGACATCGACGTGGCGAACGCCGGCGTCTCCGATGCCTTGCTGGCCCGGGTCGGCGATCTGGTGCCGGTATTCCCGACGGCCACGGCGGGCATTCGCAGTGGTTCGGCGAATTGGTCGTGCAACGCCAATGCGCCCCTGGAATTCACCCGCACCGTGGCGGCCACGACCGATGCGGCACTCGCCGGCGTGACTGCGATGGCGTTGTCGCCGGGAGGCACGCGCCTGTATGCGGTGAATCCGGCCACCGGCGCATTGCTGGTGCTGCCGCGGGCCCCCGATGGCAGTCTCGCCGCAGCGCAGGTGATCCAGAACGGCAGCGTGCTCGGCGACACCACGGCGGATGGTCTGGCCGGCGTTTCGGGCGTGGCGCTGACGCCGGATGGTCGTCACTTGCTGGTGACTGCGGCCGCCGCCAACAGCCTGCTCGTGTTCAGTCAGGAAAGCGATGGCGGCCTGCGTTTCCGCCAGAAACTCACCTCCGGCAGCGGCGGCATTGTCGGACTGCTCGGGGCCGCCGATGTCGTGGTGTCGCTCGATGGCAAGCGGGTCTTCGAGCGCGTCGCCGATGGCATCGGCACGATCCTGCCGGACAGCAATGTCATCCGCGGCGTGCGCCGTCTGCATCTGACCGCCGATGGCACGCATCTGTATGCGGTGTCGACCTTGTCGTCGGCGCTGAGTCGCTTCGACGTCAATGGCGCCACCGGTCGACTGACCTATCGCGGCGCACTGCGCAGCAGCGGTGCCGGACTGGCTGCACTGGCCGGTGCCCGTGACGTGGTCGCGACCCCGGGCGACACGCATCTCTATGCACTCGGCAGCAGCGGCGTGATCGGTTTCGCACGCGCCAGTGACGGCAGCCTGAGTCCGGTCGCGGGCGGCGCCAGCATCATCGCCGGCACCGTCGACGCGCGCGCACTGTCGCTCGATGCCTTCGGTGCGCGCCTGTACGTGGCCGATGCCAATGCCAAGGTCCACGTGTTCGCGCGCGACTGGACCAGTGGCGCGCTCGATTACCGTGCCGGATTCACTGCCAGCGGCGGCTTGCTGGCGGCCCCGAACGAATTGCTGCACGTGCCGGCCAGCGATGACCTGTACGTATCGTCGGCGACGCCCGGCGCGATCGTGCAACTCGACGAGCTGCCCTTGTCGCGTTGCCCTGGGCGGCAGCGGGACACAGACCGCGCTCGGCGTCGATGTCGATCTGGGCGTCGATGGCTGGGCCGAACTGCGCATCGATGCAACCGTGCATCCGAGTGCCCGCGGCACCTGACCACCGCCACGGTCGCGCCCGGCGGTGCCGGTGTCGATCCGCAGACCGGCAACAACAGCGCCACCGACCAGACCCTGATCCGCGTCGTGTCCGACCTGCATCTGACCAAGACCGGACCGGCGCAGGCCGTGGCCGGTACCGATCTCCAGTACCAGATCCAGTTGCGCAACAGCGGGCCCAGCAATGCGCTCGGGGTGCAAGTCAGCGACGTCCTGCCGGCCGCCCTGCTCAATGCCACCTGGACCTGCAGCAGCAGCGGTGCGTCGGTTTGTCCGGCCAGTGGCAGCGGCAGCATCGCCTTCACCACGGATGTGTTGGCCGGCGACACGCTGACGCTGGACATCAGCGCGCGGGTCAGCCCGGCTTACGTCGGCACGATGACCAATACGGCCAGCGTGGTGCCGGAGACTGGCGCCACCGATCCGACCAGGCGACCATGACGCCAGCGTGCAAACCACCGTCGTGGCACGTCCGGACGTGGCCGTGACCAAGACCGACGGCGTCAACTCGGTCATTGCCGGCACTGCCGTGAGCTACCAGATCAATGTCGTCAACAACGGACCCAGCGACGCACCGCAGGTGCGCGTGCTCGACGCGCTGCCGCCGGGCCTGTCTGCCGCGACCTGGACATGCACGGCCACCGGCACCACCTGCCCGGCGAACGGCAGCGGCAGCCCGGACTTCGTGGCCGCGATGCCCGCAGGGGGCCAGCCATCTGGTCGTGAATGCCACGCTTTCGTCCGCAGCCACCGGCTCGCTGCTGAACACGGTGACGGCGCAGGTGCAGGGCGTGGCGGTCGATCCGCAGCCCGCCAACAATTCGGCCACCGACACCGACCTCATCAGCATCGTGCCGGATCTGGCGCTGAGCATCGTCGATCTGTTCGATCCCTACGATCAGGGCGGCACGGTGCCCTTGCCCTACCGCGTGACCATCAGCAATGCCGGTCCGTCCGACGCCCATGGCGTGATCCTCGAGATGACCCAGTCGCGCATCATCGGTGCGACGATTCCACCCAATTGCGTGGTCGTCGGCTCGTCCGTGGTGATGACCTGCACCTTCGGCACCGTGCCTGCGGGCAGCACGATCGTGGTCCAGTTCGACTACGCCGGCATGCCGATCGTCGATAGCGTGTTCTCGGTGCAGGGCATCGTCACCACGATCGATGCCGATCCGAACCTCGGCAACAACAGTGCCTCGCAGAGCACGCAATTGCTGGCCGGAACGAGCGCGCGCGTGTCGATCAGCGACAGCCTCGGCGTCGTGCCGATGGGCTATCGCACGACCTACCGCATCGTCGTCGAGAACGTCGGCTCGGTGACGGGCAACGGCATCGTCGTGAACGTGCCGATCGCGACCGGGCTGCTTGGCGCGACCTGGACCTGCAGTTCGCCGAATGGCGCGACCTGCACCGCCGCGGGCACTGGCGCAGTCGTCGATACCGTCACGCTCGCGCGCGGCAAGAGCGTCGTTTACCCTGCTCAGCGCGATGGTCGACCCGGCGCTTGATCCCTCGGGTCCGTTGACGATCACCCAGACTGCGGCGATCAGCGGCGGCGCCGATATCTACGGCGGCGACAATGCCGCCACCGATGTCGACCTGGTCACGCCGGTCCTGTTCGCCGATGGCTTCGAAACCACGCCGGCCACCCATGCGCCGCAGGCCGCACCAGGCGACGACTGTGTGGACGCCACCTGCCCATTACCCTCAAGCCACTCCCACGCCTCGACCATGGACGCACGATGAGCAAGGAAGTCCGCAATCTCTTGATCGCACTGCTGGTCGGGCTGCTCGCGGGCTGGTTGCTCGCGGGCGCCGGGGCCGGTCGCGGGCGTGCCGCACCTTCCGCCTGGATTGCGCAGGTCGGCGACAGCTACATCACCGCCGACATGTTCATCGCCGAGATGCACCGGCGCGGCGGCAAGACGCCCGGGCAATACCAGGACATCGTGCAGAAGCGCGCCTTGCTCGACGACATGGTGTTGCGCCAGGCCCTGGTCACCGCTGCGCATCAGGATGCGCTCGAGGATGATGTGGGTTCGGCACCTGCTCGATCAGGTGCTGACCAACCAGTATCTGCAACGCACCCTGCGCACGCAGCAGCAGGCGATCAAGATCAGCGAGGAGGAAGTGCGCGCGCATTACGACGCGCACGCCGCCGACTACGTCGTGCCGGCGCGACGACGCGTGGCGATGGTGCAGATCCAGGTGCCGGCCGATGCCAGCGACGAGATCTGGGCGAATGCGCTGGAGCGCGGCGAACAGGCGCTGGCGAAGGCACGCAAGCCCGGCCCCAACGTGCCGCATTTCGGCGAAATCGCGCGCGAGTATTCGCAGGACCAGGCCAGCCGCTACCGCGGCGGCATGATCGGCTGGATCAGCGAAGGCCAGAAGGCGCGCTACCGCTACGACCCCGTGGTGCTGGACGCCGCCCTGTCGGCGGCGAAGGCCGGCGATTTCGCGCCCGTGCTGCGCGGCAAGGATGCGGTGTACCTGGTGCGCGTCGTCGACATCGAGCCGCAGCGCGAGCGCCAGTTCGACCAGCTCGCCACCGGCATCCAGCAACGCCTGATGCAGGAACGCCTCGCCGCCACGGAAGCCGCATTTCGCAAGGACCTGCTGAAGCGCACGCGCGTGCAGGTGCGCGAATCCGAACTCGAACGTATCGACCCGCTGGCGCCGCCGGCGGAGCAGCAACCGCCGCAACCGCCGGCGATGCCCAACCAGTGAACCGGGAAACGATCATGCCGACGCGACGATTCCTCCATTTCGCCACCTTGCCGCTCCTCGCGCTCGCCTTGTGTTGGGGCAGTGCCGTCGTGGCGGCCAGCGTGCAGCAGGTGATCACCCTGCAGCCGGGCTGGAACGCGATCCACGTCGAGGTCGAGCCCGAACATCCGGAGATCGAGACCGTGTTCGCCGGCGTTCCGGTGCTGAGCGTGTGGCGCTTCATGCCCGATGCCGGCGGCGCGCAGTTCATCCGTGACCCGGCCGAGGGACTGGAAAACATCGAAGGCTGGTTCGGCTGGTTCCCGCAGCCGCGGCCGGAGGCCTTCCTCAGCAATCTGTTCCTGATCGACGGGGGGACGTCGTACCTGGTCCGCGTCGATGGCGGTGCGACCCACCAGATCACTCTGACCGGCAAGCCGAAGTTCCGTGCGCCGCGCTGGCAGCCGAATGCGTTCACGCTCACCGGCCTGCCGGTGGTGCCGGCGAACGGGCCGAGCTTTGCTGAATACTTTGCGGCGTCCGACGCCCACACCGGCCAACCGGTGTATCGCCTCTCGCAGAACGGACAATGCGGGCTGGTCACGACCCCGCGAGCACGGTGATCGAGTCAGGCCATGCCTACTGGATCTACACCGACGGCAATTCGAACCTGGGGACCGATGCAAGTCATCCTCGACCGTAAGGGGCGGAGTCGCTGGAATTCAGCGCTGCGCTCGACGAGATCCGGGTCGTGCTGCGCAATCGCAGCGGTGCCGCAGGCAGCTTCCAGGTCCAGCGCATCAGCGACGGCGCGATGCCGCTGCAGTTCCGCAACGAAGACCCCGAAACCCAGGAGGTCGGCTGGCCGGACCTGCAGAACACCCTGGTGCTGGATGCGCCGGCCGACAAGGATGTGTTCCTGACGCTCGCGGTACAGCGCCGCGCCTTCGCCGCCGACCGCATGGAAGACATTCTCGCGATCACCGACGAGAACGGGCAACGCGTCCTGCTCGCGGTCGGCGGTGACACCAAGCAGCCCCAGGCGGGGGCGCGCATCGGCGGCAAACAGGTCGCGACCGTCACCAGCTTCGCCGGTCTGTGGGTCGGCGACGTGCTGATCGACGCGGTGAGCCAGGCGCAGACCGGCGGCACCTTGCCGACGCCGACCAACCGGCCGTTCAAGCAGCGCTTCCTGATCCACGTGAATGCGTCCGGCGAGGCACGCCTGCTCAAGGACGTGATCCAGATGTGGCAGGACGGCACCTATCAGCCGAGTGCGATCGATCCCAGTCTCAACGAAGTCGACGAGCCCGGTCGCTACGTGCTGATCACCGACAAGAACCTGATCGGCCTGTATTCCGGTGCGACCAATGTCGACGGTGCTTCCGTCGGCATCCGCTACAGCACCGTCGCCTACGATTTCAGTGCCGCGACCCTGGTCTTCGCCGGCAACTTCGGTCCCGGCAACGAGATCAGCACCAGCGTGGTCGTGGCGCCGGAACTGCCGACCAATCCGTTCCTGCATCGCTACCACCCCGACCATGACAACCTCGATGCCAATTTCCTGAATCCGAGGCGCCGAGCCTGCGGGTCGTGCGCAATGTCCGTTTTGGCTTTACCAGCGAGGCCGAGCGGCGGTGCGGTGCCGGGCTGGGGCGACTCGCTGGTCGGCGGCACGTTCTCGGAATCCATCACCGGCCGCACAAAGAACCCGATCTTCACCTCCGGCTGTTCCGGCTGCGGCGCGTTTCCGCCGTGCCGGTACTCAACCAGTAGCAGGGGAATCAGCGCATGTTCGCGTATCGTTTCAACCGCATCATCGCTTCGGTCGCGCTGACCACGCTGGCCCTGTCCGCGCCAGCAGCGCAGGCGGGCTGGCCGCAGTCGCTCGGCAGCCTCGGCAACGACCAGGTCGTGGTCGTCAAGAACTCGCCCAGCGGCGACCTCTACGTCGCCGGACATTTCTCCGGATCGATGGAATTGGGCAGCACCACCCTGGTGGCGCAGGGCCTGCAGGACGTGTTCATCGCGCGCGTCGGTTCCGCCGGCAACATCGTCTGGGCGCGCAGTGCCGGCGGCGCCTCGATGGACTCGGTGCGCGACATCGCGCTCGACACGGCCAACAACGTCTACCTGGTCGGTCAGTATTTCCAGAACGCCAGTTTCGGCGGCACCAGCATCGGCAGTTCGCCGAACTACGATGGTTATGTCGCCAAGATCAATACCGTCGGTGCCTGGCAATGGGCGCGCAGCATCGGCGGCGGCGGTACCGACATCGCCACCGGCGTCGTCACCGCGCCCGGTGATGGCTCGCAGATCCCGCCGGTGCCGGAATCCGCCGTCATCGTCGGCAGTTATTTCTGCTCGGCCACGTTCGCCGGACCGGCCAGCACGTCGCTCAACAACGGGCGCTGTGCCCTCGGCAACCGCGATCTGTTCGTGGCCCGTATCACCGCCAGCGGCGACTGGGTCTGGGCGCGCGACCGCGGCGCTGGCGCCAGCGGTTTCGACAGTGCCAGCCATGTCGCCATCGACAGCGACAATCGCGTCTACGTGGTCGGCGCCAGTCCGGCCGGCGGCGCCCAGGACGTGCTGGTCGACGACTTCAACGGCGGCGTGCTCACGGCCAACTGGACGCGTTCCGATGCGAGCCTGGCCGGCGTCGTTTCCGATCCCGGTTACTTCAACGGCACGCCCAATCTCGGCTTGCATGGCAGCCCGAATACCGTGTCCTCGGCGGCGCTCGACATGTCGGCCGCGCAGGCGGTGATCGTCGGGCTGGACGTGTTCCGGGGGGCAAACTGCTCGTTCTTTTGTATCGGCGTGACCGAATACCCCGATGGCGGCGAAAACTTCGAGGTGCAGTACCTCGACAAGAACTTGGTCTGGCGCACCCTCGAGACGTTTTATGGCGGTGGCGCCTCGGCCCAGCGTTTCGACCGGACCGGCGCGGCCGCCTACGTGCTCGGCAGCGACGCGTTCCACAGCGGCTTCCAGGTGCGCTTCCGGCATCTCGGCGGCAGTGGCGGCAATTTCGACTGGTTCCACGTCGACAACGTGCGCATCCAGAGAGTCGCCGCCGACCAATCCTTCCTCTTCAATGTCGCCAATGTCATCAGCGCCGCACCGACTCTCGGCGGCGCAACGACCTTGCCGGCCGTGTTCGCGGTCAGCGGCATCGCGCTCGACAGCAGCAACATCAACGACCGTCGCCTGTTGTTGCATGGCTCGCGCAGCAGCAGCATCAGTCTCGCCTGCGGTTCGGTCACGGGCACCGGCACCTATGTCCTGAGCATGGCCGTGGGTGCGGCGACACCGAGTTGCGTCTGGGCCAAGGGGTCGGTCAGCGGCGGTGACGGGCGTGGTGTCGCGGTCGACGCCAGCGGGCGCGTTTACCTCACCGGTGGCTTCAGCGGCACGGCGACCTTCTTCAATGGCACCGGCGGTGCATTGACCGCGAATGCCGGCGGCAGCGACATCTTCATCGCCTCGATGGATCGCGGCGGGCAATGGCGCTGGGTCACCGGCGGCAAGGTCGACAGCGTGCCCGCTTCCGGGCATTCCGGCGCGCGCCGGCGGTGGTGGCAGTGATGCCGGTCTCGCGATCGGCACCGATGGCGTCGGCACCGTCTATGTCGGCGGCCGCTTCCAGGCCGTGGCCGACATCGGCATCCATGACACGCTGACCGCGCTCGGCGGCGATGACGGCTTCCTGCTCAATCTCGGCACCGACGGCCGCTTCTTCCAGGAAGAATCCTGGCCGGCCGGTGTGGCGCTGATTCCGCCACCGAACGCGAAGGACGACGATCTCGCCTTCATCCCCGACTTCCTGCGCAACGGCGTGCCCTTCAATGCCATCGCCGCCAAGGTGTTCAGCTGGACCCGCGTCAACGCGCCGGGCCAGAAGGCGCAACTGATCCCGCTGCAGCCGTCGGAATCGATCGAAGTGCGCTGGCGCGTGATCGGCCAGCCGCTGGAGTCGACTGCTCGGGTCACCAGCCTCGGCAGCGTGGTGTGGCCGTCTGCAGCCTGCGCCGACAGCCAGCAGAACGACTGCTACCAGGTCCATGTCGTGGGCGCACCAGTGAACGCCGAGCCCGCCGCCGGCGACTACAAGATTCTCGAGCTGATCAATCCGGACAGCGGCTCCAGCACCGCGACGGTGAACTCCGGCCTGTTCAACGCGCAGCGCGCCGGCACCAGTGTCATCGTCTACATCAATGGCCCGACCCTGGACCCGAACACCTATCCGACCCGGGTCGCGATCGTGCGCTCCCTGCCGTATGGCTCGGTGCCGCTGTTCGTCGACAACGTGGCGGCCGAGATCGGCCAACGCATCATCGATGCCCACCACAACGAGCCGAACCGTACCGGTTACGTGGTCAATGAACTGGCCTATTACGACGGTGCCGGCGGCGACGCGGCGTATTCGCGCAGTGCCCGCACCGGCGCCATCGTGCCGGTCAATCGCTACAGCAGCGCCCGCCCGCAGGAGCAGGGACGCGATCTCGTCGTGGCCTGGTACCACCTCAAGGCCAAGGGCGTGTATTGGGCCGAGAAGGCGGTGCGCTACACGCCGCACTGGCCGTTCGATCCGGACCGCATCATCGTCGCCAGCCAGCAGGGCGGGGAAGTCCTGGGCCAGCAGCCACTCGATCCGCTGCAGTTCCCGTCGGCCAAGATCTACATCCAGAACGATCCAGCCCAGCCGGGTTTCAATCCGAACGACGAACATGCGCTGATGGCGCCGTCGTCGACCGGCACCGGAGTCGATGCCGTGTTCGCATTGCGCTCGGATTTCGGCGGCGGCATCAGCGGCGACGAAGCGGCCTCGTCCGATCCCTACGTGCTGGTGAAGTATTTCCACACGGCCAGCGCGCTCTGGAAGTTCCGCGTCTATCGCGTGCTTGCCACCGGTGCCGGGTTCGATGCCTTCCGTTTCCCCGGCGTGGCCGGCACGACGGTGTCGCCCCCGTATCCGGTGCGTTTGTTGCCCGGTTGTTCCGATACCTACGTGCTCGGACAGGCCGTCGGCGAGCCGCCCCGCCCTTCTTTCAGGACTACAAGAACCAGCTCTGGGCCAAGTCCGCCGGCAGCGGTTCGGTGCATTACTACTATCCGGCGCAGGCGGGATTCTTCGTCGACCTCGATCTGAACGACATCAACGACATCGCGACCGGCGCCTGCGTGCCGTGGCTGGCGCGGCTGCCGGCGGACCAGGGCGGTACCGCATCGCCGCTGGATCCGATCAAGGTCGACTACGACATCAGCTGGCCGGAGTCGGTGCCGCAACTGGTCAGTGGCGAAACCCTGCTGACGCCAAAGCGCGGCCTGCCGGACATCCTCAATCAGGCCGCGGTCGAAGTGGTCTATGACGACATCCAGGACACGGTGCCGGACGCCTTGCCGAGCGAGACGCTGGCGCAGTTGCTCGACCCGCTGAACCCGCGCTTCGTGCGGCTCAATTCGGTGCCGTCCGCGATCGCGACCGAGTTCCAGACCGACGGCACCGACGCCATCCTCAGTTCGGCCGATGGCGTGATCAAGCTGCCGGCGTCGGTGCGCCAGCGCATCCGCTTCGAACCGATCAACAAGCGGCTGGTGCTCAAGGGCATCCTCGACGAAAGCGGCGTCGGCGAACCCTTCGTGCTGCTCAACGTGTTGTCGAAGCGCGATCGCATCGCCCTGAAGAAACTCAATGGCGGCGACGGCAACGAGGAAAGCGGCTACACCGGCACCTGCGCCGCACTCGGCTGCACCTGGGACCAGGCGGTCGAAGCGCTGTTCCGCAAGTCGCGCAATCCGCAGGGCATCAGCGGCATCTGCGTGCAGTCGCACCTGAACGAGCAGCGGCAGCGCATCTGCGACCAGTCGCGTGCGGTCACGCCGGATGACGTGCTGATCGGCTATCAGGACGAGAACGGCGACAAGGTGCTGGAACCGTTCCAGGCGACCGGCGTCCGTGCCGCCCTGTCGGCCGGCCTCTCGCAAGGCAGCGGTTACATGACCGTCGCGTTCAACAACGACGCGTCGCTGAATCCGCTTCCGGTCAGCCTCGAGGTGATCAAGGTCGGCTGTCTGACCTCGCCGCCGCCGCCGGCCACGCCGACGCTGGTGAAGAGTTATCAGGGACAGATCAACGTGATCTCGCCCGACAACATCTTCGACGAGCAGCTCGTGCTGCGACACAGCGGCGACTTCGGTGGCAATCCGGATGCGCTCGAATTCGAATGGTTCTATCACCCGGACGGGGGTGAAGGTCCGCCGATGCCCTTGCCCGATCCGGCTACCGGCCAGCTCAACGGCTGGATCCAGGTGCCCGTCGCGAATCCGCAGGGTCAGGTCGAAATCAGCATCGAAGGCGCGAACATCCAGCCCCTGTCCGACAACTGGTATCTGGTGCGCTACCGTGTCCTGCCGACTTGCGACAACGCCAGTCAGTGGAGTCTGTGGGCCCGGCCAGCCGGGCGGCACGCCGGCCAACCAGGCCGCGCAGCTCGCGGAAGGCTGGGTCAAGCGCGTGCTCGATCGCCTCAACCCTTACGAGGCGCGGGTGCAGGATTTCGGTCAGGCGGCGACCAACAACTACGCCAGCATGCTGATCCAGCTGGGTGAGCGCTACGAAGGTCCGATCGCGCTGAACAACGATCCGAACAACCTCAACAACGTCGGCCTGATCGAGGCCTATTCGACGGTGTTGCGGCGCGCGATGCAGCTCTCGGTCGGCTCGACGCCGCCGGTCGATTACGGCCCGGCGAATGCCGCGATCCTGCTGGTCGCCTCGCGTCTGGTCGAGTTCTACACCCTGCTCGGCAACGAGGCCTATGCCGACGCCCAGGATCCGACCATCGGCATCACCACCAGCGACGGCAGCTTCTCGCTGGCGCCGAGCATCTTCAACTTCCAGAACCAGGTCGACGGACTGCTCGGCGAAGAGCTGGTCCTGCTGCGCGGCCGCGACAACAGCAATGGACCGATCGCCGCGCGTCCGGTCTACAACCGCTTCTTCTGGAACTTCACCACCGGCGACGGCGAAGTGGCCTACGCGCTGAGCTACAACGTCTCCGACCAGAACGACAGCGGCGTTATCGACGAGAGCGATGCCCGGATCATGTTCCCGCAGGGCCACGGCGATGCGTGGGGCCACTACCTCACCGCGACGACGACCTATTACGAATTGCTGCGGCATCCGTTCTTCTCGTGGAATCCGCAGACCGAATCGGTCTCGGTGGCCGGCGCGCCGATCCAGGTCGATTTCATGGACGAACGCCAGTTCGCGGAAACCGCTGCCGCCAAGGCCCGCACCGGCGCCGAGATCGTCGATCTGACCTATCGCTCGGCCTACGTCGATGATCCGAACGGACAGTGGCAAGGCTACGAAGACACCAATGACCAGCGCAGCTGGGGGCTGTCGGAATGGGGCCGCCGCGGCGGCATGGGTGCCTATTTCGACTGGGCGACGGCGAACGCCATCCTGCCCGACGAGGACCCCGATCCGGCCCATGTCGGCATCAAGCGCATCGATCGCAAGACAGTGACCGAGATCGACGAGATCGCGGCGCACTATGCCTCGATCCAGGGACAGGTCGACAAGGCCGACGCCGGACTGAATCCGCTCGGTCTTGCCCGCGGCGTGGTGCCGTTCGACATCGATCCCTCGCAACTGCTCAACGAGAACAAGACCCAGTTCGAACAGGTCTACGAGCGTGCGATGGCCGCGCTCGACAACGTGCTGCAGGTCTGGGACTTCGCCAACCAGTTGACCAACCAGATGCGCCGCAACCAGGACAGCGTCGACGACCTGACCAAGGCCGCTTCCGCCCAGGAAAACGATTTCAGCAACCAGCTGATCGAGATCTTCGGCTATCCGTATGCGGACGACATCGGTCCGGGCGGCGTCTATCCGGCCGGTTACGACGGTCCCGACCTGTATCACTACCAGCTGCTCGACGTGCCGACGCTTGCGGGTTCGGCCTTCGATCTCGACGGCGGTGTCGAAGGCGAGTTGCAGACCCCGGCCAAGATCAGCCACGTCACCGGTGTCTATGCACCGATGCCGAACGGCGTGAACCTGTTCGGTGTCGGTCCGCAGCCGCCGGGTGCGCAGAACGTCAACAGCGAAGGCCAGCCTTGCGCCGACCATCCGCTCAGCGACGGTTGCGCCCTCGGCAACGTGAATTTCGACGTGAACAGTCTGCAGTTGGCGACGGTGCCGTACACGATCATCGAGTCTCCGGACTATGGCCTGTGGTTCACCCGCCCCGAGGGCTGGTCCGGCCAGCGGCGTGCGCCGGGACGTCTCCAGCAGACCTTGCAGCAGATGCTGCAGGCGCGAGTGGCGGTGAAGCAGGCGATGCTCGACTACGACACCTTGCGCCTCGAGATCGAGGATGCGATCGGCGGACTGCAGGCCTTTTATCAGGTCAGCAATGCCAATCTGAACATCATGCAGGGCCAGCGCAACGAACTGAAGAAGATGTCGGTGCAGGTCGCCGCGATGCAAGGCACCGCGATCGGCGCACGCCGTGCCGGCGAATTCATGGACACGACGTTCAAGGGCGCGGTCGACTGCATTCCGAAGAGCTTCATCGCCGGCCTCGCGGCGGGCGGCGACATCGCTTCGGGCGCGCGTTGTGCCGTCACCCAGGCCGCGAACATTCCCAAGTTCGCGCTGGACACCATCGCCGATGCGCTCGATATCGCGGCGACCTCGGTGGACTCTGCGAAAGAGGATGTCGGCGAGCTGGCCGGCATCAACACGGCGATCAACGACCAGGCGGCCGGTTTCAGCGATGCGGCCGGCGAGATCGACGCACTGCGTGCCGAGCCGGCCCTGCGTGCCGAGATCTATGCACGCGTCGAGGCGATGAAGCAGCTCAGGGCGACTACTACGCGACCCTCGCCGAAGGCCAGCGCATCCTCGAACGCAAGATCGCGTTCCGTCGCAACGGTGCCGCCGAAGTCCAGGAATACCGCTATCAGGACATGGCCTTCCGGATCTTCCGCAACGATGCCCTGCAGAAGTACCGCGCCGCCTTCGATCTGGCCGCGCGCTACGCCTATCTCGCCGCGTCGGCGTACGACTACGAGACCAACCTGCTCGGTTCCGATTCGCAGGCGGGCCAGACCTTCCTGACCAATATCGTGCGCCAGCGCAGCATCGGTCAGGTGTTGAACGGCAATCCGGTGCCGGGCACGCCCGGGCTCGCCGACACCATGGCCCAGCTCAAGTTGAACTTCGACGTGCTGAAAGGCCAGATGGGCTTCAACAATCCGCAGGTCGAGACCAACCGTTTCTCGCTCCGGCGCGAACTGTTCCGGATTCCCGAGGGTCCGGAAGGCGATGCCGCCTGGCGCGCCAAGCTCGATTCCTTCAAGGTCGCGGACCTGTGGTCGGTGCCGGAATTCAGGCGCCTGGCGCGGCCGTTCGCACCGGAATCGGCCGGGCCGCAACCGGGCCTGGTGATCGAGTTCGACACCAATGTCACCTTCGGCATGAACTTCTTCGGCTGGGAACTCGGGCCGCAGGACAGTTCCTACGACTCCAGCAAGTTCGCGACCCGCGTGCGCTCGGTCGGCACCTGGTTCGGCAACTACGACAGCCTGCCGCTCGCGGATGACCCGCGCATCTACCTGTTCCCGGCCGGCGCCGACGTGCTGCGCTCGCCGTCCGCAGACGACTTCCGCACGCGCGAATGGCAGATCGTCGATCAGGCCATCCCGATTCCGTTTCCGATCGGCGCGCAGGATCTGGACGACTACAACTGGAACCCGGTCGCCGACACCTTGAACGGTGCCAGCACCGATGTGCGCCGCTATGGCCGCTTCCGCGCGTATCACTTGAGTGAACCGTTCGACGACACGCAGGTGACGGCGGACAGTCGACTGATCGGGCGTTCGGTCTGGAACACCAAGTGGGTGATGATCATCCCGGGTGGCACGTTCCTCGCCGATCCGGACCAGGGCATGGAGACCTTCATCCACGGCGCGCCGATTCCGGGCGGCAATGGCGAACGCGACGGCAATGGTGTCGACGACATCCGCGTGTTCTTCGAAACCTACGCGTACACGGGGCTCTGACCATGAAGCGACGCGTGCTGAAACTCCTTGTCGCGGCTGCGCTGGGCCTGGCCTGTGCACCCGCTTTCGTGGCCGCCAAGATCAAGGCGCCCGACCACGTGATCTATGGCAGCGCCACGGTCTTCGGCGCTCCCGCACCCGATGGCACGGTCATCGAATTGCGTTCGCATCCCGAAGACGTGCTGCTGACGCGTTACGTGCTCGGGCGCGACGATGCCCTCGGCTACCAGTTCGCGCTGCGCATCCCGATGGATACGGTCGAGCCGCGCGAAGCCGGGCATGCGCGCCCGGGCGATATCGTGCGCATCTTCCTCGGTACACGCATCGCCGCCGAGACCGCTGTCGGCGAGGAGGGCGTGGCGGTGCGCCTCGATCTCGATCCGCAGAACATGGGCACCGGGCCGGGTATTTCGGTCGCGCCGACGCAGGCGCTGGAAGGCAATGCCGGCGCATCGCCGATGACGTTCACGGCGACCTTGAACACGCCCAGCAACGAACCGGTATCGCTGACCTGGCAGACGCAGGACGGCACCGCCACCGGCGCCGCGGCCTGCGCCGCCGGCGTCGACTACGTCAGTGACCAGGGCACGGCCGTCGTCGCCGCGGGGAACTTGACTCAGCCGATCACGATTTCGCTGTGCGGCGATGCGGTCGTCGAAACCAACGAGACCGTGTCCCTGCTGCTCACCGGCAGTACCGGCGGCGTGTTGCAGAACAATGTCGCGGTGGGCACGCTGATCGACGACGACGATGTGCCCGAAGTGATCATCGACGACGCGCGCGCACTCGAACCGTCTGCCGGCATGCTCGATCTGGTGTTCCGCGTGCGTCTGTCGCGGCCGTCCGCAATCGCGACCAGTTTCAGCTATGCCACGCAGGACCTGAGCGCGATCGCCGGCCCCGACTACCTCGCGCGCAGCGGCAGCGTGCCGATTCCGGCCGGCCAGACCCAGGCCGAGATCCGCGTTCCGGTGCTGGCCGATGCCACCATCGAGCCGCGCGAACAGTTCCGGCTGGTGCTGTCGTCGCCACTGGCCCTGCGTTTCCGTCGCAACGAGGCATTCGGTGACATTGTCGATCCGAAGTACGACCCGGCGGTCTTCCCGGTGGACGAAACCACGGGGCCGGAGGGCATCCTGGCGGCACCGAGCGATGTCGTGCTGTCGCCGGACGGATTGCATGCCTATGTGGCGAGTGAGTCGCTGGACACCATCGTCGCCTACAGCCGCGAGATTGCGACCGGTCGCCTGACCCGCATCGCGCATTACACCGGGCAAAGCGCCGGCTTCAGCGGCGCCTTGCTCGATGGACCGAGCGATCTGGTGGTCAGCGGGGATGGCAGCCAGGTCTATGTCGCCAGTCGCAATGCCGGTGCCGTCGTGGTGCTGGCGCGCAATGCCGGCGACGGGTCGCTCAGCTATGTCCAGAGCCGCAGTGCCACGGCCTTGCAGGGCGCCAGTGCCTTGCACCTCAGCGCCGACGGCCAGCACTTGTACGTCGCGGGCGGCACCGCCAACACCGTGGTGTCGTTCACGCGCACGCCCGGCACCGGCGACTTGACCCAACTCGAAGTCGAGACCAACGCAGTCAACGATCCGGACGATGGTGGTGGTGTCGTGACCGCGCTCGATCGTCCGTCCGGCATCACCAGTTCGGCCGACGGGGCGCAGCTCTATGTCGCCTCGCGCTTCGGCAATGCCGTGCTCGTCTTCAATCGGACCAATGCCGCCGGGGCCGGCTTCGGCAAGTTGTCGTTTGCATCGGTGCAGCGCAACGGCTTGGGCGGCGTGCAGGGTCTCGGTGGCGCCTACGATCTGGCGCTGAGTCCGGACAATGGCCAGCTCTATGTCGTTGGTGAATCGAGCAATGCGATCGCGGTGTTCGACCGTGCCGCGAATGGCGCACTGACCTGGCGTGCGCAGATCCGCAAGAACGACCCCGGGGTGCACGGTCTCGGTGGGCCGCAATCGGTCGATGTGTCGCCAGATGGCACCAGGTCTATGTGGCCGGATTTGCCGACGACAGTTTCACCGTCTTCCGTCGCGCGACCGCGGCCGGCGCCGGTGTCGCGGTCGGCGACCTGAGCGTGCAGCAGACCGTGTTCGACGGCGAAGGCCAGGTGAGCCTGCTGAACGGCCCGGTCGCGATCGCGAGCAGCGGTGACAACCGCCACATCTACGTGGCTGCCAGCGTCGACAACAGCATCGGCGTCTTCACCCGCGACAGCAACGCCCAGAACCTGTTTGCCGACGGCTTCGAATAATCGCAGTGCGGCGCTTCTCGGCGTCGCCGGCATCATCGACACTCGCCTGATGGAGGGCAGGGGGTGTCGATGACGATGTGGCTGGCGGCTTTGGCAGGGTTCTCGATCGGGATGGCCGGCCTGCTGGCCGTGGCGATGGGCACGGCCTATCGCGATCTTCCGCTGTCCTGGACCGCTCGTCTCGGCGGTGGGGTGATGCTCGCGGGTCTGGCGCACACCGCCTGGCACCATATCGGGTTCGCGGCGCTGGTCGATTCGGCGCCCGCGCCGATCTACGGTTGGGGGCTGTTCTGCAATCGCTCGGTTTCTATCTGTTGCTGCGCGGGCTGCTGCAACTGGCTGGCCTGCCGCATCGGCTGGATGGGCTGCTGGTGGCCGCCGTGCTCGGCCTGGCCGCGCTGACCCCGCCGACCCTGGCCATCCCGGTGTCGTTGGCCTTGGGGACGGGTTTGCGCTGCATCTGGCCGCGCTGCTGTACTGCTTGCGGACCACCCGCAGGTGGTTCCGGGTCGAACTTCCAGTGGTCGGTTTGTTCGCGCTGATGGGGCTGGTCGTGGCGGTGAGCGGCTGGCTGACGCCGGGCACGATCGGCTGGCCGCAGTTCGCGCTGGTGTATTCGCTCCAGATCGCCGCGGCCTTCCTGCTCGTCGGCTGGTTGCTGTTGGCGGTGCCGGATCTGGCGCACAAGACCCAGGAAGCGGTGGCGGTCAGTTATGCGCAATCTAGCCTCGGTCGGGTCGATGTCGATGCGGCTTCCGAGCGGCTGCGGCAACTGTTCGAGCGCGAACGGGTCTACCGCGACGAGGCCCTGAGCCTGTCCAAGGTCGCCGCCCTGGTCGAGCTGAGCACGCACCAGCTATCGGAACTGCTCAATGCCCGGTTTGGCCTCGGCTTTTCCCGTTATGTGCGCCAGTACCGCGTCGCGGCCGCGCGGCGAATGCTGGTCGAGGAACCGCGCGCCTCGGTGCTGTCGGTCGGCCTGTCGGTCGGGTTCGGTTCGCAATCGACCTTCTACGTCGCCTTCAAGGACGAGGTCGGCGTGGTCCCGGGTGAATATCGTCGGCGACAACTTGGCTCGGATGCATCATCTGTTCCGGAATGATCGTTTCGGACGACGCCTGGCGTCGCGACCGCGCATGCTGGCCTCCGGTTCATCCAACGGAGTACTGCCATGTTGTCGTATACCGATTCGTCGTCCATCCACCTGGCCTATGCCTGCTATCTGGCCATCTCGGTCGCGCTGACCATCTGGGTAGCGCGGGCGCTGTCCAGCACCGGCGAAACCTTCCTGATCCGCTGTTTCGGCCAGAATCGGGAGCTGGCGCGTTCCACCAACCATCTGCTGGTCATCGGCTGCCTACCGTCAACCTCGGCTTCATCTGTTATCGCCTCGGCTTCTGGACACCCGGCGAGCGGGACATCGCCGCCGAAGTCACGTCGCGGGTCGGCGTCACCTGCTGGTGCTCGGCGCCATGCATTTCTTCAACATGGTGATGATCGCGCGCATGGGTCGCACCGTCAGCGCCTGGCTCGCCGAACAGGCCCCGACGTCGGAAGGGCCCGATTCACCGGACCCGGCAGGCTTGCGCATGCCGCCGCCCTTGCCCCGCCGCTGAACTCAAACGAAGCGCCCTCCATCCGGAGGGCGCTGGGGGGGGCTGCGTGAACAGGCAGGTCGCTAGAACGGAATTTCGTCGTCGGCAAACGGCGTATTGCTCGGCTGCGGCGCTGCAGGGCGGCTGCCACCACCGCCGCCGCCGCGATCCGATCCGCCGTAATTGCCGCCACCGCCACCGCCACCGCTGCGCGGGGCGCTGCTGCGTTCCGGGCGTTCGCTGCGGGAGCCGCCGCCTTCGCCGGCGCCCGGTTACGGCGCCGAGCATCCGCATCTCGTTGGCGATGATGTCGGTGCTGAAGCGCTCGATGCCTTCCTTGTCGGTGTACTTGTCGGTGCGCAACGACCCTTCGACGTGGACCTGGCTGCCCTTTGCGCAGGTATTCACCGGCGATCTCGGCCAGCTTTCCGAAGAACTTGATGCGGTGCCACTCGGTACGTTCCTGCTTCTCGCCGGTCTGCTTGTCGTTCCAGGACTCGGACGTGGCGATGCGGATCGAGGTAATCGCGCCGCCGCTCTGGGTGTATCGGGTTTCGGGGTCGGCGCCGAGATTGCCGACCAGATGACTTTGTTGACGCCGCGGGCATGGGAACCTTGAATCAGAAACGGGCGAGGGCGGGAGCGCCTTCGAGGACCGGCATCTTCGCGCATCGTGCCGGCGGACGAAAGCCGGCGCCGTCGCAAATGGCGCTGCGAAATGTCGGATCTACGGGGCGTCAGCCTATAATCGACGAGTCTCAGATCCTGCGAGTTGTCCGTGTCTGCCATCGCGTCCGCCGCGTCCCCGGTGTTGCCTGTCCGTTTCCTGACGAAGTCCGTGCCCACGCTGAGCCCGGCATGTCCGAGGTCGATCGCCCCATCCGGCGCCGGGCTTGGTTCGGACGTGATGCTGGTGAACCAGGTCGCCGACCATCGTCAGCGGTGGCGGCAAGCGCCTGCGGCCGATGCTGGTGCTGCTGGCGGCCGAAGCGGCGGGTTATCGCGGCACAGCACTTCCAGCCGCGGCGGTGATCGAATTCATCCACACCGCGACCTTGCTGCACGACGACGTCGTCGACGAGTCCGACCTGCGCCGTGGCCGCCGCACCGCGAACGCGGTGTTCGGCAATGCCGCCAGCGTGCTGGTCGGCGACTACCTGTATTCGCGCGCCTTCCAGCTGATGGTCGAACTCGAGCGCATGCACATCATGCAGGTGATGGCCGACACCACCAACCAGATCGCCGAAGGCGAAGTGCTGCAGTTGATGCACATCGGCAATCCGGATACCGACGAGGCCGCGTATCTGCGGGTGATCGAGCGCAAGACCGCGGTGCTGTTCGCGGCTGCGTGCCGTGTCGGTGCGATCCTTGCCGACGCGCCGAAAGTTGTTGAAGACGCGCTCGCCGATTACGGCATGGCGCTCGGCATGGCCTTCCAGATCGCCGATGACGTGCTCGACTACGTGTCGGATGCCGACACGATGGGCAAGAACGTCGGCGACGATCTCGCCGAGGGCAAGCCGACGCGCCGTTGATCCACGCGCTCCAGCATGCCGATGCGGAATCGGCGCAAAACCATTCGCCGCGTCATCGAAACCGGTGGCCTCGATTCCCTCGACCGAGTCATCGGTGCGATCCGCGACAGCGGTGCGATCGAGTACAGCGTCGCGCGCGCGCAAGCCTATGCCGATGCGGCACATCGCGCGTTGAACGCCTTGCCGGACAGCGTCGCGCGCGCAAGCCTGGACACGCTCGCGCGCTATGCGATTTGCCGCGATCATTGAATCGCGCCATCATCCGCGGCAATGGCGTGTCCCGGAATGCCGGGCCATTCTCGACGTCCGAGAGGCGGGATAGATGGATCTTGAAGCGCACGATCAGGCTCCGGAATTGCGCGGACTGGTGTTCGTGGTCGACGACGATCCAGGCATGCGTCGGCATTGACCCGGCTGTTCATCTCCCGCCGGGGCAAAGGCGTCGTCCCTTCGATTCCGGCCAGCAGCTGCTTGCGGAAGAACGCCTCGATGAAGTCGACTGCATCGTGCTCGACCTCAGGATGCCGCAGATGAGTGGCCTGCAAAATTGCAGGCGGCGCTGAACGATCGCCAATGCCGCGCGCCGACGCTGTTCCTGACCGGTGCCGCCGATGTGCCCGCCGCCGTGTCGGCGATGCAGGGCGGCGCATTCGACTTCATCGAGAAGCCTTTCGACAACAGCCATCTGCTCGCCCGCGTTCGCTCCGCCATCCAGCACGGCAACCAGCAGCGCCATCCGGCGAAGTCCCAGCAAGCCACCGAGCTGGCCGATTTCCGGCGCAGGTTGTCGTTGCTGACGCCGCGCGAACAGCAGTTGCTGTCGGAGGTTGTCACCGGACAGACCAGCCAGCAGATCGCGCGTACGCTCGGGGGCCAGTCATCGCACCATCGAAATTCATCGTGCGCACGTGATGGAGGAAGCTCGCGGCCGCGACACTGGCTGATCTCGTCCGCATGCATATTCTGTCGAGCGCAGCCA
>JADKHK010000011.1 GCA_016721845.1 Lysobacterales bacterium
GTATGGATGACGAGGTCGGGTGCATGCGAGGCCAGCGCGTCGGCGATGTCTGCGGCGTCAAGGTCGAGCGCGATCCCGCGGCATCGGGCCGGGCCCGGCAGTGCTGCGGCGAAGCTGGCTGCGCGCGTGCCATCGCGACCGGCCACGAGCAGTTCGACATCGGCCCAAGCCGCGATGCGACGACTGATGCGCGCACCGAAATTGCCGTAGCCGCCGAGGACGAGGATGCGAAAACCCATGTGGCGAGTGTCGCAGCTTCGATGCGCGGGCGCGGCGACGCCGCTGGGTTTACTCGAAGCTGTTCTGGAAGATGCCCGTGCCGACCACGCTCACGGTCGCCGACGATGCGTTGCTGGCGCGGAATCCGGCGACGCCGGGATAACTGGCGTTGACCGTGCGGGTGCCCAACGTGCCGGCGGTGATCGTGCAACTGCCATCGCCGACCGAATTCAGCGTGGCCACGCAGCTGCCGCCGCCGACTTCCTGCACGGTGACGCTGCCACGGCCCAGAGGTGCGGTCGCCACGCCGATACGGCGGCTGCGCACGGTCACGGTGTAGGTCTGGCCGGGCATCACCTGCGGCGGCGAGATCGACTGGATCGAGGTGCTGGTGTCAGCGGTGCTGAACACGAGGTGCACCGCACCCTTGATCGTGCTGCTGCCGTCCTTGCGGTTCGGAATGCCGACCGCTAGGTCATCGACGTTGTCGTTGTTGAAGTCGCCACTGGCGAGCGTCGCACCATAGCGATCTCCGCTGCGGCTACGACCGGATGAATCGAGATTGATCACCGTGCGTGTGCCGAGCACGATGCCGGCGGCCGATCCATTGGCGACGATCACGCTGCCGACGTTGACGCCACCATTCACCAGATCTTCGCCGGCTACGCCGATGGCGAGGTCGTCGAAGCCGTCGCGGTTGAAATCGCCTGCGGCCAGTCCGCCACCGAATTCGTCACTCTCTTCCTGCAGCAGGCCGTTGAAATCGTTTTCGTCGAAGGTGTCGCTGCTGGCGGTGTTCGCGGCCAGGCCGCCCGGATGGCCGTAGAGCACGGTCACCGTGCCGGCGTTGAACAAGGTGCCGACGTCTTCCGAGATCGCGCCGAGCGCGAGGTCGTCGAGTCCGTCGTTGTTGAAGTCGCCGACGGCCATCTGTTCCCCGAACTTGTCGTTGAGTTCGACGGCACCGCCAATGCCGGCGACATTCTGGTGCAGCACCTCGTAGCGGAAGTTCGCGGCCGACGCCGCCCCATAGTTCACGAACAATACGCCCTCGTTGCGGACGCAGTTGCTGCCGCTGAAGAAGCAACCGTCGAGGGCCTGGGTGTAGGCGACCAGGTCGCCGAAGCCGTCGCCATCGAAGTCGCCGGCAGCCAGTGCCTCGCCGAACGCGCCTGCGAAGCGATCCGACTCGCCCGGAAAATCGCTGCGCTCGAAGAACGTCGCGACGCCGTCGAGCACGGCGCTGGCATTGCGGCGCACGCTCACGCCGCCGGAGTTGGTCGCGAGCGCATCGTGATCGTGCCCGGTCGCGGAAATGGCCAGGAAAGGCAGGGTGCTCGCGGTGGTCATGCGCGGCACTGCAGCCAGGGCCACGCCCTTGACGTGGTTCTCGCCGTCGCCATTCGGGGCAGCCCCGCCGCCCGGCAGTGTCAGATCGATATTGCTCGTCGCGATGCCGCCGGCTTCCCCGAACAGCAAGGCGACCAGTCCCGTCCCGGCGGTCGCGCCGACATCCTCGGAGGGGACGCCGATGGCGAGGTCGCTGCAGTTGTCGCCGTTGAAGTCGGCGCTCGCCAGGCTGCTGCCAAAGCGATCACTCGCCTCGGCGGCGCCGTCCACGGTGCCCAGGTCCTGATGCAGCAATTTCCCGGTCGCGGCCACGCCGGTCGTGATCTCGCCGTACAGCATGGACACCGATCCTGCGTCATCGAAGCCGTTGACGGCGGAGAAAGGTGATCCGACGGCGAGGTCGGATTCACCGTCGCAGTTGAAGTCGCCGACGGCGAGTGCATCGGCGTTGGTGGGGCCGGTCGGGGCGGGCAATGCGGCCGAGCCCATCAGGATGAGCTGGTCGCGTTCGACGGCCAGGCCGACGGCGATGGCGTCGTCGATCGGTCCGACGCAGAGCAGGGTCATGCCCAGGGCGGCAATTCGGTGGCGGCAGTTCGGCAGCATGGCGGGTCTCGGTTGTGGCGTGCTCTGAAGAACCCGAAACCATGCGCAGGTCCGCCAATCCGGCCTGTTCGACTTGAAAGCTCACGCGCGGCACCCATACTGCCGACCCGATCCTTCGTTGCCGATGCCGCCGTCATGCCGATCTACGAATACGTCTGTGCCACCTGCGGCAAGAAGAGCGACCACCTGATGCGCCTGTCCGATCCGGATCCGACGGAATGCCCGACCTGTGGACCGGCGACGTTGACGCGTGCGGTCTCGGCGCCGTCGTTCCGGCTGTCCGGCTCGGGCTGGTACGAAACCGATTTCAAGAAAGACGGCGACAAGAAGCGCAACCTCAGCGAAGGCAGCGGCAGTGGCGACAGCAAGCCGGCCGAAGCGGCATCGTCGCCTGCGCCAGCGGTCGCGCCAGCCGCACCGGCATCGAGCGACTGAGCCTCAGTCGAAACCGTTTGCGAACAGCGGCTTCCATTCGTAGGCGCCGCGATCGATCTGGTTGCCCAGCGGACGGGTGTTGCCGTCGAGATCGAATCCCGGAATGCCGCCCGGCGCCTGAGGGTCACCGCTGTTGATCAAGGCGGAACCGGGTTTCGGGCGATAACCGTTGCCGTCTTCGAACACGTCGTCGCCGGTCGTGGTGCCGCTGTTCTCGGTCGTTGTGCCAGTGAGTGCGCCGATGTGGTTGTTGCGCAGGCGCAAGATCGGGCTCTGACCCCACAGCAGGCCGACGTCGGACGGATTGTTCTGGCCGTCGCGGTTGCCGACGATGACGTTGTTGCCGAAATGGAACGTGCCCTGGCCGGCTAGTTCCAGTCCGGTGCTGGGATGTGCGCTGGTCGGGCTGCGGCGGTTGTCGGCGATGGTGTTGTTGACCAGGTACATGCTCGTGTTCGCAGCCACCGAAGCGCGAATGACGCCGTAGGCGCCGGCGGTGTTGCCGGTGACCAGGTTGTTGCGGAAGGCGAGGGTGCCGCTGCCGCCGACCCAGAGGGTGACGACCGCGCCCCAGTGGTTTTCGTCGTTGTCGCGGATGATCAGGTGTTCGGCCTTGGCCGAGACGCTGCTGCCTGCCGGCAAGCTGATCTCGAGCGCTGCCGATTCCACCGTCGCGCCGCGATAGCCGCCGGTCAACGTGAAGTTGGACAGCGTGATCAGGCCGCCGGCCGTCGCGGTTGGGCGGATGCGGAACAGCTGCCGGTTGCCTTGGCCGTCGATGATCGTGGTGTGGGCGCGACCCTGGCTGGTGCACTGGCCGCTGGCCCCGGTCCAGCCGCCACTGACGGTGAGGTTGCCGGTCTTCGCCGGTTCGTAGGGCAGGATGTTGTCGAACAGGGTCAGGGTGCCCTGGCGGATGCGGATCTCGTTGTCACCGACATTGCTCGCCGCCGTCATCAGCGCGGCACGCAATTCGATGCCGGTGCTGACGCAGACGGGCGGGTTGGCGGCAAGGGCGGATTCGGCGGCGAACAACAGGCCGAGGCCAGCGAGGACGGTGCGCATGGGGAGCTCCCGAGTGGTATCGCCTTGGGGAACGCAGGATTCCGGTTGAAGCGGACAGCGCGCGGCGTTTGCAAGCTCCACGTCCGCTCCGTAGCATGCGCGGTCCTGTCCAACCCTTGCGCGGCCTTCCCCGGCCGGCTCCGGAGATTCCATGCGTAGTCATCTCTGCGGTCTCGTCGACGAGACCCTGATCGGCCAGACCGTCACCTTGTGCGGCTGGGCCGATACCCGTCGCGACCACGGCGGCGTCATCTTCATCGACCTGCGCGACCACGAGGGGCTCGTGCAATGCGTGATCGAACCGGACAACGCGACCGCGTTCCAGGCCGCGGAAGGTGTGCGCTACGAGTTCTGCCTGAAGATCACCGGCAGCGTGCGCGCCCGTCCGGCCTCGCAGGTCAATGACCGGCTGCGCACCGGCAAGATCGAAGTCGTCTGCGACAAGGTCGAAGTGCTGAACGCCTCGGCGCCGCTGCCGTTCCAGCTCGACGATACGCCGGGCGAGGAAGCGCGCCTGAAGTACCGTTACCTCGATATCCGCCGCCCGGCGATGCAGCGCGCGATGCGCCTGCGCACGCGCCTGACCCAGGAAATCCGCCGTTACCTCGACGCGCGCGGTTTCCAGGACATCGAAACCCCGATCCTGACCAAGGCGACGCCGGAAGGCGCGCGCGACTACCTGGTGCCGAGCCGCGTGCATCCGGGCGAGTTCTACGCGTTGCCGCAGTCGCCGCAGCTGTTCAAGCAGCTGCTGATGGTGGCCGGCATGGACCGCTACTACCAGATCGCGCGCTGCTTCCGCGACGAGGACCTGCGCGCCGACCGCCAGCCGGAATTCACCCAGCTCGACATGGAGTTCGCCTTCGTCGAAGAGCGCGACGTGCAGGACATGGTCGAAGGCATGGTCCGCCACATCTTCAAGGAAGTGAACGGCACCGAGCTGGCCAATCCGTTCCCGCGCATGACCTATGCCGAGGCGATGCGTCGCTATGGTTCGGACAAACCCGACCTGCGCATCGACCTGGAACTCGTCGACATCGCCGACGCCGTCGCGAATTCGGAGTTCAAGGTGTTCTCGGGCCCCGCGAAGGATCCGGGCGGCCGCGTCGCCTGCCTGCGCGTGCCGAACGGTTCGGAGATGACGCGCAAGCAGCTCGACGACCTCGGCGAATACGTCAAGAAATATGGCGCCAAGGGTCTGGCCTGGATCCGCATCGATGACCTCGCCAAGGGCCGCGAAGGCCTGACTTCGCCGATCGTGAAGTTCCTCGACGATGCCGCGATCGAGGGCATCTTCAAGGCCGTGGGTGCGCAGCAGGGCGACGTGTTGTTCTTCGGCGCGGGTCCGTACAAGACCGTGTCCGACTTCATGGGCGCACTGCGCCTGAAGGTCGCGAAGGACATGGGGCTCGTGGCGAACCGCTGGGCGCCGCTGTGGGTCACCGATTTCCCGATGTTCGAATACGACGCCGACGAGAAGCGCTACGTCGCGCTGCATCATCCGTTCACCGCGCCGAAGATCGACGACGTCGCCGACCTCAAGGCCAATGCGGCCACCTCGGTGTCGCGCGGTTACGACTGCGTGCTGAACGGCAACGAGATCGGCGGCGGCTCCATCCGCATCCATCGCCCGGACATGCAGAGCGCGGTGTTCGACCTGCTCGGCATCAGCGCCGAAGAAGCGGAGCTGAAGTTCGGCTTCCTGCTCGACGCCCTCAAGTTCGGCGCACCGCCGCACGGTGGCATCGCCTTCGGCATCGACCGCATGGCCGCGCTCATGGTCGGCACCGAATCCATCCGCGACGTCATCGCCTTCCCGAAGACCGCGTCCGCCACCTGCCTCATGACCTCGGCCCCCTCCGTCGTCGCCGAGAACCAGCTGCAAGAGCTGCACGTGCGCGTGGTGAAGCCGGAGAAGAAGGCCGCGACCCAGCTCGCAGAGGGGATGGTTAGAAGCGTCGAAATGCCCTAGCGATGACGACCGCCTAACTGAGACGCTTCGAGGAATCCACGACCACCCCAAGACCCTCACCGAATTCCTTGCGGAAACCGCGGACCAGAACCAGAGCGATGCGCCGTGGGAGCTGGAGAACGAGCGCATTCTCGAGGTGAAGCTGTCGCAGCAGCGGGTGTGGATGAAGGCGGGGGCGATGGTGGCGTATCGCGGCGGCATCAAGTTCGAGCGTGAGGGGGCGTTCGAGCATGGGGCGTCGCGGTTCTTCAAGGAGATGTTCACCGGCGAAGGCGCGAAGCTGACCAAGGCGTCGGGCAGTGGTCGGCTGTTTCTCGCCGAAGGCGGCAAGCGCATCACCCTGCTGAAGCTCGAAGGCGACGGCGTGACCGTGAACGGCAACGACCTGCTCGCGTTCCAGGACGGCATCGAGTGGGACATCCGCATGACCCGCAAGCTCAGCGGCATGGTCGCCGGTGGTCTGTTCAACCTGCAGCTGAAGGGCCATGGCCTGATCGCGCTGACCACGCATGGTCGCCCGCTGACCTTGCGTGTCGCGCGCAACCTGCCGGTGTTCACCGACCCGAACGCGACCGTCGCTTGGTCGTCCAACCTCGAACCCGAGTTCAAGACCGACATCTCGTTGCGCACCCTGATCGGCCGCACCAGCGGCGAATCGGTGCAGATGGCCTTCAGCGGCGAGGGCTTCGTGGTCGTGCAGCCCTATGAAGAGCGGCCGTTCCAGGCACGACGCTGACATGACCGAGCGCGTGCTGTTGTTGCACGGCATCTGGATGCGCGGCTTCATGATGACGCGCATCGCGAACCATCTGGCCGGCCAGGGTTATGCCGTCGACGTGGTCGACTATCCGTCGTTGAGCAAGGGCGCCGATGCCTGCGCCGACGACCTGCGCGCACGCATCGCCGCGCACGGCGAGGACACCGTGCACGTGGTCGGACATTCGCTGGGTGGACTGGTCGCGTTGCTCGCCACGCAAGACGCGTCGTCGCGCGGCCGCACCGTGTGCCTCGGTTCGCCGCTGATCGGCAGTGCGGCGGCGAAGACCTTGTCGAACTTCGCGCCGTGGATGATGGGCCGCAGCCGCGAGCGCCTGCTGCAAGGCCTCGGCGAATGGCGCGGTGCGCGCGAGGTCGGCGTCATCGCCGGGCGCGTGCCGTTCGGCATGGCGTTGTTGCTCGGCGGGCTCGATGGCGACAATGACGGCACCGTGGCGGTCGCGGAGACGCGCTTGCCCGGCATCCGCGATCACGCGGTGATTGCCGCCACGCACACCGGCTTGCCATTTTCGGACGAGGCGATCACGATGACCGCGAACTTCCTGCGTCGAGGCCGTTTCGCCGACGCCGCGTGAAGCGCTGGCCCCCGCATTTGCGGGGTTGGACGGAGGCGCGCCTGCCGGTGAAATGGCGGCGTCCGTTTCCGTCGAGCGTCTTGCCATGATCCGTCGCGCTGTCCTGCTGATCGCTGCATTGCTCTGCGCCGGCGCCGTGTCGGCGCAAACGGCCGACCAGGAGGTGGTCAGCGTCGCCATTTCGCAGAATCCGGTGGTGCCGGGCCAAACCGTCACCTACACCTTCGTGATCCGCAACAACGGTCCGGATGCGGCCGCCAACGGCGGCCTGAACATCCTCTACTACAACGGCAACCTGCTCAATGCGACGTTCACGCATCCGCCGGGATGGAGCTGCATCACCTTCTGGGCCGGTGCCGGCTGCAACATCGCGTCGTTGCCCGCGGGCACGACGGCGACGATCACGCTGACGGCGCAGGTCGATCCGAGCCGCATCAATTTCCCGGACGGCTCCTTCGACATGACCGTCAGCACCTCCGGCGTGACTCCGAACCAGCGGCGCCAACAACAGTCGGACGATCACCACGAACTGGAACAGCCCGCAGATGGATCTCGCGATCAGCGTGACCGACACGCCCGATCCGGTCGGGCCGGACATGGACCTGACCTACACCGCCACGGTGACCAACCACGGCCCGGATCCGGCCACCAGCCTCAATTTCAATGTCTACAACCCGGGCTACGTGCCCTTCAAATCGGTGACGCCGCCCGCGGGCTGGACCTGCACGCCGCCCGCGGTCGGGGCCGCCACCATCTTCACCTGCAACACCGCGAGCTTCGCGGCCGGTGCGACGAGCGTGTTCAATGTCGTCGTGCGTGTCGACGATGCCGTGCTCGGCGTCAACAACGGCACCATTTCGACCGTGCTCAGCGTCAACGGCACCGGCGACGACACCAACGACAACAACAACTCCGAAACCGAGAACACGGCCTACGTGACGCCGAAAGCGGACTTGTCCGTGGCCGTCCAGGACACGGTCGATCCGGTGCTGCTCGGCCAGGACTTCGACTATCTGGTGACGCTGAGCAACCTCGGCCCGGATGCTGCCCCGAACGCGACCTTCAGCCTCTACAACAACGGCAACCTGCGTTACCGCTCGATCGTGGCGCCGCCCGGCTTCCAGTGCACGCTGCCGACGGTCGGCAATGCGCCGATCCTGTCGTGCTCGACGCCGAGTTTCGCGAACGGTGCCAGCGTGCAGTTCCTTGTCACCGTACGCACCGACCCGCAGCTGATCAATCCGCAGACCGGCGGCACGGTGCAGACGAGCGTGACGGCAAGCAGTGCCGTCGCCGATCCTGCGCCGGCGGTGAACAACCAGGAGGTCGAGGACACGCTGGTGATCCCGGTGCTGTTGTTCAGCGACGGCTTCGAATTCTAGTCGCGCCGCTCATCGGCGCAGCCATTCCAGAATACGCGCGCCGACCTCGGGGCGATGCAGCAATTCGATGTGCCCGGTGCCGTGGCTGATCCAGTGCGCGTGGCGATGCAGGCCGAGGTCGCGGTCCGGGTCGTCGTGCTGGCCGAGTGCGCTGCGCAGCGGCACCAGACCATCACCGATCAGACGTTCCGCGAGCGGGCCGCGCTTCGCCGCGAGTGTCGCGGCGACGCTGAAGCAGGCGACATCGTCGGGCAAGGGCAATGGCTCGCGATGATCGTGGCCGGAAGCGAAGCGGTCGCGTCCTTGCCAATCGGCGTCGCGGACATTGCCGTGGCGCAGATCGGTGATGCCGGCGCTGCGCATCTGGCCCAGCGCCGCGAACGGTGCGCTGTACAGACTTTGCCCGAGCAGGCGATCGATCCACTGGCCACCGCGCTCCAATGGCGCGCCGTGGTGTGGCGTGCCCAGGAACACCAGATGGCGCAATCGTGTGCGCCACGGCTGTTCGGTGTCGGCGCCGTGTTGCGCCGCGCTGCGAGCGACCAGCCCGCCCATGCTGTGCGCGACGATGCTGAGGTCGGTGATCGGTACCGGCCAGAACGCCTGCAACTGCGCCAGCAGCTCGGACAGGCTGCGGCCGTTCTGCGACACGTGCAGGCCGCTGTTGTAGCGCAGCGAGAGCGCGGTCGCGCCCAGCGCCGCGGCCATGGCCGCAGCGTGATCGACCGCTTCGCCCCGATGCCCGCCCTGCCATTGCAGGTCGTTCATGCACAGGCCGTGGAGGCTCAGCACGATGTGGCTGCGCGGATCCTGCAGATCGTGCACGGTCTGCGCGCTGATCTCGCGGCCGAGTTGGCGCAGCGACATCGGCAGCGCGAGCGGGTTGCCACTGGCCACGAGGTGATCGCCCATCACGCCATTCAGGATCGAGCGCATCGCCACGCGTTGCGGCGGGTCGAGGGCTTCGTCATCGAAGCGTTCCTGCAGCCGCGCCAGCAGCCCGTCGACACCGCCGCCGACCGCACGGGTGATGCCGTCGATGCTGCGATAGACATGGCCGGTGAGTCCGCGTGTGCGCCCGACGTGCTCGCCTTCGGGTGCACCGAGCGTCCGCCAGACCGATTGATGCACGCCCTCGACGATGGCGGTGATGCCGCGCGTGGCCTGGGTCGCCAGCTGCGCCCAGCCACGGACGTCGGACACGGACGAGCGCAGGCGTCGCTTTCGCACTTCGACATTCATGGCGGCAGTCTCCCGTTGCGATGATCCATGCGCGCAGCCTCGGGCGCGGGGCTAGAGCACATCACGCACCCGATTCGTGCCAGTGTCGCGAGCCTTGCGCCAGTCCCGCGGCGATGAACCGGTCTGCGCCTTGAACGCCCGCGACAGCGCGGCGACGCTGCCGTAGCCGACCGCATCGACGATGTGCTTGAGCGCGCGGCCTTCGTCGAGCAGTTGCTGCGCGACGGTCAGGCGCCAGCCGGCGAGATAGTCGCCCGGCGGCGTGATCCCGACCCGGGCGCGGAAGGTTTCCGCGAATTGCGTGCGCGACATGCCGCAGACCTCGGCGAGGGACGCCAGTGTCCAGGCCTGTCCGGGTTCGCCGTGCATCGCGATCAGCGCACGACTGAGCTGCGGATGCGCCAGACCCGCGAATAGGCCGCTGCGCTCTGGCGCCTTCGCCATCTGCAATCTCAGGATCTGGATCAGTACCACTTCGAACAGTCGGTCGACGATCAGTTGCCGACCACAATGCTGCGCGAAGGCTTCGCGGAACAACAGGTCCAGCACCGGTGCGGTGCCATCGAGTGCCGACAGCGGCAGAGCGATGCAGGCGGGCAGGGCAGCGGTCAGCGGATTGCGCGCACCGTCGCCGAATTCGATGAAGGCGCAGGCCATGTCGGCACCGCGGTCCGTATCGCTGACGAAACGATGGGCATGCGGACGCGGATAGAACAGCAGGCTGGGTTCGTCGACCGTGATCGCCGTGCCATCCGGGTGTTCGACGCGCAGTTCGCCGCCGCTCAACAGATGCAACTGGCCACGGCCCTGTTCGGGTGCGAAATCATTCACGCCGCACAATGGGCCGGAGTGGAACAGGCGCGCGCTGACGCGGAATCGTTGCAGTAGGGCTTCGAGGCGATCGGTGTGCATATTCGGACGATCTGACAATAGATGCGGACGATAAGTCACTTTCAGTACGAAAGCGATCCCTAAAGTAGGTCCCGTGCAATCCGCACATCATCTTCCTCCGGAGTTCGCCATGTCCTACATCCCGACCATTCAAGCCGCCCAAGCCGATGCGGCCACCCGCGCCACGCTGGATGCCTTCAAGGCCAAGCTCGGCACGGTGCCGAACCTGTTCCTGACCCTGGCCCAGGCGCCGGTCGCGCTGAACGCCTACGTGCAACTGGCCGACGTGGCCGCACACGGCACGCTCAACGCGAAGCAGCGCGAACAGATCGCGCTCGCGGTCGGCGACGCCAACGCCTGCGACTACTGCCTGGCCGCGCACAGCGCGATCGGCACGATGGTCGGACTGAAACCCGAGCAGATCGCGCAAGCCCGTGCCGCACAGTCCGAATCGGTCAAGGACCGAGCGCTGTTGCAACTCGCGAAGCGCATCGTCGACACCCGCGGCCGCGTGCCGGTCGCCGAGCTCGACGCCTTCAAGGCGCAAGGCCATTCGGACGCGACCATCCTCGAAGTGCTGGTCAATGTCGTGCTGAACATCTACACGAATTACACCAACCACCTCGCCGACACCGAGATCGATTTCCCGGCCGCACCGCGCGCACTCGCGGCGTGATCGATCACGACACGGACATCGGCGGCCGCGAAGGCGGTCGCCGAGCCACTAGACTGCGGCGTGTCGAACGGAGCGTCGCATGGCCGCAGCCCTGAGGGACCAGTTTGGCCCGAGCGTGCCGCGTGCGATCGCGGACATGCTCGTGGCCGTGCACGACCGCTTTCCGCGCGCGGCCTTCCTGCGCGACGCGCTCGCCGGATACGAACCGTTGTCGCTGACCGAACGTGCAAGGCAGATCAGCCGGGCGCTGCACGCACATCTGCCAGCTGACTATCCGCAGGCGATTCGTCTGCTGCTCGCCTCGTCGCGCGTGTCGCATGCGCGTCGCGCGGCCCAGGGTATGGGCGGCTTCCTGTTCATGCCGCACATGATGTTCATCGCCGAGCATGGACTCGATCACTTCGAGGCATCGATGCAGGCGCAACACGAACTGACACAGCGCTTCACCGCCGAGTTCAGCATCCGCCCTTTCATCGAGCGACATCCGGAAGCGACGCTGGCGCGACTCGCACAATGGACGCAGGACGCCCATCCGCACGTACGCCGACTGGTCTCCGAGGGCACGCGCCCGCGCCTGCCATGGGCATCGCGATTACGCGACTTCCAGCGCGACCCGACACCGGTGCTGGCCCTGCTCGAACGTCTGAAGGACGATCCCGAGTTGTACGTGCGTCGTTCGGTCGCGAACAACCTCAACGACATCGGCAAGGACCACCCCGATCTGCTCGCGGACGTGGCGCGCCGCTGGTTGCAGAATGCGTCGCCGGAGCGACGCTGGATCGTGCGCCATGCGCTGCGTTCGGCGATCAAGCGCGCCGAGCCGGGTGCCCTGTCGGCGCTGGGGTACGGCGCCGCTCCGACCTTGGCGATCGAGCGGGTGCGCGTCGCGCCAAAACGCGTGCATGAGGGCGATCGCGTCGAGATCGGATTCACGCTGCGCAACACCGGCCCGCGCGAACAACGGGTCATGGCCGACTTTGTCGTGCACTTCGTCAAGGCGAACGGCAAGACCTCGGCCAAAACCTTCAAGCTGAAGGCGCTGGCGCTGGCCGCCGGCGAATCCGCTGCACTCGCGAAGACGCTCGCGCTGGTGCCGATGACCACGCGCAAGCACTATCCCGGCGAACACCGCGTGCAGGCGCAGTTGAACGGGCGCATGCACGACCTCGGTGCGTTCCGGCTGTTGCGCGACTAGTCCCGTGCGTGCTCAGCCCTGCGGCACGCCGGCCATATCCGGCAGCTGGTGGGCGATGCCCTTGTGGCAGTCGATGCAGGTCTTGTCGCCGCTGAGCAGATGGCGTTCGTGGATGGCACCGGCGCGCGGACTCTGGCGGGTGATGTCCATCGAGTTGTAGTTGTGGCAGTTGCGGCATTCCAGCGAATCGTTCGCCTTGAGGCGTGCCCATTCGTGCTCGGCCAGCTCGCGGCGCTTGTCGAGGAATTTCTCGCGCGAATCGATGGTGCCGAAGATCTTGCCCCAGACTTCCTTCGAGGCCTGCATCTTGCGCGCGATTTTCGACGTCCACTGGTGCGGCACGTGGCAATCCGGGCAGGTGGCGCGCACGCCGCTGCGATTGCTGTAGTGGATCGTGCTCTTCAGTTCGGCGAAGACATTGTTCTTCATCTCGTGGCAGGACGTGCAGAAGGTTTCCGTGTTGGTCGCTTCGAGCGCGGTGTTGAAGCCGCCCCAGAAGACGATGCCGGCGATGAAGCCGCCGAGCGTCAGGAACATCAGGCTGTAATGGCGGCTCGGCGAATTGAACAGCCGCCAGATGCCGAGGATGCGTTCGCGCCAGGCCATGGCCTCACTCCCTGGCCGCGGGCGTGGCGGCGAGGATGTCGTCGGCGCCGGTGTAGGTGTTCGCGATCAGCGGCTTCGCATCGGTCTGGACGACGTGGCATTGCACGCAGAAGTAGCGCCGCGGCGAGATCTCCGCCAGCACCTGGCTGTCGCGGTCCATGTAGTGGGTGACGCTGACCGGCGGCGCCTGGAACTGCGTCGAGTTGACCTGGCCGTGGCAGAGCATGCAGCGGTTCGCATGCTGGTCGACCTGGTAGCCGTCGATCGCGTGCGGAATCGTCGGTGGCTGCATCGGATAGGCGCGAGCGCGCTTGATGTCGGCATTCTCGACGCGCGCGAGCGGCAGCGATTCGGGCTCGGTCGCGAGGTCGGCGCCGCGGCGCAAGGCGTCGATCGATCGCGAGGTCTGCGTTGTCGTCGGCACCGCGACGCTGCCCGTGGGGGTGGCGGCCGGCTTGGGCGCGGGCGCGCGACTGCACTGATGCCCGACCAGCAGGCCGAACACGAGCACGGCCGCGAAGTTCAGAATCTGCACGGGTTTCATCGCGTCCTCCTCAGGCCCGAACCACTTTGACGGCGCACTTCTTGAAGTCGGTCTGTTTCGAGATCGGATCGGTGGCGTCCAGCGTGACCTTGTTGATCAGACGCGAAGCGTCGAACCAGGGCACGAAGATCAGGCCGCGCGGCGGCTTGTTGCGACCGCGGGTCTCGATGCGGGCGCGAATCTCGCCGCGCCGCGAAATCACCCTGGCCTCCTGGCCGCGGCGCAGTTCGCGCGCGGTCGCGTCGTCCGGATGCATGAAGATCACCGCCTGCGGCACCGCCTTGTAGAGCTCGGGTACGCGCATCGTCATCGAACCGGAATGCCAGTGTTCGATCACGCGCCCGGTCGACAGCCACAGATCGAATTCCTCGTCCGGTTCTTCGGCGGCCGGTTGATAGGGCAGGGCCCAGATCACCGCACGGCCATCCGGGAAGCCGTAGAACTCGAAGTCCTTGCCGGCCTTCACGTAGGGGTCGCTGCCTTCCTTGTAACGCCAGCGCGTTTCCTTGCCTTCGACCACCGGCCAGCGCAGGCCGCGACTCTGGTGATACTGGTCGAACGGCGCGAGGTCGTGGCCGTGGTGGCGGCCGAACTGGGCGTATTCCTCGAACAGACCCTTCTGCACGTAAAAGCCGAAGGCCGCGGATTCATGATTGGCATAGCCGGCTTCGATCTCGTCGGGCTTGAATTGGTCGACGACGCCGTTCGCGAACAACAGCTCGAACAGGGTTTTGCCCTTCAGTTCCGGTTTCGCGGCGACCAGTTCCGCCGGCCAGCATTCGTCGACGGTGAAGCGCTTCGAGAATTCCATCAGCTGCCACAGGTCCGAGCGGGCCTCGCCCGGTGCGTCCACTAGTTGATGCCAGAACTGCGTGCGGCGTTCGGCATTGCCGTAGGCGCCTTCCTTCTCGACCCACATCGCCGCCGGCAGGATCAAGTCCGCGGCCTGTGCAGTGACGGTCGGGTAGGCATCGGACACGACGATGAAGTTATCCGGGTTGCGATAGCCCGGGATGCCTTCGTTGGCAGTGTTCGCGCCGGCCTGGATGTTGTTGTTGACCTGCACCCAGTAGGCATTGAGCTTGCCGTCCTTGAGCGCGCGGTTCTGCGCGACGGCGTGGAGTCCGGGCTTTTCCACGATGGTGCCGGGCGGCAGTTGCCAGATCGCCTCGGCCTTGGCGCGATGCTCGGGTTTCGCGACCAGCAAATCGGCCGGCAGGCGATGGCTGAAGGTGCCGACTTCGCGTGCGGTGCCGCAGGCGGACGGCTGACCGGTCAGCGAGAACGGCGAATTCCCCGGCGTCGCGATCTTTCCGGTCAGCAGGTGGATGTTGTAGATCATGTTGTTCGCCCAGACACCGCGCGTGTGCTGGTTGAAACCCATGGTCCAGAACGACATCACCTTGATCTTCGGGTCGGCGTACAACTCGGCCATCTGCTTCAGCCAGGTCGCGTCGACGCCGCTGAGCTTGGCCGCGTATTCCAGCGTGTAGGGACGCACGAACGCGGCGAATTGCTCGAAATCGATCGGCGAACCCTGGTTCGGGTCGGCCGCGTCTTTGGCGTCGACTTCCTTCGGATGGTCGGGGCGCAGGCCATAGCCGATGTCGGTGACGCCGAGCTTGAAGTTGACGTGCTTGCCGACGAAGTCCTTGTTGACCGCACCGGACTGGATGATGTGGTTCGCGATGTAATTGAGGATCGCGAGGTCGGTCTGCGGCTTGAACACCATCGGGATGTCGGCGAGATCGAAGCTGCGGTGTTCGAAGGTCGACAGCACCGCGACCTTGACGCCCGGATTCGAGAGCTTGCGGTCGGTGACGCGGGTCCACAGGATCGGGTGCATCTCGGCCATGTTCGAGCCCCAGAGCACGAAGGCGTCGGCGGCTTCGATGTCGTCGTAGCAGCCCATCGGCTCGTCCATGCCGAAGCTGCGCATGAAGCCCATCACCGCACTGGCCATGCAGTGGCGTGCGTTCGGGTCGATGTTGTTGCTGCGGAAACCGGCCTTGAACAGTTTGTTGGCGGCGTAGCCTTCCCAGATCGTCCATTGGCCCGAGCCGAACATGCCGACCGCCGTCGGGCCCTTCTCCTTCAGCACGCGCTTGAACTGTGCGGCCATCACGTCGAAGGCCTCGTCCCAGGACACCGGCGTGAACTCGCCGCGCTTGTCGTATTGCCCGTTGGTCTTGCGCAGCAGCGGCCGGGTTAGACGGTCTTCGCCGTACATGATCTTCGACAGGAAATAACCCTTGACGCAATTCAGGCCGCGATTCACTTCAGCGTGGATGTCGCCATGGGTCGCGACGACGCGGCCGTCCTTCACGGCGACATTGATGCCGCAACCGGTGCCGCAGAACCGGCAGGGCGCCTTGCTCCACTTGAGTTGCGTGTCGGCGCGGTCGGTGACGATGTTGCTGGCGTCCGCGTACAGGGGGATGCCGGCGACCGCGGCTGCAGTCGCAGCGGCGGAATGGCGGATGAAGTCACGGCGCGTGCTGTGCATGGGCGGCCTCGCTGTCGTCGGTATCGATTTCATGGTGGACCAGATCGGTGGTCATCACGTCCGGTGTGGCGCGGATCGCGTCGAAGCGCTGCGCCAGTTCGTATTCGTTCGCGCCCTCGGCGATGACGACGATGCGGCCGTGCTGCGCACCGCGGACTTCGGTCAGTTGCAGTGCGTTGAGACGCGCCGCGACGGCCGCCTCGTGGTCGGGTCGGCAGCGCACGATCAGGCTGGCGATGTGCCAGGCCATCACTGCGGCCCCGGTGGGCCCGCGAACATCTGGAAGATCCAGACGATGAAGCCCCAGGAGGCGACCAGCCCGACCGCCAGGATCGGCGCCAGGAACACCGTCAGGAACAGGAACGCACGCAACTCGCGGCGTTTGTCCACAGCATTGTCATCCATGCGCGCGATCTCCGCGTCGAGCCTGAGATCAGACTATAACGCCGTTGTTCGCCGCTGGAGTTGACTGCCATCTCGGCTGCCCGTTTCATCACCACGACGATTGCTAGACTCCACGTCTCACCATGACCCGCATCCTCGGCATCGACCCCGGTTCGCAACGCACCGGCATCGGCATCATCGATGCGTTGCCGGACGGGCGCTGCGTGCACGTGTTTCACACGGCACTGCACCTGCTCGACAACGAGACGTTTCATCTGCGTCTGAAGCAGATCTATGACGAGGTCGGCGAGATCGTCGAGACGCATCGGCCGACCGAGGTCGCGATCGAGCGGGTGTTCATGGCGCGCAATCCGGATTCGGCACTGAAGCTTGGTCAAGCGCGCGGCGCGGCCATCGTCGCTGTCGTCGGCAAGGGTTTGGCGCTGACCGAATACGCGCCGAAGGAAGTGAAGCAGGCCGTGGTCGGTAGTGGCTCGGGCGACAAGACCCAGGTGCAGCACATGGTCGGCATCCTGCTGTCCTTGCCCGGCAAGTTGCAGGCCGATGCCGCCGACGCGCTCGCGATCGCATTGACGCATGCGCACACCCGCGCCAGTCTCACCCGCCTCGGCATTCCGCGCACCGCCTGGAGACGCAGATGATTGGACGCCTGAAGGGCGTGTTGGTGATGAAGGCGCCGCCGGCGCTGATGATCGACGTGAACGGCGTCGGCTACGAACTCGAAGCGCCGATGTCGACGTTCTACGAACTGCCGGAACTCGGTCGCGAGATCACGCTGGTCATCCACTACGCGCAAAAGGAGGATGCCGTGAACCTCTACGGCTTCCAGTCCGAGCGCGAACGCGGGCTGTTCCGTACCTTGCTCAAGGTCAGCGGCATCGGCGCGAAGACGGCGCTGTCGATTCTCTCCGGCGTCTCCGCCGACGATTTTGCGCGCATGGTCGCGAACAGCGACCTCACGGCGTTGACCCGCATTCCCGGCATCGGCAAGAAGACCGCGGAGCGCATCGTCGTCGAATTGCGCGACAAGCTCGGGGCAGGGCTGGCGCCGATGGTGGTCGGTGGCGTGAAGATCGTTGCCCACGACCCGGTCGCGGAGGCTTCCGCGGCGCTGGAACAATTTGGATACAAGCCCGTCGAGATCGCCAAGTTGTTGAAAGATGCGGCCGAACCGGGTGATTCCGCAGAAACGATCATTCGCAAAGCCTTGAAGGCCGCATTGCGCACCTGACATGGCTACACTACGCGACCTTTTTTCCGGGCCGCAAGGCTGACACCGGGTTTTATGGGCACTTCCAACGGGCAGCAAGCCGGCAAGGGCGGGATCGCCGGTCTCGCCGTCGCCGCAGTCGGCGTCGTCTTCGGCGACATCGGCACGAGCCCGCTGTACACGATGCGCGAGGCCTTCCATGGCCCGCATGCGATGCCGCTGACCGAAGCCAATGTCTTCGGCGTGTTGTCGCTGGTGTTCTGGTCCCTGATCCTGGTGGTGTCGCTCAAGTACGTCATCTTCATCATGCGCGCCGACAACCGCGGCGAAGGCGGCATCATGGCGATGATGGCGCTGGCCATGAAGGCGGTCGGCGACAACAAGCGGGCGCGACGTTTCATCATCGTGCTCGCCCTGCTGGGCGCCGCCCTGTTCTATGGCGATGGCGTGATCACGCCCGCGATGTCGATCCTCGGTGCCGTCGAAGGCCTGAAGGTGGCCGCGCCGGCGTTCGAGCAATACGTGGTGCCGATCACCCTGCTCATCGTCGTCGGATTGTTCGCGTTCCAGCGCAGCGGCACGGCCCGGGTCGGCGCGGTGTTCGGTCCGGTGATGGTGCTGTGGTTCGTCGTGCTCGGCGCACTCGGCGTGGCCGAAATCCATGAATACCCGGCCATCCTGAAGTCGCTGAACCCCTGGTATGGCGTCCTGTTCTTCGCCGCCCACCCGCTCATGTCCTTTCTCGCGCTCGGCACGGTCGTGCTCGCGATCACCGGCGCCGAAGCGGTGTATGCCGACATGGGCCACTTCGGCCGCCGCCCGATCCGCATCGCCTGGTACTGGATCGTCTTTCCGGGTCTGGTCCTGAACTATCTCGGTCAGGGCGCGCTGATCCTGTCGCACCCCGAAGCCGCGACCAATCCGTTCTACCTGCTCGCCCCGGACTGGGCCTTGTATCCGATGATCGTTCTCGCGGCCGCCGCGGCGGTCATCGCATCGCAGGCGGTGATCTCGGGTGCGTTTTCGGTCACCCGCCAGGCCGTGCAACTCGGCTTCGCGCCGCGCATGCAGATCAAGCACACCTCGGACGAGACCGTCGGCCAGGTGTTCGTGCCCTGGATCAACCGCTTCCTGCTGATTGCCATCGTGCTGGTCGTGCTCGGGTTCGAAACCTCGTCCAACCTGGCCGCGGCCTACGGCATTGCCGTTACCGGGACCATGCTGATCGACACCGTGCTGGCGCTGATCGTCGCGCGCATGATGTGGAAATGGAACAAGTGGATCGTGGTCGCGGTGGGCGCGGTTTTCATCACCATCGATACGGCCTTCTTCGCCGCGAACGCGATCAAGATTCCTTACGGCGGCTGGTTCCCGCTGGTCCTCGGCGCCGGCCTGTTCCTGCTGATGTCGACCTGGCGCAAGGGGCGCACCCTGGTGGTGTCGCAGATGCGCAAGGAAAGCTTGGCGCTGACCCCGTTTATCAGTTCGATCGCCGCACATCCGCCGCTGCGGGTGCCCGGCACGGCGGTGTTCATGACCGCGAACCAGGAAGGTGTGCCGCACGCGATGCTGCACAACCTGAAACACAACAAGGTATTGCACGACCGCAACGTCTTGCTGACGGTGGAAACCGTGGAAACGCCGATTGCCGAACCCGGCGAGCGCATGAAGGTCGAGCCGCTCGGTCATGATTTCTACGCGATGTATTTGCGTTACGGATTCGCCGAAGAGCCCAATGTGCCGAAGACGCTGGGGGGGTGCGAATCCTGCGGCCTGCCCTTCGACATGATGGACACGACCTTCTTCCTGTCGCGCGAAACCCTGATTCCGAGCCAGGAACAGGGCATGCCGCCCTGGCGCGACAAGCTGTTCGCATTCATGGCGCGCAACGCGCAATCGGCCACGACCTTCTTCCAGATTCCCGGCAACCGCCTGATCGAGCTCGGGACTCAGGTCGAGATCTGATGTTGCCGGCAGGGCCGTAGCACGCTACGCCCCTGCGGTCGTGACGCGACTACAATGGCCCGATGACCGATACCCGCCTCACTTCCGCCACGGCGACCCGCGAAGACGACGCGATCGAGGCCAGCATCCGCCCGAAGCGTCTGTCCGAATATCTCGGGCAGGCACCGGTGCGCGAACAGATGGCGATCTACATCGAGGCCGCGAAACGGCGCGCACAGTCGCTGGATCATGTCCTGATCTTCGGGCCGCCGGGGCTCGGCAAGACCACGCTGTCGCAGGTGATCGCGAACGAACTCGGCGTCAACCTGCGTTCGACCTCGGGGCCGGTGCTGGAGCGGGCCGGCGATCTCGCCGCGTTGCTGACCAATCTGCAGCCGCACGACGTGTTGTTCGTCGACGAGATCCATCGCCTGTCGCCGGTCGTGGAAGAGGTGCTGTACCCGGCGATGGAGGATTTTCAGATCGACATCATGATCGGCGACGGACCGGCCGCGCGCTCGATCAAGCTCGACCTGCCGCCGTTCACGCTGATCGGCGCGACCACGCGCGCCGGATTGCTGACGGCGCCGCTGCGCGACCGCTTCGGCATCGTGCAACGCCTCGAATTCTACGAGCGCGCCGAACTCGCACAGATCGTCACGCGTTCGGCGCGCATCCTCGGCATTCATTGCGATGGCGATGGTGCCGACGAGATCGCGCGGCGCTCGCGCGGCACGCCACGCATCGCCAATCGCCTGCTGCGGCGCGTACGCGACTATGCCGAAGTGCGCGGCGACGGCCATATCGACAGCGCCATCGCCACCCAGGCGATGAAGATGCTGAAGGTCGATGAGGAAGGCTTCGACGCGCTCGACCGGCGCATGCTGGGCATGATCATCGAGAACTTCGATGGTGGCCCGGTCGGCGTGGAATCGATCGCGGCGGCGCTGAGCGAGGAACGCGGCACCATCGAGGACGTGATCGAGCCCTATCTGATCCAGCAGGGTTTCCTGGTGCGGACTGCGCGCGGACGCATGGCCTCGGCCAAGGCGTACCGGCATTTCGGGCTGAGTCCGCCGCGCCGCGCCGATGCGCCGGTGCCGGATCTGTTCGGGGCCGGAGAGTGAGTCCGGTCTTCGAATGGCCGATCCGCGTCTACTACGAGGACACCGATGCCGGCGGCGTTGTCTACCATGCCCGCTACCTGCATTTCCTCGAACGCGCCCGCACCGAATGGCTGCGCAGCATCGGCATTGATCAATCGCGGCTGAAGCGCGAACGCGGCCTGGTGTTCGTGGTCAGCAGGGTTTCGCTATCCTTCCGCCGCCCCGCGACGCTCGATGACGAGTTGCTCGCCACGTGCGTGCTCGTCGAACAGCGCGGGGCCAGCCTTCGTTTCACCCAGGAACTGCGCAAGGCCGGGAGCGGCGAACGGCTGCTCGATGCCGACGTGCTTGCGGCCTGCGTGACCGCCGATTCCTTCCGTCCCGTGGCCCTGCCGCGGGACCTGTTTCCGGAGTAGATGATGCCTTCAGTCCTGTCCTTGCTCAGCCTCGCAGCCAGCGCGGCGGCACCGATCGAATTGGGGGATGCCGTCCAGGCCGCCGCCGCGGTGGTGCCGCCGGATGGCGGCTTCGACATCCTCAAGCTGGTCATCGGCGCGTCGTTGCCGGTGAAACTGGTCATGGGCCTGCTGCTGGCGGCCTCGCTGATGAGTTGGACGATCATTCTCGGCAAGCGCAGCATTCTCGAGAAGTCGAAGAAGCAGGCCAACGATTTCGAGGAGCGCTTCTGGTCAGGCGGCGACCTCGGCGCCTTGTTCAAGGAAGTGTCCGCGCCCGGCAAGGACAGCGATGGCCTGCCCGGCATCTTCGAGGCCGGATTCCGCGAGTTCGCGCGCCTGCGTTCGCGCCGCACTATGGACCCGCGCATCATGGTCGAGGGCGCGCAGCGCGCCATGCGCGCCGCCGCCGGTCGCGAAGTCGATCGTCTCGAGAAGGACCTCGAATTCCTCGCCAATGTCGGATCGATCTCGCCTTACATCGGCCTGTTCGGCACGGTCTGGGGCATCATGATCGCGTTCATGGACCTGAGCACGGCCAAGACCGCGACCATCGCGACCGTGGCGCCGCCGATTTCCGAAGCCTTGATCGCGACCGCGATGGGGCTGTTCGCGGCGATCCCGGCGGTGTGGGCGTTCAATCGTTTCTCGAATCTGGTGGAGCGCCTGAACGTGCGCTTCGATGCCTTCCAGGAGGAATTCTCGTCGATCCTGCAACGTCAGGCCCATGTCGAGGACAACCATTGACCCCGTCCGCATCCGCGTCGCGTTGGAGCTGACATGTCCGCCGGAAAGCTGCGCAAACGCAGGAAACTGAAGTCCGAGATCAACGTCGTGCCGTACATCGACGTGATGCTCGTGTTGCTGATCATCTTCATGGTCACCGCGCCGATGCTGAACCTCGGCGTCGACATCGATCTGCCCGAATCGAATGCGAAGACGGTGTCGCTGGACTCGGATCCGGTGCTGGTCAGCATCGCCCGCGACGGCACCATGTACTTGACCCTGGGCGACGAGAAGCGCGAAGCCATCGAGATGACCGATCTCGGCAACAAGGTCGCGGCCTTCGTGCGGCAGAACCCGAAAGTGCCGGTACTGGTCGGCGGCGACCACAGCATCGACTACGGCCGGGTCTACGAGATCATGGTGGTGTTGCAGCAGGCGGGTGTGCCGCGCGTCGGGCTGATGAGCCAGCCGGCCGGCGAAAAGGCCAAGGCGCGCTGACATGGCCGAGCGCCGCGACGACACCTTGTTCGCGTTCGGCGGCTCGCTGCTGCTGCATGCCGGCATCGTGGCGATCGTGTTCGTGGCGATGTGGCTCAAGCCGACGATCGCGCCGGCCGATGTGGCCGGCCCGGTGATCGAGGCGGTCCTGGTTGATTTCAGTGCGCCGCCGCTGCCTGCAGCCGCGTCGAGGCCGAAGCCGACGCCGCCCAAGCCGGAGCCACCCAAGCCGCAGCCGGAACCGCCGCCGCCACCGCCCGAAGAGACGCAGACGCCACCGCCGGCGCAGGACCAGATCGATCAGGAAAAAGTGCGCCTGGCAGCCGAGGCGCTGGAACAGGCCGAGCGCGAGCAGGAAGAAAAGCGCAAGCAGGAGCAGGTCGATCTCGATCGCCAGGAAGAGCTGACCAAGATGGAGCGGGAGCGCCAGAAGCAGCTCGAGGATATCAAGCGCCTGCGCGAGGAAGCCGAGCGCAAGCGCAAGATCGAGGAAATGAAGCTGGCGCAGCTGCAGGACAAGCAAAAGCAGACCGAGGCCGACAAGCAGCGCGCGCTGGAACAGCAGCGCATGGACGAGCTTTCGAAGCAGGAGGCCGCACAGCGCCCCGGCACCAACGGTCGCGACGACAGCTTGCTCGGGCAATACAAGCTCGCGATCACCAACACCATCGACCGCAACTGGCTGCGCCCGGACTCGCTGCGCGAAGGCTTTCGCTGCAACGTCACCGTCACCCAGATTCCGGGTGGCGAGGTCATCGCGGTCGATACCTCGTCCTGCTTCGGCGACCCGAACATCGTGCGCAGCATCGAAGCTGCCGTTCAGCGTGAACCCTTACCCTATCGTGGCTTCGAGAACGTATTCGCTCGCAAAGTCACTGTCCCGTTCTGCTTTCCCAGAGAGATCTGCACCCAATGAAGCGACTCCAATGGTTCTTTGTGCTGTTTGGCCTGATGGTCGCCCGTGTCGGCATCGCGCAAACGCTGGCGGTCGGGCCGGTCTCGGGGAACGAGGCCGCATTGCCGGTTGCGGTGGTGCCGTTCGCGTTCGAGGGTGCGGGCCTGCCGCCGGATACCGACATCAGCGCGGTTATCGGCGCCGACTTGAGTCGTAGCGGCCAGTTCCGAGCGCTCAGTCGCCAGGACATCGTCGAGACGCCGGCGCGCCCGGCCGACGTGAAGTTCGCGACCTGGCGCCTGCTCAAGCAGGATTTCCTGGTGATCGGCCGCATATCGGACGCCGACGCCGGTGCGTTGCGCATCGAGTTCGAGTTGTTCGACGTGGCCAAGCAGGCGCGGTTGATGGGGTTGGCGATCGGCGCGCGTCCGAACGACCTGCGTGGCGCCGCGCACCAGATCGCCGACCTCGTCTACGAGAAGATCCTCGGTGTCCGCGGCGCGTTCTGGACACGCATCGCCTACGTCACCGCGACCGGCATCGGTCGCGACACCCAGTACGCGCTGATGGTCGCCGACTCGGACGGCTTCAACCCGCAGACGGTGGTGCGCTCGCGCGAGCCGCTGCTGTCGCCGGCCTGGTCGCCGGACAACAAGCGCCTGGCCTACGTCAGCTTCGAGCGCGGCAATTCCTCGATCTACATCCAGGAGCTGACCACCGGCTCGCGCCAGGTCGTGGCGTCCTACCGCGGCATCAACGGTGCGCCGGCGTTCTCGCCGGACGGCTCGAAGCTGGCGTTGACGCTGTCGCAGTCCGGCAACCCGGAAATCTACGTGATGGACATCGCCTCGCGCCGCACGACCCAGATCACCCGACATTTCTCGATCGACACCGAGCCGGTGTGGATGCCGGACGGCGCGACCCTGCTGTTCACCTCCGACCGCGCCGGCAAGCCGCAGATCTACAGCGTCCCGGCCAGTGGCGGCGACGCCACCCGGGTCAGCTTTCAGGGTGAATACAATGCCCGCGCCACCATTGGTTACCAGGGCAAGACCTTGGCTATGGCACAGGGCAGCGGAAATGTGTATCGTATTGCGGTTGTGGATCGGTCGCGCGGCGGGGCTGGGGATATGAGCCTGATTTCGCCCGGTAATCTGGACGAATCACCGAGTTTCGCGCCGAACGGAAGCATGATCTTGTACGCCGCACGCGAAGGAAAGCGTGGCGTACTCTTTGCCGTGTCCGCCGACGGGCGGGTACGGCAGCGCTTGGTACTGGCCGATGGCGATGTCCGTGAACCTGCGTGGGGTCCCTTCCGCCAGCGTTAAGTCATCGGCCGGTAAAGTCTCGCGCGATGCAATGCCCTGATTCATCCAAAAAAAACCTCGAGGAAACAACACAATGAACAACACGATGCGCGTAGTCCTGTCCCTGGCGATGGTCGCTTCCCTCGCCGCCTGCACCAAGAAAGCCGAAGTCATCGAAACGCCGCCGCAGCCGGAAAAGCCCGCCGACGTCGTCGAGCCGATGGAAGACGACGGCAAGTACGATGCCAGCGATCTCGACACCGACAGCTGCCTGCGTCAGCGCGTGGTGTACTTCGATTTCGACAAGGCCGAGATCCGCGCCGAAGCCCAGGCCATTCTGGCTTGCCACGGCAAGTACCTCGTCGACCGTCCGTCGGCGGCAATGACGCTGGAAGGCCATGCCGACGAGCGCGGTTCGCGTGAATACAACCTCGGCCTCGGCGAGCGTCGCGGCAACGCCGTGTCGTCGGCCCTGCAGGCCAACGGTGGCCAGGCCGCGCAGCTGAACGTCGTCTCCTACGGCGAAGAGCGCCCGACCTGCTCCGACTCGAACGATGAGTGCTGGGGCAAGAACCGTCGCGTCGAAATCGTCTACACGGCTAAGTAAACAGCGATGATGAAGTCCGGTTCACTGTTTCGTGGACCCCTCGTGGCGGCGGCCTTGGTCGCCGCCACGTCGTTTTCGGGGTCGGTGGGCGCCCAAACGGGTCGTCTGAGTCTCGCTGAGCGTGTTGCCCGCATCGAAGCCCAGAGTCAGGGGCAGGGGAGTGGCCAGTCCACCGTCGACCTGCTGAACCGTATCGATGACCTCCAGTCCGAAGTGCAGTCGCTGCGCGGACTGGTCGAACAACAGGCCTTCGCGATCGAAGAACTGAAGAAGCGCGGGCGCGACCAGTACGTCGATCTCGATTCGCGCATCAGCCGCCTCGAAGGCAATCCGGCGCCCGTGTCCTCGGCGCCGCCGTCCGAACCGACTGCGGCGATTGCGCCGGGTCAGATTCAGGATCTCCCGGCCGCACCCGTTGCGCCCGGACAATTGACGATGGACGCGCCGGTGGCCCCCGCCACGACCGACCCGATGACAGGCGCCGAATCGGCAGCTGCGGCGACGCCGATCGCGCCGACGCTGGCGGAGCCGACTGATCCGTCCGTCGCCTCGACGACGATGATTCCTCAGGCTGGCGAACAGGCCAGCTACGACACGGCCTTCGATGCCCTGCGCGAAGGCCGCTATGCCGAATCGGCGCGCCGCTTTTCGGCCTTCCTCGAGCAATACCCGCAAGGCGAACTCGCCGACAACGCGACGTACTGGCTCGGCGAGTCCTACTACGTCACCCAGAACTACCAGATTGCGCTCGATACCTTTCGCGCGCTGCTGGCCGCCTACCCGCAAAGCGCCAAGACCCAGGACGCCATGCTCAAGGTCGGCTATTGCCTCTACGAACTGAAACAGTGGAACGATGCCGAGGCCGCCTTGAACGACGTCGTCGCGCGTTATCCCGGTTCGACTGTCGCGCGATTGGCGCAGGGTCGCCTGCGTGCGCTGCGTCTCGAAGGCAAGACACCGTAAGCGATGAACGAAGCAGCCGTCGCGGCCGCGGATTCCGGGGCCGCGACGGCCGCGAACGAACCGCGCCTCAAGCTCACCGAGATTTTCCACTCGCTGCAGGGCGAGGCGGACGCGGTCGGTTGGCCGACCGTCTTCATTCGCCTGACCGGTTGCCCGCTGCGCTGCACCTATTGCGACACCGCGTATGCCTTCTACGGCGGCGAATGGTGGACGATTGAATCAGTCCTGCAGAAAGTCGCGGACTTCGCTGCGCGCCATGTCTGCGTGACCGGCGGTGAACCGCTCGCGCAACGCGCCTGCATCGATCTGTTGAGAGCCCTCTGTGATGCCGGCTATTCGGTGTCGCTGGAAACCAGCGGCGCGCTGGATATCGCGGCGGTCGACCCGCGCGTGTCCCGCGTCGTCGACCTGAAGACGCCCGATTCGAACGAGTGCGAGCGCAATCGTTACGAGAACCTCGACCTGCTGAATCCGCACGACCAGCTCAAGTTCGTGCTGTGTTCGCGCGCCGACTACGAATGGGCGAAGCGCATCGTGCTGGAACGCAGCCTGCATGCGCGCTGCGCGGTCCTGTTTTCACCGAGCCATCGCCAGGTCGCGCCGCGCGATCTGGCCGAATGGATCCTCGCGGACCGCTTGCCGGTCCGCTTCCAGCTCCAGCTGCACAAGCAGCTCTGGGGCGACTTGCCGGGGCGCTGACGATGATCACAACCGACTTGTTCTGGCCCTGCGCCGCGCTCGTCGCGTGGACCGCCCTGGTCTGGGTTGCCCTCTACGTGCAACGGATCGGCGAGATGCGCGCGAGCCGCATCGACGCGCAGCGCCTGTTCAACCGCAAAGCCCGTGTCGAACTGCTGCAGCGCACCTCGGCGGCTGACAACTTCAACAACCTGCTCGAACTGCCGATGCTGTTCTATGTCGCGATGGGCTTCGCGACCTTGCTGGCGGTGCACGATCGCTGGCTGTCGACGCTCGCCTGGACCTTCGTCGGGTTGCGCGTGTTGCACAGTCTCATCCACATCACCTACAACCGCGTCATGCATCGCTTCATCGTCTACGCACTCGGCGCGCTGACGCTGTTCGCGCTGTGGGCGCTGCTGATGCTGCGGGTCGCCCAATGACGCAGCCCGCACCGCGCGCCGTCGTGCTCGTGTCGGGCGGCATGGACTCGGTCGCGACGCTCGCAATCGCCCGCGCGCAAGGCTTCGATTGCTACGCGCTCAGCGTCGATTACGGCCAGCGTCATCACGCCGAGCTCGATGCCGCGAAGCGCAATGCGCAGGCGCTCGGTGCGATCGCGCACAAGATCGTGCACATCGACCTGCGCATGCTCGGCGGTTCGGCGCTGACCGACGACATCGCCGTTCCGGAAGCGCCCAGCAGTGGTATTCCCGTAACCTACGTGCCGGCGCGCAACACCATCATGTTGTCGGTGGCGCTCGGCTGGGCCGAGGTGCTGGGTTCGCGTGATCTGTTCTGTGGCGTCAATGCAGTCGACTATTCCGGCTATCCGGACTGTCGGCCCGAGTTCATCCGTGCCTTCGAGCAGCTCGCCAATCTCGCGACCAAGGCCGGTGTCGAGGGCCAGCGCTTCACCGTGCATGCACCGCTGATGGCAATGTCGAAGGCCGATATCGTGCGTGCCGGGCTTGCCCATGACGTCGACTTCTCGACCACGGTCTCGTGTTATCAGGCAGACGAGGCCGGGCGTGCCTGCGGTCGCTGTGATGCCTGCCGGCTGCGCCGGCAAGGATTCGTCGATGCCGGCGTCGCCGATCCGACGCGTTATCGCTGACCAGCGACGATTGCAGATAATTTCCTTGAGCGTTCATCTGCGCTCGCCTAAACTTCGCGCCCCTTTCGGGAAGCAATCACCGGGTCATTAGCTCAGCCGGTAGAGCAGCGGACTTTTAATCCGTTGGTCGACAGTTCGAATCTGTCATGACCCACCACTTCCCGTCATCCAGTGCCACAGCGGGTCTCGGTCCGCCTGTTCCCGAGCTCATCCGACGCGCTGCAGGAAATCCGGGTGGCGGTTGAAGACTTGCGTGCGCCAGTCCGCCTGGGTGCGGTCGAGGTCGTCCACTGGCAGGTTCGGCAGGTAGCCGCAGGCGCGGTTGCGGCCTTCCTGCTTGGCCACGTACAGCGCGCGGTCGGCGATGCCGAGCACGAAGTCGATGCCGAACAGGTCCGGGCGTTCACGATAGAACGGATACCCGGACCAGCCGACCGAAGCCGTCGGCTCCAGCAGCACGCCGTCTTCGAGTTCGACGCGGACTTCGGCGATTTCACGCACGATGGCCTCGGCCAGTGCGCGCCCTTCGTCGCGGTGCCGCTGCGTGCCGATATAAACGAATTCCTCGCCGCCGAAGCGGAAGATCAGGTCGTTCGGTCGCTTGAAGGCCTGCAGTCGCTCGGCCACGGCCTTCAGGATCGCGTCACCAGCGGCATGGCCATGCTGGTCGTTCACGCGCTTGAAATGATCCAGGTCGATGCCGCAGACGATCAGGTCCGCCGGGTCGGACGCGGCGGCGACGGCCGCCCGCAGCTGGATGTCGCCCAGTTCGCTGCGCAGCCACTGGCCGAAGCGATGGCGATTCCACAGCCCGGTCAGCGGGTCGGTGTTGGCGGCGACCTGCAGCGCTTCGGTCTTGAGCGCGACCAAGCGCTCCAGTTCGGCGCCGCGCGCGCGCAGGGCACGTACGCGCCACTGCACGCCGGCACCGACCAGCAACAGCCCGGCGACCGCGAATGCAGCCATCGCCCAACCGCGCCGATACCAGAGCGCGACCACGGTCATCGGCACCGACGCGATACCGCCGCTGATGCCGGCCGCGTCCTGCGCCTCGACTTCGAACAGCAATTCGCCGGCGGGCAGGTTGGTGAAGTCGCGCCGCGTTTCGTTGCTCCAGTTGCTCCATTCGGTCGCCGCGTGGATGGTCCGGATACGCGAGCGGAACCGGTTTAACTCGGGCGCGCGGTAACTCGGCAGCGTGTATTCGACGCGCAGGCTGGCGCCCTCGCCGAGATTCAGCGGCGTGGCATCGCCGCGGCCCTTCAGCAAGCTCACGTCGCCCACCGATACGTCGCGGATCAACACCTGTTGCGGCACCGGCTTCGGCACGTCCGCCTTCGGATCGATGCGCACGACATTCGAATCCTGAGCCAGCCATACGATGCCATCAGGGTCGACGTGCATCGAACGGGTTTTCTCGACGCTGACGAATTCATCGAAGATGCTGTGCTGGTGGTGATACACGCCAGTGATGTCTCGGCGCAAAAGTCGCAGCCGACTGTTCGGGTTGCTGATCAGCAATTGAGCGTCGTCAATGCGTTTGACATCTTGGATCGGCCCCGATTCTTCGGAGGGGACGATCGTGCTGGGGTGGAATCGCTGCCCATCGAACTCGTAGAACTGCCCGCCCTGCACCCAGATGCTTGCGTCGTCCCCAATCCGCTCCAGCGAAATCGTTGCCTTGGGCAGTCCTGCGGAATCATCGAACTCTTCAACTCGCGCTTCGGCCAATGTTGTGCCGTTGCTCAGTCGCAGTCTTGCTACACGCCCGACGAGTGAGCCCAGCCAAACCGTTTCCGGCTCGGTCTGCAGGATCGAGATCACATCAAAAGAAACATTCGGGTTTCGCTGTATTTCGCGCCATCCTGTTGGACCGCGTTGCAGTCTCGATACGCCGTTGCGCAGCCCTGCCCAGATATCGGTAGATGATTGAGCAACCGATGTCGCGGAAAACACCAGGTCGTTCGGGAGCGCGACGGCTCCGTCCTGCAATGACCAGATGCCGCGGATCGTGCCGACCAGGTCTGATCCGTTGATCGATCGAATCATCAGGATCGAGGCCGGCGCTTGGTTGATCTGTTGCAGACTCCAGCGTTTTGAGTTGGATTCCTGTCGCAGGCTCACCACTGAGCCACCGTGAAAGGCGGAAATTCCCAGCTCAGTTCTGGTCAGCACCATCGATTGACCGAACAAATTTGGCGGCAATGAGAAGACGCGCGCTCGGGACGGATATTCGATTCTTGATATCGCGCTGCGCCAAGCGATCCATAGCGCTCCTTCGCGGTCGACCATCAGGGCTTGAGCGCCAGTGCCGACGTTCAGATCGGCAGGTTCAATGCGGTCGTGAACTGCTCCATCAATACCGAGAATCGCAACACCCCCGTTTCCCTCAGGAATAGCGATCTTGTCGGCCGCTACCAGTTGGCCGATCCCGATTGGACGCATCACGTCCGAGGCGCTGATCGTCGCCGACAGCATCGGCGGTTCGCCGTCTCGCCACCGCCATATGCCGAACGGCTCCCTTGTAATCGCCGCGTAGGATTTGTCCGGAAATTCAACGAGAGAGGAGACGCCGATGTTGGCGAACACGGCTCCACCGGGAACAAGAAGCGGGCCATCCGAGGTGATCCGACTCAAGCCGACACGATGAACATGAATCAAGATGCTGTCGCTGGTTTGAAAAAGTCGACCGAACTCTTGTTCAGTGCGGAACGCCTTGAACCCTGACGATTGTCGGCATACCAGCAGCTCACTGGAACGCACACACCACATATCGCGATCTTCCGCGAATTCCCAGAAGTCGCCGCCGCCATGGAGCCCTTCTGGAAGCATTTCTCCGACATCAAGAACCTCGTTGGCACCGCCTGGATCGGAAACCACCAGCAATGTTTCCGCGCCACCGACGACCAATTGCCCGGACCGAGTAACGCCAAGTGCCGTCACTGCGAAGTTGATACCGATGGGTAGTCGCCGCCAGTTCCGTCCGTCGAATTCCAGAACGCCGCGTTGGTCACCCGAATAAATGACCCCGTCGTGAGATTGAACAAGCGCATTGAATGCGGGGTCGGGATAGTCATCACCCAGCCGGATTTGCCGGATATCCCATGTTCGCGAAGGCAATGCTCCGACTTCAGCGGCACGCAGCGGCGAAACCGCAGACAAGAGAATCGCGAAGAGGATGAGATGTCGCAGTGGCATGAGACAGGAAGGCGGCGAGTTCAGGCACCATAGAGAGTCACCAATTGACGCGCAACGGTGCCAATCGTAGGCTCGAAAAGCACTGCGATATTCCGTCGCAGGCGACGAACCGAGGGGAGTGCAATGAATTCCATAGTCAAAGCGGGGTCGGCGGTTTCTGTGCCAACGTCATTGATCGATCAATTGCAGCGCATGGCCAAGCCGGTCGATGCGTCGATCATGGCGGCTCCTCAGGTTCCGGCGCCCGCACCTCGTCCTGATCCCGGTCCGGGTCCCGCCTGAGACCGTGTGACGGGCGTTTGCTCGGAGGCGAAAGGCTCAGGGTGTCAATCGACGTCCTTGCAAAGGGGCGTCGATTGACACGAAACGTGACGAGCTAATAACGTCGCCGGCCTCGCGAACGCGAGAGAGCGTTGACCTAATCAGGAGGAATTGCCATGGACACCGGTGTACAGGCCGAATCGGCCATCGTCGTGCAAGTAGAGTCGAAGATTTCGGTGCCGAGTTCGTTGATCGAACAGCTGAAGAGTTTGACCAAGCTCGCGCCTGAGGTCATCGAGTCGATGATGGTCCCATCGCCCGGCCCATCCCCACGGCCGACGCCCGCGCCGGGACCGGGGCCGTGATCGGGTAGGTCGAACCATGCAATTGCAATCGCTGGGGTTGGCCCTCAACCCCTGCGCCAGCATCAGCGTTCAAGGCGGCTCCGAGCCGCCTTTGTTCTTGGTGCGGGCGCCGATCAAGGGCGCGCACATCTGCGAGCGCCTGGTGACACCGGACGAGTTTCCGGCGGCCCACGGCTTTCTGGCCGCTGCACTGATTCGCGGCGAAGCCGTGGACCTCGTCTCCGAACAGGGCATCGACGAGTTGCGCGGCATCGGTTTGCTGGCGCCGATCGATGCCTTGCCGCAACCGGTGCATTACGACCTGTCGACCGAGCGTCACGGTCGGCTCGGGGCGGTTCTTGATCGACCGCAGGCGGTCGCGAGCGCGGGCGAGCCGATGCTCGGTCGCGGCCTGCGTCTGCCCGAAGACTGGAGCGACCTGCCGTTGCGCTTCCGGCCGCATCATCACGGCAGCGTCTGGGCGCCGGTTCTGGCGGACTCGGATGCAGATGCGATGCCGCCTGCGAACGCTGCGGCCGGCGAATTCGATTCGCCCGCCACCCGCGACTTCTTCGCGCGCGAAGGTTACGTCGAGCTCCATGACCTGCTGCCCGCATCCCATGTCGCCGAGCTCGCACGTTACTACTGGGCTTTGGCCGGCGAGGGCTTCCTGCAGCTCGACGACCACCGCGGCTGCCTGCGTCACATCGCGCACAGCCATCCGGTCGCGGACTTCTGGCACGATCAGTTGAACGCGCGCGTCTCGCAACTGGTCGGGTGTGCGACCAAGCCTTCGTATTCCTTCGTGTCGCTGTATCGGGAAGGCGGCGACCTGAAGTGGCACGTCGACCGTCCGCCCTGCGAATACACGATCACGCTGCTGGTCGACTACGCGCCACTCGACGCCGCCGACCATTCGCCTTGGGCGCTGAAGCTGCGTGCCCGCGACGGCCGCACGCGCGAGCTGCATCAGCGCGTGGGCGACGCCCTGATCTTCAAGGGTCGCGAGCTGAAGCACAGTCGCGACGTGTTGCCCACCGGACATCGTTCGGCCTCGCTGTTGTTCCATTTCGTCGACGCCGATTACGACGGAGTGATGGCTTGACCGCGACGGCCGTGCCGCATCGCGTCGAGGCATTCTTCCGCCGCCTCGGCGACGACATCGCAGCCATGCTCGGCGAATCGCGCGAGGCCGTGTACGCGAATCTGGAAGCGGTGGCGCTGGCGAAACTCGCCGAGCACGATCCGTCGGCGCATCTCGGTCACGCCGACCTGGTCGATTACGTGCTGGGTGCCGATGCGTTGTGCAAACAGGCCGATCTCGATGCCCGGTTCGCCGAACCGCCGTTGTCGCTCTACAACGGCGGGCATTTCGACATCTCGGCGTTGATCTGGCTCGACGGCACCACCAGCATCCACCAGCATGCGTTCTGCGGCGCCTTCCACGTGCTGGCCGGGTCGAGCATCCATAGCCGCTACCGCTTTGCACCGTGGAGTGCGCCGGAGCCGATGCAGCGCGCCATCGCCGGCGAGCTGACGCTGGTCGACATCGAGGTGCTGCGTCCGGGCGACACGCGCGTGATCCGGCGCGGCGACACGCTGATCCACTCGCTGTTCCACATGATCCGGCCGTCGGTGACCATCGTCGTCCGCACCATCACCGACACGCCCGGTGCCGAAGTCCAGTACGACTATCGCTGGCCCGGCCTCGCGCATGATCCGTTCCACAAGCACGCACCGACGCTCCGCAAGCTGCAGTACCTGCGCATGCTGCGCGTGCTCGATGCCGATGCCTTCCAGAGCCATCTCGCACGCGTGCTGCCCGAAGCCGATTTGTACCTCGCGTACACGCTGGTGTCGGAGCAGATCCAGATCAGCGCCGATGTCGACGAGGCGCGGCGTCTGTCACGACTGTGCACGCGGCTGTCGTCGGCAGAGCGCGAGCTGCTGCATCGCGCCGCGCACAACGATCTGCTGAGCCGCAGCCTCATCGACCTGCGACGCAAACTGCACGCGCCGCAGCACCGCTTCCTGCTGGCCCTGTTGCTGAACGTGTTCGATCGCGCCGAGCTGCTGCGACTGGTGCAACGCGACACCGGCTGTGCCGATCCGGTCGCGCAGGTGTGCGAATGGATCAGCGAAATCAGCGGCAATAGCGAGCGTTATCCGAACCTGATCGGCATCGACTTCAACGCGACCGCGCTCGAGATGCTCGCCTGCATGTGGCGTGGAGCAGGTTTTGACGACACCCTGCGGCATCTCGTTGAGCGTCATGGCGAAGACGAAGTGAGCCCGCATCGAGAAGCCTTGCAGGGGCTGCATTGCGCTTTGCAGCAGTGCGCCCTGTTCCATGCCGTGTTCGCCGACTTGCCCGGCAATGACCGCAAGGACGCATCGACGATTGCAAAGATTGATTGAGGTTCGCGGCTTGGACCAAAGTACCGTGGTCCGGCCGCGGCGACGACGTCCATCGATGATTTGTTCGGGCTAGAATTCGCGAATGCCTGTCGAATTGCAACCGTTGGCCACACCCATTCCGTCGCTGGATCTGCCGCTGCTGCGGCGAACGTGTCGGGCCTGCGCGCTGCATGCACTCTGCCTGCCCGCCTCGATCTCGCCGGATGAATTGAATTCGCTGGATGCGATCGTGCGCGCGCGGCGACCGCTCGATCGCGGACAACAGCTGTTCGCGAGCGGGTCGCGTTTCCAGTCCCTGTACGTCGTGCGTTCCGGTTCGTTCAAGACGATGCTGGAGACCAACGGCGGCGATCAGCAAGTGCTCGGCTTCCATCTGCCCGGCGAGATCATCGGTTTCGATGCCCTGTCGGACGACGTACATCGTTGCAACGCCGAAGCCATGGAGCGTTCCTCGGTCTGCGAAGTACCGTTTGCACAGCTCGATGAATTCGCGTCCACCGTGCCCGGGTTGCGGCGGCAGCTCATGCGCGTGGCCAGCCGCGAAGTGGTCAAGGATCACGAGCATCTGATGATCATGGGGCGCAAGCAGGCACAAGAACGCCTCGCGATCTTCCTGCGCAGCCTGTCTGATCGTTATCGCGGCCTGCATCGTGCGCCGGAGTTGCTGGAACTGCCGATGTCCCGGCACGAGCTCGCGAATTACCTCGGCCTGGTCGTGGAAACGGTGAGTCGGCTGTTCACGCGGTTCGAGGAACTCGGCGTTCTGGCGGTGAATCGCAAGCAGATCCGCATCGTCGATTTCGCCAAGCTCAACGAGCTGGCGGGCGAGCCCTCGCCGAACCTCGAAAGCGAAGCGTGTTGAGCCGTCATTTCACGCAATAGTCGTCGCCGCTCAAGGCCATCGATACCGCGTTGTCGTGGGCGTGTCCGCGGTGCTTGAACGGGATCCACAGACTGAGCGCTGCCAGTGCGATGGCGGTCGCTGCACCGAGCCGGCGCAGCCAGGGGGCGATCCGGGTTGAATCGGCACGGCCCGCGCCGAGATCCAGCGCGCCGAGGGCGAAGGTCGACGCGATGCCGAACGCGGCCATGATCGCCGCACCGCCGAGTGCCGAGCCTTGCGTTGCCGCGATCATCAGCATCGCGTAACTGAGGCCGCAGGGCATGAAGCCCCAGAGCCCGCCCAGCACGAAGGCACGCGGCAGGGTCGAGGCCGGCAGGACCATTCGCGTCAGCGGCTGCAGCCGCGACCACAGGCGCGCACCGAGATCGGACGCCCAGGGCAGGCGCAGGCCAGGCTTGAGCAGACGCGCCGCCAGCCAGAGCCAGGACAGCGCAAACAGCACTTGCAGCGTCAGCCGCAGCGGGCCGTTGTGGCCGACGAGCAGCAGGGTCTGGCCGACACCGCCGATCATTGCGCCCGCCAGCGTATAGGCCCCGACACGCCCCAGTTGGCGCGCGACCACGAATCCCGCGCGCGGCGGCGATGCGCGTGACAGGGTGACGCTGATCGCGCCGCACATCGCGAGGCAGTGCGCCGAACCGGCCAGTCCGGCGGCGAAGGCTGCAGCGGTGGCGACAAGAAGGCTCATCGGTCCTGATCGGCGTCGACGTCTGCGGCAACATCGGTCGTTGGCGCACGGACATCGTCATCGAGAGCACGGAAGCCCGGGGTGTCGAGATCGTCGAACTGGCCGTCGTCCACCGCCCAGAAGAAGGCCCAGATGGCGAGGCCGACGAGGACGAGGCTGACCGGGATCAATACCAGCAGGATGGTCATGCGCCAGCCTCGACCAGCGTCTTGCGCGCGTCGTGTGTGTGCGCGCCGGGAACGCGACGCAGGCGCAGCGCGTTCAGCGTGACCAGCAGCGAACTGGTCGCCATGCCCACGGCCGCCAGCCACGGCGACATCACGCCGGCGACCGCGAACGGCACGATGACGAGGTGGTAACCGATCGACCACGCCAGATTCTCGCGGGCGATGCGGCGTGTCCGCCGCGCGGTATCGACCAGCAGGCGCACCAGCCGCAGATCGTCGCGCAGCAGCAACACGTCGGCATGGCACTGCGCGATCGCGGCACCGCCGCCCATGGCCACACCGACATCGGCGGCGGCCAGTGATTCGGCATCGTTCAGGCCGTCGCCGATCATCATCACGCGCTGGCCGGCGGCACGCATGCCTGCGATCCGCGCGCGCTTCTGCTCCGGGTTCAGGCGTCCTTGGCCGGGAATCCGCAATGCCGAGGCCACCGTGTCGACCGCATCGGCGTGATCGCCGGACAGGATCTCGACGTGCGCGAACTGTTGCCAATCGCGCACCACCTCGGCTGCGTCTGCGCGCAGACGATCGGCAACGCGGAAGCGCGCCGCCACGCCGGTGGCGTTCGACAGCACGATGTCATCGCGGTCGTCGCGCGTGTCGGTGACCTCCGACCGCCCAAGTCGCCAGTCCTGTCCTTCGACGCGCCCGCGTACGCCGATGCCGGCCCGGGCCTGTGCATCCTCGATGCCCAGGCCGATGTCGAATTCGCGAAACGCGTGCGCCAGCGGATGCCGATGGTCGCGCTCGAGTGCGGCGGCGATCGCCAGTGCATGCTCGCGTGACAGGTTCGGATCGAGGCTGACGGCATCCAGCAGGCGCGGGCGGCCCTCGGTCAGGGTGCCGGTCTTGTCGGTGACGATGCGGTCGATGTCCGCCGCGCGCGCCAGGGCGTCGGGCCGGGTCACAATCACGCCGTGGCGCGCGAGCAAGGAATGCGCTGTCGCCAGGCTGGCGGGCAGGGCGAGTGCGAATGCGCAGGGGCAGGCCGCGGCGAGTACCGCGAGCACCGCCGGCATGGCCCGCGCTGGATCGGCATGGATCCAGTACGCGGCCGTGAGCGCCGCGACGACGAGCATCGCCAGCGTGAATCGGGCGGCGATGCGCTGTCCGAGTTCGGTACTCGCCGAGGCCTGATGCAGGCCGGCGCCGATGCGTGCACGCAACTGCCCGAGTCGGGTGGTGGTGCCGACAGCCGTCACTTCGAGCAACAGCGGCGAATCCAGTGCGATGCTGCCGGCGAGCACGGTCTCGCCCGGCGTGCGCTGCACGGGCGTGGCCTCGCCAGTGAGCAGGGATTCGTCGACACGCGCGCCGGCCGATCGCAGTCGACCATCGACCGGCACCGATTCACCGCTGGCCACGCGGATCAGGTCGCCATGGCGCAATTCTGCGAGCCCGACCGGGCTGCTCCGGCCCTCGCCATCGATGCGGTCGGCATGCAGGTATTGCGCGCCGGCGATCAGCTGCAATCGCTCGGTTGCGCGGCTGCGGGCGATGGCTTCGACATGCCGTGCTGCGCCGAGCAGGAACACGAACATCACCGCTGCATCGAAATACACGACCGGGCCGCCGCGAACGGTCTCGACCATCGACGCGAGGTAGGCCAGCCCGACCGAGAGCGCGACCAGCACGTCCATGCCCGGTCGGCGCAGCGCGAGTTCGCGCCAGGCACCGCGGAAGAACGGCAGGCCCGAATAGAACACCACCGGTGTCGCCACCAGCATCGCGACGATGCGGAAGAAGTCGCGCGTGCCGATGTCGAGTTCGCCGTCGCCCCAATACAGCGCTTCGGTGAACATCATCGCCTGCATCGCGCCGAGCCCGGCGACCGCCAGCCGTTTCAGCGACTGCCGGCGCGCGCGTGCGCTGTCGGCCGGATCCTGCACGACGCGCGGCGCATAACCGATGGCTGCCAGTCGCGACGCGATCGCGCTCAGCGGCGTGCGCGCCGGGTCGAAGCGCACGCGCGCATGCGTGGTCGCGGGATCGACGCTGATCGCAGTGACGCCCGGCATCTGCTGGCCCACACGGTCGATCAGCCAGGCGCACGCGGCGCAGCGAATATTGCCGATGCTGAGGTCGCACTCGGACTGGCCATCGACCTCGTGCACGTACAGGCGACGGAAACCGGCGCTGTCCCAGTCGCTGAAGTCCTGCAGGGCATCGACGCGTCCGGTCGCTTCGCTGCGCAGGACGTAGTAATCGGCCAGGCCACCGTGATGCAGCCACTCGGCGGCGGCGCGACAGCCGCTGCAGCAGAAGGCGCGTTCGCTACCGTCCAGCGTGGCGCGGATCAGCGCATGGGCCGACACGATCTCGCCACAGTGATAGCAGGTGCCCGCGCTCATTGCGGCGACCAGGCTGGCTCCAGAGCGACCGCAGTGGTGCCGAGCTCGAGCGTGCCCACGACCCGCCACGCGTTCGACGCCGGCGTCAGCGCGAGGCGCCAACGTGCACTCGCCGGGTGCTCGCTCGAACACCAGGTGCGCGGACCGCACGCGGTCAGTATCAGGTGTCGATCCTGATTCGCATCGGTGGCATGGATCAGCGCGAGGGTCGGCGCGCGACCGTCGCCAACGGCGGCTTCGTTGACGTGGACGGCGATGCCCAGTGCATTGATTTCAACCGCGGCGTGGATATCGAGTTCACCGGCGCGGCGATCGCGCGGGTCGTCCAGGGTCTGGATCTGGGCCAGGCGCTTGACGGCGTCCGGCGACGCATCCATCGCGCCGCCGGCGAGCCGGATCATCCAGAGGCCGGCCACGATCGCAGCCAGCGGCAAGGCCACGACCAGCCACAGCAGGGGTTGGCGGGCGGCGCCGGCCATCGCGACCTCAGAACGGCCCGAAGAAGCGCGACTTCTGGGTGCGACGCAAGTCGCCGTCGCTTGCACTGACCTCGAACACGACTTCGCGCTGTCCCTTTACCGCGCCCGCGGCGGACTGCACCGTGATCGCGACGTTCGCCACGCCTTCGGCCTCGACCTTCACGTCGGCCGCGTTCGCGCTCAGCGTCAGTCCGTCGCCGCCGTCGAGGATGCGCACCGAGTAGTGGTGCGCAACGATGTCCTTGTTGACGATCTTGAAGGTATAGGCGTTCTCGATCGCGCCGTCACCGAGTTCGCGATACAGCGCGTTGCGATCGCGCAGCACGTCGACGATCAGCGGCGTGCGATTGAACACGGCATAGGTGAAGCTGCCGATCAGTGCCAGCAGGATGAGCCCATAGATGACGATGCGCGGACGGACCACGTGCGGCGTCTTGTGTTCCAGCGTGTTCATCGTGGCGTAGCGCACCAGGCCGCGCGGATAGCCGAGGCGATCCATGACGTTGTCGCAGGCATCGACGCAGGCGCCGCAGGCGATGCATTCGTATTGCAGGCCATCACGGATGTCGATGCCGGTCGGACAGACCTGGACGCAGATCGTGCAGTCGATGCAGTCGCCGAGCTTGGGTGCGCCGTCGGTGAACGATCCGTCGGCGAGCTTCGGCAGTTCCAGCACGCTCGGCACGCCCTTGCGGCGCGAGCCGCGCGGCTCGCCGCGTTCGCTGTCGTAGGCGATGATCAGGGTGTCGCGGTCGAACATCGCGCCCTGGAAACGTGCATAGGGGCACATGTAGATGCAGACCTGTTCGCGCAGGAAGCCGGCGTTGCCCCAGGTTGCGAAGGCGTAGAACAGGATCCAGAACCATTCCCAGCCGCCCAGCGTCCACATCGAGACTTCCAGTCCCAAGGTCCGGATCGGCGTGAAGAAACCGACGAAGGTGAATCCTGTCCACAGCGCGAACACGATCCACAACGTGTGCTTCGCGCCCTTGCGCAGCAGCTTGTCGCGGTTCCAGGGGCTCGCATCGAGCTTCATCTGGCGACCGCGATCGCCCTCGCACAGGCGCTCCATCGCGATGAAGACTTCGGTCCAGACCGTCTGCGGACAGGCATAGCCGCACCAGAGGCGTCCGGCCAGCGCGGTGAAGAAGAACAGCGCGAACGCCGCGATCATCAGCAGCATCGCCAGGAACACGAAATCCTGCGGCCAGAAGCTCAGGCCGAGGATGTAGAACTTGCGCGCCGGCAGGTCGAACAGCACCGCCTGGCGACCCTCCCAGCTCATCCACGGCATCAGGTAGAACAGGCCGAGCAGCAGCCATGCCGCGATCGTCCGCAGACGCTGGAAGCGGCCATCGACCTCGCGCGGATAGACCTTCGGCGCCGACTGGTACATGCCCCCGTCGTCGACCACCTTCAGCGGAATCTGCTTGCTCACGTCGCGTCCTTGCCTTCCGTGCGCGGCGGGCGATGGTTGTAGCGGCTGCGTGGTCGCAGCAGCAGCCAGGTGAACAGGCTGGACGCGGCCGTGCAAGACCAGAACATGAAGAATCCGATCGAATAGCCAAGCTCGCGTGACACGTCCAGATCCGAAAAGCTGATGCCGGCGAGTTCGAGCGGATCGACGTTCGCGAAAAACACCATGGTCGCGACACCGGCCGCGAAGAACGAGGGCCACAGCACTGCGCCGACCCGCTGCACCAGCGGGCGCGGCGGGTGGTCGAAGGGCTCGGGTCTCGGGTCGCGGTCGGTATCGCTGCTCATGCGTCAGTGCGCCTCGGCGTTCGGCTGGGCCTGGGATTGTGCCAGCACCCAGGCGGCGGCGAGGCGAACGCGGTCTTCGCCGAGGATCGGACGATGTGCCGGCATCTGGCCAGCGCGGCCATTGCGGATGGTTTCCGCGATGACGGCGAACTCGCTGCCGTACAGCCAGGTGTGATCGGTCAGGTTCGGTGCACCGAGCAGCGGATTGCCCTTGCCCTCGGGGCCATGGCAGGCCGCGCAGATGGTCTGGAATTGCGCCTGGCCCTTGGCGGCGAGTGCGTCGTCCACCTGCATCCCGGACAGGCTCTGCACATAGACCGCGGTCGCGGCCACGCCATCCTCGCCGAGCGCCGCACCCAGGGCCGGCATGGCCCCCTGGCGACCATCGAGGATCGTGGTCAGCACGGTGTCGGGCTCGCCGCCCCACAGCCAGTCCTGGTCGGTCAGGTTCGGGTAGCCCTTGGCGCCCTTCGCGTCGGAGCCGTGGCAGGTCGCGCAGTTGTTCGCGAACACCGAGGCGCCGAGACGCTGCGCATCGGCATCGTGGATCAGGTCGGCGACCGCCTTGCTGCGGAACCGCGCGAAGATCGGTGCGATCTTCGTCTCGGCCGCCACGGCGTCGGCATCATGCTCGTTGCCCGATGTCCACTTTGAGGTGCCGGTGAAACTGCCGAGGCCCGGGTAGTAGACGAGATAGCCGAGCGCGAACACGATGGTGAGATAGAACAGGTTGAGCCACCACTTCGGCAACGGCCGGTTCAACTCGCGCAGATCGCCATCCCAGACGTGGCCGGTGTCCTGGTCCTCGGCCTTGTTCGAGCGGTTCTTCGCCGTCCACCACAGCAGCCACAGGCAGGCGAGGATGTTGACGATCGTGAGGATCGAAATGTAGAGCGTCCAGCCCTGGCTCATGGCTTCACCTCATTGTCTTCGAGCGGAAGGCGGGCGGCCGCATCGAAGGCCGGCTTCTGCCGCGCGCTCCATGCCCAGGCCACGCCGGCGAGGAATGTGATCAGCAATACGGCGGTGATGACGCCGGAAACGACACCGAAGTCCATGGCTCAACCCCCCTTCGGCGCGTGCTTGCCGAGGCCTTGCAGATAGGCCACCAGCGCATCGAGTTCGGACTTGCCGGCCACGGCCGCGGCAGCACCGGCGATCTGTTCGTCGGTGTACGGGTCGCCGATGGTCTGCAATGCCTTCAGCTTCTTCTCGATCAAGCCGCCGTCGACCGGCGTTTCCGCCAGCCATGGGAATCCCGGCATGTTCGATTCCGGCACCACCGCACGCGGGTCCATCAGGTGCACGCGATGCCAGTCGTCGGAATAACGCGCGCCGACGCGGGCCAGATCGGGTCCGGTGCGCTTGCTCCCCCACTGGAACGGGCGGTCGTAGACCGACTCGCCGGCCAGTGAATAGTGGCCATAACGTGCGGTCTCGAAACGCAGGGTACGCACCATCTGCGAATGGCAGTTGTAGCAACCTTCACGCACGTAGATGTCGCGTCCGGCCAGTTCCAGCGGCGGATACGGCACGACGCCGGGGAGCGGTTTCACGACCTGCGCCTGGTACATCAGCGGGACGATCTGCACGAGGCCGCCGACTGCGACCACGAGCGCGACCAGGATGCCCATCAGGGAGACATTGGTTTCAACTTTTTCATGGGACATGGCTCGTCTCCTTACGCGTGCGCCGGGGCGGGAACCGCCACGTCGACATTGCCCTTGGACAGTTGCAGGGTCTTCACCACGTTCACCAGCATCAACACCATGCCGGACAGGCACAGCACGCCGCCGCCGAGGCGCGCGAGGTAATACGGGTAGGTGGCCTTCAGCGATTCGACGAAGGTGTAGGTCAGGGTGCCGTCGTCATTGGTGGCACGCCACATCAGGCCCTGCATGACGCCGGCGATCCACATCGCGGCGATGTAGAAGACCACGCCGATGGTGTGGATCCAGAAGTGCTGCTCGATCATCTTCGTCGAGTACATGGCCTTCAGGCCGAGCACGCGCGGCAGCAGCGAGTAGATGCAGCCGATGGTGATCATCGCGACCCAGCCGAGGGCGCCGGAGTGCACGTGGCCGATGGTCCAGTCGGTGTAGTGACTGAGCGCGTTGACGGTCTTGATCGACATCATCGGACCCTCGAACGTGCTCATGCCGTAGAACGACAGCGAGACGATCATGAATTTGAGGATCGGGTCGGTGCGCAGTTTGTCCCAGGCACCCGACAGGGTCATGATGCCGTTGATCATGCCGCCCCAGCTCGGTGCCAGCAGGATCAGCGAGAACACCATGCCGATCGACTGGGCCCAGTCCGGCAACGCCGTGTAGTGCAGGTGGTGCGGACCGGCCCACATGTAGATCGAGATCAGCGCCCAGAAGTGCACCACCGAGAGGCGGTACGAGTACACCGGGCGCCCGGCCTGCTTCGGGATGAAGTAATACATCATGCCGAGGAAGGCGGTCGTCAGGAAAAAGCCGACGGCATTGTGTCCGTACCACCACTGCACCATCGCATCGACTGCGCCGGTGTAGAGGCTGTAGGACTTGGTCAGCGTCACCGGCATCTCCAGGTTGTTGAAGATGTGCAGGATCGCGATGGTGATGATGTAGGCGCCGAAGAACCAGTTGGCGACGTAGATGTGGCGGATCTTGCGTTGCACGATGGTGCCGAAGAACACCACAGCGTAGGCGACCCAGACCAGGGTGATCAGGATGTCGATCGGCCATTCCAGCTCGGCATATTCCTTGCCCGAGGTCATGCCGAGCGGCAAGGTGATCGCCGCCGCCACGATGACCGCCTGCCAACCCCAGAACGTGAACGCGGCCAGCCTGGGCGCGAATAGTGTCGCGTGGCAGGTGCGCTGGACGATGTAGTAGCTGGTCGCGAACAGGCCGGACCCGCCGAACGCGAAGATCACGGCATTGGTATGCAGTGGCCGCAGGCGGCCGTAGCTCAGCCACGGGATGTCGAAATTGAGGGCAGGCCAGTACAGCTGGGCGGCGATGAAGACGCCGACCAGCATGCCGACGATGCCCCAGATCACGGTCATGACGGCAAATTGCCGTACGACCTTGTCGCTGTAGGTCTCGGGAACAGTGGACATGAACACTCCTAGGCAAGTTACCGAGGCAGTTTCCCAGTCGCGAATCGGAGCGATCTTGACCCTGGTCAATTGAGGCGAGGGTCACCTCTCGTCACGATTCCCGGCTCGGTTCCGCCGCAGGGTGGAGAGAGGCGAGCAGGCTGGCCAGTGCATCGAGGCGCGCCGGTTTGGTGATCGGTGAAGTCGTCCGCAACCCCAGTGCATCGATGCGTGCGCGCTCCTGCGCCAGGGCCTGCGCACTGCTGCCGCTGAGCAGACAGACCCGAGCGTGCGCGCCGCTTTCGAGCAGGCGCTGGACGCAGGCATCATAGATGCCGGGCGGCATCACCAGGTCCAGCAGGATCAAGTCTGCGGACTGCGCCAGGATCGGGTCGATCTCGTTCGCGGATCCGGCACTGTCGACCCGGGCGCCGAGATGTTCGAGCAGCGCCCCCATCAGCATGCGCATGTCGGCATCGTCATCGATGACCAGTACATGCGGCTGCGGACTCATGGCGCCTTGTCCAAGGTCAGGTTCAATACTTCGGCAAGACGGTGGCCGGCGGCTTCAAGCTGGTCCTCGGCGACCGGGACGTAGCGGCTGATGTAGCCGCTGTCGATCACGCCGCGCACCGGATAGAAGTCGTTGCGCTGCACGATCGCGCAGGAGGCCACGGCCCATTCCGCCGGGGCGCTCGGCCGCCACCGCCAGTCCATGGTCGGACCGGGCTGCGTGAGCAGGTCTTGCACGTGCGGCATCACTTTCAGCGTGCCGCGTGCGGCCCGGAAGATGTCCTGGTCCCAGAAGCCGTGCAGATTCTCGCCTTCACGTCCGTAACGAACCTGGAAATCGTTGCCGCCGCGATCATGCCCGAAGCCGGCGTGCAGGGGTTGGTGCACGTCGCCGATGAAATGGATCACGAAGCGCAGCGCATTCGTGCGCTCGGTCTTGCCGGCCTTGCGGTTGCCGAGCGTGCGCACTTCGCGTTCGATCGCCGCGACCACGCAGTTGCCGCCACGACAATTGCGTTTGGCGCTGTAGTGGCAATCGCCACGCTCGAAATTGAGGTAATGCCAGCTGCCGGTATGGCGCCACTGCGCTTCGCCGCGGATTTCGTCGGCCCAGGTGCTGGCCTCGCGCATGGCATTGCTGGCGCGGTCGCCGAGCAGCCGCTCGACCTCGGCCCGTGCACGCGGCGTCAGTTCGCGTGCGGCGATTTCCGCGACCACCTGATGACCGTGCGGCCCCCAGGCGAATGCGCCGCCGGACAACAACAGCGCCGCGACGAGGAAGAACCGATGCGCGTTCAACCCTGCAGACTCCGCAAAATCCATGCATTTTTCTGCTGATCGATGTTCATCGCGGTCTCCTGATGCGGTGCCGCTAAGCTATGCGGCCTGCCGTCACCGTGAAAGTCAGTCGTCTGGATGGATCCGATCGAACCCGTCAATCCGTCATCGGATCTTAGCGCCTTGAGGCGACGGTTGAGCGACGTGCTCGGGCGCGACCGACCGCGCCTGCGTCAGCGTCTGGATCAACTCGCCGCGGCGAAGACCGGCATCGATGGCGAACGCCTGAAGGCCCTGAGCGCCGCGGTCGACGCCAGTGTCGCGCGCCGCGCTGCGCGTGCCGCGGTCGTGCCTGCGATCCGACTCGACGAGGCCTTGCCGATCGCACGCGAGGCGGATGCGATCCTGAAGGCGATCCGCGAGCATCAGGTGGTCGTGATTGCCGGCGAAACCGGCTCGGGCAAGACGACGCAGCTGCCCCTGCTCGCGCTCGCGGCCGGACGCGGCGTCGATGGCCTGATCGGCTGCACCCAGCCGCGGCGCATCGCCGCACGCAGCGTGGCCCGGCGCGTGGCCGAAGAAATCGGCACCCAGGTCGGACAACTGGTCGGCTTCCAGGTGCGTTTCACCGAACAGGTCGCCGACACCTCGCTGATCAAGTTCATGACCGACGGCATCCTGCTCGCCGAGACGCAGCGCGACCGCCTGCTTCAGCAGTACGACACCATCATCCTCGACGAGGCGCACGAACGCAGCCTCAATATCGACTTCCTGCTCGGTTACCTCAAGCAGCTGCTGGCGAAGCGGCGTGACCTCAAGCTGATCGTGACCTCGGCTACGATCGACACCGCACGCTTCTCCGAGCACTTCGGGAATGCACCGGTGATCAATGTCGAAGGCCGCACCTTTCCGGTCGATGTGCGCTATCGCCCGCTGGCCGAAGACCGCGACGAGCGAGGCGTGAATCAGGCGATCATCGCCGCGGTCGAGGAGATCGGGCAAAGCGAAGCCCTGGCCGACGTGCTGGTGTTCCTGCCCGGCGAACGCGAGATCCGCGACGCCCATCTGGCCCTGTCACGGCGGAATTTCCGCGAGACCGAGATCCTGCCGCTGTACGCGCGCCTGTCGGCGAAGGAGCAGGACCGGGTGTTTCATCCCGGACCGAAGCGGCGCATCGTGCTCACCACCAATGTCGCCGAAACCTCGCTGACGGTGCCGCGCATCCGTGCGGTGATCGATACCGGCAGCGCCCGCGTCGGTCGCTACAGCCCTCGGCACAAGGTGCAGCGCCTGCACATCGAGCCGATCTCGCAGGCCAGTGCCGACCAGCGCAAGGGCCGCTGCGGACGCCTCGGTCCGGGCCTCTGCATCCGTTTGTACGACGAGGCCGATTTCGTGGCGCGTCCGCGCTACACCGATCCCGAGATCCTGCGCGCCTCGCTCGCGAACGTGGTGTTGCGCATGTTGAGCCTCGGGCTCGGCGACATCGCGCGCTTTCCGTTCCTGGAACGTCCGGAAGAGCGCGCGATCAACGAAGGCATCAGCCAGCTGGTCGAGCTCGGTGCGATCGGCGAGGCTCGCCACGAGTTGACTGCGCTGGGCCGCGACATGGCCCGCATCCCGATCGACGCCAAGCTCGCGCGCATGCTGATCGCGGCGCAGCAGCATGGCGCCGCCCGCGAGTTGCTGATCATCGCGTCCTTCCTGTCGATCCAGGATCCGCGCGAACGTCCGGCCGATGCGAAGCAGGCCGCGGACCTCGCGCATGCCCAGTTCGGCGATCCGAAATCCGATTTCGTCGCGGTGCTCAAGCTGTGGGAGGCGTATTCGACGGCGCATGAAGATCTGACCCAGTCGAAGTTGCGTGACTGGTGCGAGAAGCAGTTCCTGAGTTTCCTGCGCATGCGCGAATGGCGCGAGCTGCATCGGCAGTTGCTGGTGCTCGGCGACGAACTCGGGTGGCGCCTGAACAGCGAAGCCGCGTCGTTCGAAGCCCTGCATCGCGCGTTGCTCAGCGGCCTGCCGGCCAATCTCGCGCGCAAGGACGAGAAGGGCCAGTACCAGGGTACGCGCGGCAAGCGTTACGGCATCTTCCCGGGCTCCTTCGTCGCGAAGGCGCCGCCGTTGTGGCTGCTGTCGGCGACCCTGCTCGACACGCATAAGTTGTACGCGATCATGAATGCGCGCATCGAGCCGGAATGGGCGGTGCAGGAAGCCGCGCACCTGATCAAGCGCGCGCATCACGATCCGCACTGGAATCGTGGGCGCGGCCAAGTGATGGCCTACGAGCAGATCACGCTGTTCGGACTGACCCTGGTGGAGCGCCGCCCGGTGCACTTCGGCACGATCGATCCGGTGCAGGCGCGAACGATCTTCATCCGCGAAGCGCTGGTGACGTGCGAACTGGACGCCAGGGCCGCAGTCGTTGCGCACAACCGGCGTGTGCTGGTGCAGGCGGCGGCGGAGGAAGCCAAGCAGCGCCGACACGGACTGCTGCGCGGCCCGGACGAACTGGCCGCGTGGTGGGAAGGCCGTTTGCCCGAAGGCATCACGACCACCAGGGCGTTCGACGATTGGGTCAAGCGGCTCGATCCGGAACTGCGCCGCGGCCTCGAATGGTCACTCACCGACGTGCTCGAAGCGGGCGCCTCCACGGCCGAGCGCTTTCCGGAGAGTTTCATCGTCGGCAACCAGCGCCTGCGGTTGCATTACGCCTTCGATCCGAAGCTGGATGAGGATGGCGTCACCTTGGATCTGCCCTTGTCCTTGCTGAATGCGGTGTCGGAGGCGCGGGCCGAATGGCTGGTGCCGGGATTGCTGGAAGCGAAGGTCGCGGAACTGATCCGCGCCTTGCCGAAGGCGTTGCGCCGCAATTTCGTGCCGGCGCCGGATTTCGCGCGCGCCTTCGTGCAGGCCGAGCTGCCCGGCGATCGCGGGCTGCTGCAAGCACTGGCGTCGTGGTTGGCCAAGGTGGCGGGCGTGACGTTGCCGATCACCCTGTTGCATGAGGCGAACGCGAGTCTGCCGAGCTTTCTGCGGATGCGCTTCCGCTTGCTCGATGCGAATGCCAAGGTGCTTGCCGTCGGCCGCGATCTCGACGCCCTGCGCCGCGAGTTCGGGACGCTGGCCCGCGAAGCCTTCGCGGTGCAGACCAGCCGCGACTTCGCGCGCGAAGACGTGCGCGTGCTGCCGGCGCACGCATTGCCCGAGATCGTCCGGACCGATACCGGCCTGTCGGCGTTTCCGGCCCTGGTCGATCGCGGCCATCGCGTCGATCTGGTCGTGTTCGAACGCGCCGATGACGCGGCGAGTGCGCATCGTGGCGGCATCGCGCGCCTGTTGCGCCTGGCCCTGATCGAAAAGTGCAAGCAGCTGCGCAAGCAGTTGCCGCTGGCGCCGAAACTCGCGCTCGCCTATACGCCGATCGCGTCGCCGGACCAGTTGCGCGAGGACATCGTCGAGGGCGCGCTTGCCGACCTGATCCATGCCGACCCGTGCACGGCGCGCAGCGAGGACAGCTTCCGGCTGTCGTTCCAGGCCATCGAGAAGCGTCTGTTCGGCGACTGCATCGAACGCCTGAAGGCGGTCGAAGCGACCCTTGCCGCGCATGCCGAACTGCTGCCGAAACTGAAGCCGCCGTTGATGGGATTCGCCACCGCGAACTTCGAGGATCTGCGCGAGCAGCATCGTCGCCTGGTGTTCGCGGGTTTCGCGAAGTTGTTCCCGCTGGCACGACTGAAAGATCTGCCGCGCTACCTGAAAGCCATGCGTCTGCGCGCCGAACGCCTGCAGAATGATCCGCGCAAGGACCAGGCGCGCATGCTCGTGGTGCGCGACTTCGATGCGCAACTCGACCGACTCGCGGCCAACTGCCCGGCCGAACGCATCAGCGACCTGCGCTTCGTGCTCGAAGAACTCCGCGTGCAACTTTTCGCCCAGGAGCTCGGTACCCGCGAACCGGTCAGCGAGAAGCGAATGCAGAAATTGTTGGAGCAGGCGGAAGCAACGAACCTTTCCTGAGCGACGCGTCAGTCTGCGGCATCGGTGTGCCGTTCGCGCCAACGCTGCCGAACCGTGGCCGGCAATCGTTTGAGCCGCAGCGCGGGTTGCTCGACCAGATGCCATGACGCGACGGCGAGCACCAGCGCGATCAGGAATCCGCCAAGTGCATTGATGTGGTTGTGCGTATCGCCGGCCAGCGCCGCGATGATCTGCTGCGCCGGATAGCCCCATAGATAGATGCCGTAGGAGTAGTCGCCGAAACGGTTGAAACCGCGCCAGCGCGTGTCGTAGGCAAACCAGAATACGAAGGCGACCTCGGTCGCAGCGAACAGAAGCGGGAACGCGGGCGTGCTCCGCCACATCCATGCCATGCCGGCCAACGCGAGCAACAGGCTGCCGCGAAGGGGAATGTGATCGCGATTGACGTAGCAGAACGCGCCCGCAACGAACAATGCGGCGAGGCGCAGGTACTCGTGCGGATTCGACATCGGCGTCTGGTCCGGATACAGCGATGCCAAGACGAGCATGGCGATCGCCGCGACGTTGAACAGCGCACGCCACGACAATGCACCGATCACGCCCATGGCCGCGACCAGCACGTACATGCGGACTTCCGCGGGCAGTGTCCAGATCGAGCCATTGACGACGTCGCTGCCCGGATTGCGCGTGAAGACGCCGGGCAATTGCCACTGGAGGAAGATGTCGAACTTCAGATTGCGCCAGATGTACCCGAAGGTGTCGGGGTGTTGGAAGTATTCGCGCAACGGGAGGTTGGTGAACACGGCCCCGAGGACGAAGGCCGACAGCAGCAAGCAGAACGCATAGCCGGGAACAATGCGGATCGCGCGCGCCCAGGCGAAATCGGCCAGTTGCGGATTGCGCAGGAAGCTTCCGGTCACCAGGAAACCGCTGACGATGAAGAACACATCGACGGCGATGCTGCCTGAATAGGTGCCCCAGTTCAGCCAGGCGAAGAGGTCGGCCGGCAAGGGATGCCCGGTGACGGCCGGCGCATGGCCGTAGATGACCATGCTCGCGGCGATGAAGCGAAGCAGGAGAAAGTTGTCGCTTTTTTGGGCGAGGCCGTCGGCGAGGGTCCGCATTGCGGTCAGTCCGGGCGTCGCATGCAGAATTCCGGCGTCAGATGCTTGTAGACGACCGGGCGTGCGCCGCGATCATTTCCGAGGATTGCCATCATGTGAGTCGGCTTGATCCGACCCGCCTCGATTTCCGCCTGGTCGCGCGCCTGGACCCGGTCGATGAAGTCGCGATCCCACGTGCCGTTCGCGTCGAAGTGATGGCCGAAACTCCGGTCGACGATCGGCGTGACCAGGTTGCCGAATGCCAGGAAGAACTTGAAGCCGAAACGGTCGATCAGCAATGGCAGGATGTCTTGCGCGCGAACACCTTCGAAGCCTTCCACGGAACAGTCCCAATTCATGAACTCGTGTTCCTGTCGCCGCAACTGCAGGTTGTAGCGATGCGATTCCGGGAGTTCGCGCCAGAATTCCTGAAGCATGGCGAGGGCCTCGGGCCAGCGCTGGTGGCCATTGCGACCGATCATGTCCGACGTGATGAAAATGCCCTGGTCGCCGATCGCACTCGCGATCGCATCGAACAGGTGCTCGAGTTCGACCACGTGATGCAGGCTCTGGTTCGCCATCACCACGTCGTAGCGCTCGGTCGGCTGCCATCGGTTGAAATCCGCGCGCGTGAATTCGAAGTGCCGGGCGAGTCCGTTCTCCGCTGCCAGTTGCTGCCCTCGCTCGAGCATCGGCCCGGTGAGGTCGAGGCATTCGATCTTGAACTCGGCGAGGCCAGACGACTTCAGGGATGCGGCAATCCGCACTTCGGCATCGCAGTTGCCCGAACCAATGCTCACGATGCGCAAGGCTCGGCCGACCGCTTCGGCATGTTTCAGAATGCTCTTCGCAAAGAAGTCTTCGGGATGGGCGAAGCCGAAGGTTTCCTGCATGGGCCGGAGATAGGTGTTCGACCAGTAGTGGAAGATCTCCGGAAGCGCATTCACGTCCACTTCCCCGGCGAACCTTTCGGTTTCCTGGGCGATGCGGGCCTCGTAATCGGATCTCGTGGCGGTGATTGTCGGCAGTGAACGCTTCAGCCGTACTCGCATCTCGGGAGGGAGGATTGGGGCCAGCTTGCGAAGGAGGTTGAAAACGATGTTCACGAGCACCTCGTTCTGCTGGGAAGCTGTCGCCGCTTGCGAATCGCTGGGACACGTCGGCACTGTGTCAGACCATCCTTGTCAGCGGTCATCTTAACCGCCTCGAATCATGCGGCGAACGAAGACCAGTGCCCGATAGACCCGACTGCCCTTGATCAGCCCGACCTGGCGTTGCAGGTGCTCGAATTGCGCCTGCACGCCCCGGATGTCGCGATACAGGCGCTGGATGTGCATGTCGCGGCGCTTGAGCAGCACTTTCAGTTCCTGCACGTCCTCCGCATCCAGGCTGCGGCCTTCGGCAAAACGCTCGGGCAGCGGGCGGTCGACATAAATCGTCGAATGCGTATCCGCGAGTTCCTCCTGCGGACGCTCCTGCGTGTAGAAATACAGCGCGATCGACTTGCGCGACAGCGCGCGCTTGTCTTCCGGCAGTGTGATGCGCGAGAAGCCGTGCCAGCTCCATTCGGTGGTCTCGAAAATCACCGCGCGATTGAACAGCGGCGTCACCGGCGTGATCGTGTCGTCGTCGGCATGCGGGTCGCTGTGCAATTCCAGACTGCCGCCCCAGGCATCGTCCCACTCGTGGTTCAGGTACACGATCAGGTTCAGGCGTCGATGCGCATGCGTCACCGGATGGCGATTGAAGTCGACATGCGCATCGAGATCCTGGCCTTCGCGATTCTCGTGCGTGCCGCCACCGAAATAATGCGGGTCGTATTGCAGGTCCTCGATACCGGTGATGCGCGAGACCAGGGCGAGGAATTCACGGGTCTGGATCAGGTCATCGAGTGCGGCGTAACTCGGGCCGATGCCGCGAATCCGCTCGACCACGGCTTTTTGGCCGACTTCGCCATGCTCGTTCAGCGCGAACTTCGCATCGAAGACCGGAAACTCGGCGAGCAGACGGTCGGCCGCGGCTCGATCGAGAAAGTCGTCGATGACGACATGGCGGAACGGCTCGCGGCGCTGGAATTGCGCGGCGAGTTCGGGCAAGCGGGCGTGGGTGGCTTCGGAGATCACGTCGGCAGGAATCCGTGCAAGACCGCGCATTGTCCTGATTCGCGACAGGTTTGTCTGCAGGAGCGATGCCATAATGATCGCCGCTGCCTGTTTGCCGAGAGTTGCCCATGTTGAATCCCGCCGTGCGCGCCGCTTTGGTGCGCCATGCCGATGCGTTTCGCGATGCCCGGCCGTTCCGCCATGTCGTCATCGACGACTTCTTCGAACCGGCAGTGGCCCAGGCGCTGCTGCAGTCGTTCCCGGGATTCGATGCGAAGTTCGCGCTGAACGAGATGGGTCAGGTCGGCGGCAAGGCAGTGCGCGAGCATGTGCGCGAATTGCCCGAGCCTTATCCGCAACTCGATGCCTGGCTGCAGACCCCGGATTTTCTCGGCAGCGTCGCGACCATCACCGGCATTCCCGACCTGCTCTACGACGCCGACTACATCGGCGGCGGCACCCATGAAAATGTCGATGGCCAGGGCCTCGACATGCACATCGACTTCAACTTCCACCCGGGCAATCGCACCCATCGTCGCCTGAACCTGATCGTCTACCTCAACCCGGAATGGGAGGCGGCCTGGGGCGGCTGCATCGAACTCGCGGAAGATCCCTGGAATCCGCACAACCGCAACAAGACCGCGGTGCTGCCGCTGTTCAATCGTGCAGTGATCTTCGAGACCAATGAGCGCTCCTGGCATGGCTTTCCGCGCATCAACCTGCCGGAAGGCCGGAAGTCGATCTCGCGCCGCTCGTTCGCGATCTATCTGTACACGAAGGAGCGACCGGTCGAGGAGACGGCGCCGGCGCATGCGACCGTCTACGTGCCGGAGCCGCGCCCCGATCACCTCGTCGTCGGGCACGTGCTGACGGCCGAGGACGTGCGCGAACTCGATCGCCGCTTCGCCGGTGCGCGCGGCCAGCTGCATTTCCTGTACGAACGCGAGAAGGACGTGTCGCGCCAGTTCGAAGCCTACGACTACGCGTTGAACGAAGCCCGTGCAGCGGCCAAGCTCGACGTGCTCGGATTCGCTCGCCAGATCGGTGCGCCCGAGGGTTTCTGGCCCGATGCCTGGGCCGCCCGGAACGCGGCGATCACCCTGGAAATGGTCGAGTCCTGCAAGTCCGCGATCGCACGCGTCTGGGTCCCGGACGGCCTTGATGAGGGTTACGAACTCTGCATCGACATCGGTGGCCAGCGTGCCATCCACCATCCGCGCGCCGGTCGTGTCAGCGAACTGGCTTTGCCGCTGAGGGCGCTGTCCGGCGAGCGCGTGACGATTCGCTTCGAGGCCAGTCGCGACTGGCAGCCGAGTTCGACCGGCGAATCCGGCGATACACGTGCACTCGCATTTCGCTTGATCGACCTGCGCCTGCGCCACGGCTGAGCGATGAAGACATCGGCCTCGCATCCGACTTCGCTCGGCGAGTGGCTGGCCCAGCACGCTGCCGTCGCGAAGCTGCTGGGCGAGGATGTGGTGTTGCCGAGCGTGGCGGATCCGGCGCTGGTGCCGACACTGACGCTGCTGCAGCATCTGCGTGTCGACAGCGACACCTTGGCGGCGACGCTGGCGCATGAGCTGCAGCTGGCGCCGGAAAAATTGCCGCCCAGCCTGCACGCGCTGGTCGATGGCCAGCGCGAGGCCGGGCGGGTCTGGACGCTGTATGCCGAGAAGGGCCAGGGTGTCGCGCCGGAAGGTCTGCGCCGCTTGCTGCTGGCGATCATTCGCGACTTGCGCGTGATTTTCATTTTGCTGGCGCGGCAGCTGGTGCGGCTGCGCACTGCGGCGGCGTTGCCGGAACACGAGCAGCGTGCGTTGGCGCAACTCACCGCCGACATCCATGCGCCGCTCGCGAACCGGCTCGGCATCTGGCAATTGAAGTGGGAACTGGAGGATCTGTCGTTCCGATTCCTGAACCCCGAGGCCTACCGCCGCATCGCGAATGCGCTGGACGAGCGCCGCGGCGACCGCGAAGCCTTCATCGAACGCGTGAAGCGCGAGCTGACCGATACGTTGCGCCGTGAAGGCATCGAGGTCGATGTCGCCGGGCGCCCGAAACACATCTATTCGATCTGGCGCAAGATGAGCCGCAAGCAAGTCGACGTCGATGGGCTCTACGACATTCGCGCGGTGCGGCTGATGGTGAAGGATGTCGCGAGTTGCTACGCCGCGCTCGGCATCGTCCATGCCTTGTGGCCGCCGGTGCCGGGCGAGTTCGACGATTACATCGCGCGGCCCAAGGGCAACAACTATCGCTCGCTGCATACCGCGGTCGTCGGGCCGGAGGGCAAGACGCTGGAAATCCAGATCCGCACGCCGGAGATGCACGAACATGCCGAACTCGGCGTCGCTGCGCACTGGCGCTACAAGGAGGGCGGCGGCGGCGATGCGGCGTTCGAACGCAAGATCGCCGGCCTGCGCAACCTGCTCGAAGCCAAGGCCGACACCGAGTCGGACGCCGCGCTGCTGGCGGGTCTGCAGACCGAAGTGGTCGAGGATCGCGTCTACCTGCTGACCCCGCAGGGCCGCGTCGTGGACTTGCCGAAAGGCGCGACCGTGCTGGATTTCGCCTACCACATCCATACCGATGTCGGGCACCGCTGTCGCGGCGCCCGATTGAATGGACGCCTGGTGCCGCTCGATCATGCGCCGGTCAGCGGCGAGACCGTCGAGATCATCACCGGCAAGGTCAGCGAACCCAAGCGCGACTGGCTGATCGCCTCGCGCGGATTCCTGACTTCGCCACGTGCCAGGGAAAAGGTCCGCACCTGGTTCAAGAAACTTGATCACGATCGCAATGTCGTCGCCGGTCGCGAATTGCTGGACAAGGAACTGAAGCGACTCGCGTTCCACGAGGTCGACCTGTCCTCGCTGCCGGGTCGCTTCAACCTCAAGACCATGGACGACCTGCAGGTCGCGATCGGTGTCGGTGAAGTGACGCCGGGACACATCGCGCGCGCATTGCAGGACATCGTCCAGCCCAAGGTCGAGAAGCCCGAGCTCAGCGCCGATCCGGTGCGCCTGCGGCCGCGCGATAAGGATGCGATCACCATTGAAGGGGTCGGCAACCTGCTGACGACGATGGCGCGCTGCTGCCAGCCGGTGCCGGGCGATCCGATCATCGGCTGGCTGACCAAGGGCCGCGGCGTCAGCGTGCATCGGCAGGGCTGCAAGAGTTTCAACAACCTGGTCGCGCGCGATCCTGGCCGCGTCATCCACGTCGACTGGGGCGGGCGCAGCGGCGAATACGAAGTCGACGTGCTGGTGCGCGGCTATGACCGCAAGGGCCTGCTGAAAGACGTGTCCGCGGCAATCGCGGCAGCCGATGCCCATGTGCTCGCGGCCAGCACCCGTCTCGACCGCGACCACGGCATCGCCGAGATGTTCTGCAGTCCTTCTGACCCACCGGAAATCCGCCATGAGCATCGAACAACTGGAAGAAACCGCCCAGGCCATGGTGGCCGCGGGCAAGGGCATCATCGCCATCGACGAGTCGAACAGCACGATCAAGAAGCGTTTCGACGGCGTCGGCATCGACTGCACCGAAGAAAACCGACGCGCCTATCGCGAAATGCTGCTGTCGACGCCGAACCTGTCCGACCACATTTCGGGTGCGATCCTGTACGACGAGACGTTGCGCCAGAGCACCCGGGCCGGCGTGCCGTTCACCCAGCTCATGCTCGACCACGGCATCCTGCCCGGCATCAAGGTCGACAAGGGTCCGCAGTCGCTGGCCGGTTTTCCGGGGGAAGTCGTCACCGAAGGCCTCGATGGCCTGCGTGATCGCCTGAACGAATACGCCCGTCTCGGCGCCAAGTTCGCAAAGTGGCGCGCGGTCATCAACATCGGCGAAGACATGCCCAGCGCGACGGCGATCGACGCGAACGCACACGCACTGGCGCGTTATGCCGCGCTTTGCCAGGAAGCCGGCATCGTGCCGATGGTCGAACCGGAAGTGCTGATGGACGGCACCCACGATATCGACACCTGCTATGACGTGACCGAAGCCGCGTTGCGCAGCCTGTTCGGCGCGCTGTACGAGCACAACGTGATGCTGGAAGGCGTGATCCTGAAGGCGAGCATGGTCATCCATGGCAAGGACAGCGCCGACAAGGCCAGTGCCGAGGAAGTCGCGGAACTGACCGTGCGCTGCCTGAAGTCGGCGGTGCCGTCGGCCCTGCCGGGCATCGTCTTCCTGTCGGGCGGCCAGTCCGATCTGGATGCCACCCGCCACCTGAGCCTGATGAACCAGATCGGCCCGCATCCCTGGCCGCTGTCGTTCTCGTATGGCCGTGCCATGCAGTCGGCCGCGCTCAAGCTGTGGTCGCAGGACCTGGTCGGCAACTTCAGCAAGGCCCAGACCATCGTTGCCAGCCGTGCCCGCGAAAACGGCATGGCCGCCCTCGGTCGCTGGACGCCGGACATGGCCGCGTAAGCGAACGTTCAACGATGTCGACGAGAGGGCGGGACATCCCGCCCTTTCTTTTTGTCCCGCGAACCCTTGCAATACGCGCTCGATGGCATCATTTCGCCGATTCGAACCGACCCCACGAGGACAGGCCATGACTCCGCTCAAGCAACTCGACAAGGCGCTCGGTGCGCTGCGTGATCTCGGACTGATCAAATCGCAGCCGGAAGAGGCGCCGGTGGTCGCGCTGATCGATCGCATCGCCCATCTCGACCCGGACAAGACCGTCGCAATCGCGCGCACGCTGTCGCAGGCGACGCTGTTCAACGAAGTCGTGCGTGACCAGATCACCGGCATGTCGATCGGCGAGCGTTACCGTGGCATCACCGAAGCCTTCAACACCATCCGCGATGATGCCAAGGCCATGGTCGCGCAGGTCGAGGACGGCAAGATCGACACGATGGAACGCTTGTCCAACATCTGGATGAAAGTGACCCGCGGCGACATCCCGAGCCGTTTCGCGCGCATCAAGGACAGTTATCTCGATGTCGCGAAGGATTCGAAGGAGCAGATCCAGCGCGAGCAAACCATCCTCGACGCCTACCGTGATTTCCGCGGCGCGCTGAAGGAATCGCAGGTGCTGGGTTTCAGCGTGCTGAAGAAGGCCGAGGAGTCGCTGGCGGCGGCGCGTAGCGCATTGCAGGCGGCCTCCGATGCGGTGAATGTCAGCAACGGCAGTGATCGCGAAGCCCACGCGACTCTCGAGATGGCCCGCGACAACGCCATGCGCGCGCTGCAGGACGAGGACAAGCGTTACCAGATCGCGAAGGATCTGGCCGAGAATCTGTCGATCTCCTACAACACCACCGAAGTGGTGATGGCGCGGCTGATGCAGATCACCGATGCCAAGGAGCGCGTGTATTCGCAGGCAGTGATGTTCTTCGGCACCAATGAAACCGTGTTCACGGCGCTGTCGGCCTCGTTCACCGGCATGCACGGCTTGCACGAGAGCACGCAGACGCTGGATGCGATGAAGCAGGGCATGAACCAGAGCCTGGAGACGCTCGGCGACATCGGCACCAAGGTGCTGGAAGAGGCGACGCGTGCCGGTTACGGCCCGACGCTGCGCGCCGAATCGGTGGCCAAGCTCGTCGATTCGGTGGTCGCGTTCCAGGAGAAGTCGGTGCAGATCATCGACGAGATGCGCGATCTGTCGACCGCGAACGAACGCGAGATCCAGGCCGCCGTCGAGGACGGCAAGCAGCGCCTGGTCGCGCTCGGCCGCTCGGCGTCGACCTTGCCGGCACCGCGTTAAGCGCGAACGATGAACACGCGTCTGCCGGCCGCAGTGCCGGCACCCGGCCAGCCGCGCACGTCGATGGACGAGCTGATGCTCGCGATGGACATCGTCGACACCTTGCGCCACGAGCAGTCGCTGGTCGAGCGTGAACTCGCGTCCGAGACGCGCGATGCCGATTTCGTCGCGCGCGTGAAGCAGATCTACGCGAGTCAGGGCATCGAGGTCAGCGAGGCGCTGGTGCGTCAGGGCGTCGAGGCGTTGCAGCAGGACCGCTTTGCTTACGTGCCGCCGCCGCGCTCGGTCTCGGTGCGACTGGCCGAGATCTGGGTCGACCGCTGGCGCTGGACGAAACGCGCGTTGATCGCGGGCGTCGTCGGCGTGCTCGGGTACGGCATCGTGGCGGTTCCGAACGCGTGGATGGATTCGCGCGAGTACCGATCCTTCCAGCAGCAATACTTGGAAGTGTCCGCTGTGGCGCATGCGCTCAAGGAACGACAGGGACTGGTTTCGGCTCGATTGAATTCCGACCTGGCCGAGCCGCCCGGCTTGGTCGCGTCGCCCGTCGCTGTCATCGCAGCCGAGGTGCAACGCGACTTCCCGACGATCGGGGCGGGACTCGCCGGATTGCCGCTGGACGTGGTCTCGAAGTCGGCCTTTGCAGGATGCCGATGCCGCGCGACGTGCGGTGACCGACTACCGCAACGAGGTCGAGCGTCATCGCACGACCCTGGAGCGCGTCGAAGATCGACTTGCCGATGCCCATGCCTTGGCCACGGGCGCGCACCGATACGATCAGCTTGCGCGGCAGTTGGCCGGCCTCGCGCTCGGCGAGGGCGCGGCGCTGCAGATGCGAGTGATGCAGGAGCGCAGCGCTGCAGCGCTGGCGTCGGGGGAGGTCGGTTCAGCACATCTTGCGCTGGCCGAGTTCGAGCGGGCCATGGCCCAAGTCGACTTGGCCTACACCCTGCGCATCGTCAACCGCGACGGCGTGCAGAGTGGTGTCTGGCGGTATCACGAGGACGCGCCGGGCGGAAAGAACTACTACCTTGTCGTCGAGGCGATCGATGCCGGCGGGCAGGTTTTGTCGTTGCCGGTCACGAACGAGGAAACCCAGCGCACCGAGACCGTTTCCCGTTTCGCGATCCGCGTGCCGCAGTCCGAATACGACAAGGTCAAGGCCGACAAGCTCGACAATGGACTGATCGACGAGGCCATGGTCGGCGAGAAACGTCGCGGCGAGTTCGATGTCGATTACCGCGTCGCCGTTGCCGGCGGCGCGATCACGGAGTGGTGAGCGCGATGCAATCCGGACAATCCGTGCTCCGCGACATGGACGGGCGCATCGACGCCCTGCGTGCGCAGGCGCATGCACTCGCGAACGATTTGAATGCGCTGACCGCGCGCCGCAATGCCACCCGTGCGCAAGAATCCGGGCAGACGCGCGAGCTGGCGATGCTGCGCCTCGACCTGTTGCAGGCGAACCAGGTCGCGAGCGGCATCGATGCCGCCGACCAGCGCGCGCTGGCCTTGTTGTCGCAGCGCGCACAGGCGCTGGACGCGGTGAATCTCGCGATCGCGGCCTCCGAAACCCGCCAGCAGGCGTTGAAGGCGGTGCGCGGCGAACGCCTGGCCGAGCGTGACGCTGCGGCTGCGCGCGCGAATGAAGCAGCGATCGCCGTGCGTACCGCACTGTCGGCGACGGCCGACTACCAAGCCCTTCAGGCACAAGGCGCGCAGGCTGCGCACATGGCCAAGCAGGCGCGCGACAAGGCGACCACGGCCGCGGCCGATCGCGAGACGAAGCGCGCGCCCTACGAGCGCGACAAGTTGTTCATGTACCTGTGGCAACGCCGATTCGGCTTTCCCGAGTACAGCGCGAACGCGATGACACGCACGCTCGACCAATGGGTCGCGCGACTGGTCGGTTACGACGGTGCGCATCGCAACTACCGCATGCTGCTCGCGCTCGCCGACCATCTTGCGGCGCATGCCGATGCGCAGGAAGCGGCGCTGAACGATGCGCAATCACGACGGGTGGCAGCGGAAGATGCGGCGCTGGCAGCGGCCGGCGTGCCGGCGCTCGATGATTTGCTCGATGTCGCGGAGGCCGCGCTGATGGCCGCCGAGCAGCAGATCGAGGCCGAGGAGGCGACGCATCAGCAGCAGCTCGACGAGCGGGCGGCGATGGTCGCCGGCACCGATCCGTACACGACCGAGGCCCTGAACGTCATCGCGGCACAACTCGGTCGCGAGGAATTGACCCAGTTGCACGACGATGCACGAGGCACGGCGACGCCGCGCGACGATGCGATGGTCAGCGCGCTCGCGAGCCTGCGCGCCGAAGCCGGCCGCCTCGCGGAACAGCTCGGTCCGTTGGAAACGCAGCAATCGACCTTGCTCAAGCAGCTGGCCGAGGCCGAGCAGTTGCGCGCGCGGTTCCGCGCCAAGGCCTATGACAGCGACAACTCCGAGTTCGAGAGCGGCCTCGCCATCGGTGCGGTGCTGGATCGACTGCTGCGTGGCGCCGTCGTCTTCAACGACGCCTGGGAGGAAGTGAATCGCCATCATCGGGTGCGCATTCCGCCGATCACGCGGCTGCCGCGAATCGGCGGCGGAGGCGGTGGATTCGGCAGCGGCCGCAGTGGCGGCGGATTCGGTAGTGGCGGTGGTTTTCGCACCGGCGGCGGGTTCCGCGGTGGTGGTGGTTTCAAGACCGGTGGAGGCTTCTGATGCACGAACGTGATGTCGATCGTGAGTCGCGCCCGCTGCACCCGCGTCGCGAGCAGCGCCAGAGCGAGCTGCGCGTGTTCGGCCTGCATGCCTGCCTGGCCGTGTTCCAGCGCCGGCGCGCGGCCATTCGCAAGGTGTATCTGGAGAAGGATCGGCTCGGTGCATTGCGCGAGGTGATCGCCCACTGCGTCGCGAACCGCATCGGTTATCGGCTGCTGCCGAGCGAGGAGCTGGAGAAGCTGACGAAGTCGCAGCATCACGAAGGCGTCTGCTTCGAAGTCTTGCGTGCGCCGTTGTTGTCGCTGGAGACCGCGCTTGCGGCGATCGCGCCGGAGCGTCCGGCCTGGTTCGCATGGCTGGACGGGGTGGGCAACCCGCACAATCTCGGCGCGATGTTGCGCAGTGCCGCGCATTTCGGTTGTGCCGGATTGATCGTGCCACGCGATGCCGGTCTGGGCCTGTCGGGCGCCGCCTGTCGTGTGGCCGAAGGGGGCGCCGAAGCGGTGCCGCTGATCGGCATCGATGCGGCCGAGTCCGCGATCGCGATCCTGCATCGGCATCGCTTCGATCTGCTGGCCACGGTCGTGCGCGGCGGCGACGATCTGTTCGCGGTGCCGCTGCCGAAACGTGCGGTCTTCGTGATGGGCGCCGAAGAAGCCGGAATGAGCGATGCGCTGATCGCGCGTTGCGATCGCCGCATCGGCATTCCCGGCAGCGGTGCCGTCGAGAGCCTGAACGTCTCGGCGGCCTTCGCTGTGTTTGCGGCGCTGTGGGCGTCACAATCGCGGCCCTGACTCCGGCGAGAAGGCGCATGATCCGAATCGTTTCCCTGCCGGTTGCTCGCCCCGGCGTCGGTGGCGTTTCCGGCACCGCCGACGCAGACGCCGGCGACGAAGACGTTCGCGCTCGACTACACGATCGAGTTGCTGCCGAAGCAGGACCAGGCGCGCATCCGCATCGCACTCGGCAAGGGCAGCGAGCGGGTCACGCAGCTCGCGCTGGATTACGATGCCAAGCGCTACAGCGATTTCGCCGTCAGCGGCGGCAAGTTTGCAGCAGCGGGTGCCGGCAAGGCGGTCTGGACGCCGGCCGCGGGCGGATCGACCCTGAGCTATCGGGTGCGCATCACGCGCCAGCGCGACAGTGGCGATTTCGATGCGCGCATGACGCCGGACTGGGCCCTGTTCCGTGGCGACAAGGTGATCCCGTTCGTCACCGCGCGGATGAAGAAGAACACGGTGGCGGTCACCCACCTTGGCTTCGTGTTGCCGTCGGGCTGGAACAACGTCGACACCGGCTGGCCGCGACTGCCGAACAACCGCTTCGTCATCGACAATCCGGAGCGCAGCTTCGACCGCCCGATCGGCTGGATCATCGCCGGCAAGGTCGGCACCCGCTATGACAAGCCGGGCATGACCGAGGTCGTCGTCGCCGCGCCGAAAGGCGATGCGCTGGACCGCATGGATGCGCTGACGATGATCAATTTCGTCTGGCCCGAAGTCGAGCATGCCTTCGGGCGTACGCCGCGCAAGGTGCTGATCGTCGGTGCGGGCGATCCGATGTGGCGGGGCGGCCTGTCGGCGCCGAACTCGCTGTTCTTCCATTCGCAGCGGCCGCTGGTGAGCGAGAACGGGACCAGTTCGCTGTTCCACGAACTCACCCACGTGGTCACGCGCATCAGCGGCGAGGATCGCTCCGACTGGATCGCCGAAGGCCTGGCCGAATTCTATTCGGTCGAGCTGAACTGGCGTGCCGGTGGCATGAGCGACGTGCGTCGCGAACGGGTCTACCAGAGCCTGCGCGACTGGGGTCGTGACGTCCGTTCGCTGCGCACCGATCGCTCCACCGCCGAGGTCACGGCGCGCGCCGTGGTGCTGCTGCACGAGCTCGACGCCGAAATCCGCGCACGCACCAAGAACGCGAAGGACATCGACGACGTGGCCCGCATCCTCAAGGTGATGCGCAAGGTGTCGACGCTGGAATTCATCGCAGCCACCGAGCAGGTACTGGGTGGCAAGTCGAAGGTGCTGGCGACGCCACTGTTAAAGTGAAGATCGCGGCAGGACGACCAAAGCCACCCTGCAAGCCCGCCAAAATGTTGTCTGTTGGAGCGCCTTCAGGCGCGATTGCTCAACGAAGTCCTGGCTGTGTCATTTCTGTCCAGCGCTTGGAAATTCGACCCCTGACTTCGTCTGGTTTCAGGCGGATTTCGTTGGCCAGGACTACGTCGACTTCGCGACCACGACGAATCGCCGCGAACTTCAATGATGGCGAGAAGGCGATGTCGGCCGACCACTCGAACCATTGCGTTTCACCCGAGGGAGAAATGTTCACCGCGAGGCCGTAGTAGTCGAGAAACACCAGCACGCCTTGCTCGCCAAAGCGGTCTGCTGCACTGAACCTGACTGCGATGTCCCCCGCCGCTTCAGCAGGAATTTCGTTCAGAACTCGCCCGTGCATGGACAGGGTCTTGCCGCTTGGGTCAAGGACCGGCGGTTCCAGTTGCCTGAGCCGGCCGTGCAATGGGCGCTGGGTCGGGCGTCGGCTCGGCACATCGGCCAGACCTCGCCGCAACATGACGTTGCCGTGTGTCGACTGACGGAATCCCATCGTGGGTGACACCGTGTCTGCCGCAGCGCGATGATCGCCCGTTCGATCTAATTCGACCACTTGATCGAATTTCGCCAAGCCGAACACGGCATCGCCTTCGATCGCGCAATCATTCACGGGCACGCCGAAATCGAGGTCGCGCCGCTCGCGGCGTTGACCATCGAGCAACGTTGCCTGGCCGCTTCTCAATCCCTGAGGTTCGAGGCAGACGATGGCGGCACTGGCATCGACGGCGATGCGCGCGTGGGGCATGTCTCCGCCTTCGATTGGCTTGAACGCGCGAGTCTCGGTCAAACGAGCGCCGTCGTGATCGACGAGTGCGATGACGAATTGCATCGATTCTTCGGTTGCTACTGCCCCCGCCGACTCCAGCGTCGTTGCGGTCCCGCTGCGCGGATCGTAGTCGAGCACGCCGTAGACGGCCGGCCGGTCGGCGAGGGCGATCCGCTTGCCGTCGGCATTCATCAACATCGTCCGCGGCCAGAACGCACCTTTCGGCTTGTAGTGAATTGCCATCACGGTTTGCGTGTGCAGGAGCGTCGCGCTCTCCGCCCGCCCGGGAACGGTGGCCACCGTTCGCTGGCGTTGGCCGCGTGCAAAGGCCACCACCTCGGCGCGGTCATCCTCGCCGATCAAGGCGATGCCGTTGCCCTGGTCCGAGACAATGATCGACGCCACGCGCACGCGTTCTTCGTCGGGCTGTACTGGCGGTAACAGGAACTCTGCTAGGGCAGGCGACGCACCGAATGTTGCAGCAATCGAAAAAGCGATGAATCGGAATCGATGGTTCATGGTGTCAGCAGTCCCAGTTGAATGCGGCTTCAGGATCATAGGAACAGCCTTCGCAGCGGCTGGCAGCGTCCTGACCACCCCAAATCGTGAAGTGAAGATGCGGGCCTCGCGCAGCGCCGGTTTGGCCGGAAACACCAATGCGCGTACCGGCCATGACCAATTGCCCGACGCGGACGATGGGAGCGTCTCGGAGGTGTATATAAACCGTCTGCGACCCGTCGGCATGATTGACGCGAATGTAGTTGCCGTTGCGGGCGTCGTTTCCTACTTCGCCGACACGCCCTTCCTGCGCAGAACGAACCATTGATCCTTCCGGTGCAGAAATGTCGACTGCATCGTGGAAGTCCGAACCGCCATTGCCATCGGGGCGCGGGCCCCAGTCGCGGGATTCGCCCAGAGGATAGGCACTACTCGGCTCGCCCACGACGACATCCTTGAAGCAATCGATCAGGCCGTCCATGTCCAAGTCGAAACGAGAACACATGTGGTAGGCGTAGCCGATCTCCCCTCCCGGCACGCGCCAAGGCACTTGCCAAATGCCTTCATCAAAATAAAACGTTGTGAAGCACGTCACTTCTGTTCGCGAGATCGGTGCGCCAGTCAACGGGTCGGTAGTTGAGACCGTTGCAGTAATGCAATCGCGCGTGTAGTAAATTTTTTCGTTAGTGCTGGGTGACCTTTGAAGTTGCTCAGTTGGGAGTTGAGTCGGTTCTCTCAACGCCAGTGCCAGTGCCGGTGCCGGTGTCGGCAGGAAAAATGTCAGTGAGACAATAAACAGCAGGAAACGAAAATCGTGCATTGCGGCCTCGTGGGTTGCAGTCGGTCAACTCGTAGGTCCGAAATCGTTCCATTGGGGGGGGGGCTGTCAACAGTTTGTTGCAAATTTGGGCGTCAAGCCGAGCGTGCCGCTCGCGTCGATGCTCGGATTTCGTTCCGGGTCTCCAACGTGAAACGGTATGGACCGGGACATCGACGACGTCCACGTCACGCGATCCTCAGGTGCGCTTCCCAGGCCGTCTCTCGATATCCGGCCGCCATCGAGAATTCTGGCGGCAAGTCGAAGGTGTGGGCGACGCCCTTGTTGAAGTGAAGATCGCGGGACGGAGCCCGCTCCCACGCTGGCTTGATCCGACCTTGGGGAAGATCTTTGGGAAGCCGGGCCCTCGGCGCGTCTCTTCGCCCTCTGTGACTCTCATCAACCTTCGATCTGCTGGTGAATCGCGATGCGTTCGTCATCCCCGAGGCCGAGCGCGTTGCCCAGGGTGTTCAGGAATCGGCGTTCGGCCTCGGTATCGAGATCGATCGCCAGCGCGGCTGCGGCATAGGCGTCGCGCGTCCGGCCGGGGCGAGTCATCGCGCCGATGGCGTCGGCGGTCTTCGGCACCGCCAGTTCCGCTTCGAGGAACGCGCGGGTCTCGGCATCGACGCCGGCGGCTTCGGCGCGCGCCAGAACCCGTTCACGCTCGTTAGCATCGACTCGGCCATCGGCCGCGGCGGCGGCGATCATCGCCTGCACGAGCAGCACGGCGTCAGCCTGTGCTGGTGGCAGCTGTGCCGGATTGAATGCGACCGGTGGCGGTGGCGGCACGGCCAGGGCGGCCTGGGGCGGCGCTGGTGGCGACGTCGGAACGGCGGTGGCCGCGGGCGTCCGCTGGCTGCTGAAGTGTTCGTAGGCGGCCATCGCGACGCCGAGGGCGCCCAGGCCCAGTTGCGCCTTGGTGCCGAAACTCAGGCCACCGCCGTGCTTCTTGCGGTGCCCGAAGCCGCCACCGAGGGCGTCCCCGAGCAATTGGCCGAGCAATCGTTGCGCATCGAACATGGTCTGAATCTCCATTGGGTCGCGTGTTCACGGTGGGGCCGGTGCCGGAAATCGCAAGCCCGGGGCAGGGCCAACTTGTTGCGGGGACTGGGCCTTGGCATGATAGGCGTTGAATTTTTCGCGGATTCCACAATGTCGATCACGCAGCAAGCCCGTTTCGGGCATGCACCCAGCCGGCCTGCATCGCCGCGCGGAGCGTGCTGAATGGCCGACGAAGTGAGTGTGTTTCCGCGCGGGCCGGGCAAGATCTGGCGGGCGCTGCAGTGGTCGCTCAAGGGGCTGCATACCGCGTTCACGATCGAGTCGTCGTTCCGGCTTGAGTGTTACCTGATGATTCCGTTGACGCCGCTGAGTTTCCTGCTCGGCCAGTCGCCGCTGGAGCGCGTGCTGCTGTTCGGCTCGCTGCTGCTGGTGCTGTCGGCGGAATTGCTGAACTCGGCGATCGAACAGGTCGTCGACAAGATCAGCCCCGAATTCGCGGTCTTCGCCGGTCGCGCCAAGGACATGGGCTCCGCTGCCGTGTTCGTCACCATGCTGAACGTGATTGCGGTCTGGGCGTGTCTGCTCGCACCGCGCTGGATCTGAATCGATGGAAGTCCTGTTCACCCCCGAAGGCCTGTTGTCGCTGTTGATGCTGGCGACGCTCGAGATCGTGCTTGGCGTCGACAATCTCGTGTTCATCTCGATCGCGGTCAGCCGCCTGCCGCCCGAGCGCCGGTCCGAGGCACGCAAGTTCGGTCTGGCGCTGGCCTGCGTCACCCGCATCGGCCTGCTGATGTCGCTGGCCTGGCTGGCACGCATGACCACGCCGCTGTTCAGCGCGATGGGCCAGGACATTTCGGTACGCGACCTGGTGCTGATCGGCGGCGGCCTGTTCCTGCTGGTCAAGGGCACGATGGAGATCCACGAATCGGTCGAGGGCGACGATGGCGATGGTCCGAGCGGGCGCGCCTCGGCCGCGTTCGGCTACGTGATCGCGCAGATCGCCATCATCGACATCGTCTTTTCGCTCGATTCGGTGATCACCGCAGTGGGTCTGGTCAACAACGTCCCGGTGATGGCCACCGCGATCATCGCCGCGGTGCTGGTCATGATGCTGGCCTCGGACCCGGTCGGCAATTTCATCGACAAGCACCCGACGGTGAAGATGCTGGCGCTGGCCTTCATCATCCTGGTCGGTGTCGCCTTGATCGCCGATGGGCTCGAATTCCATATCCCGCGCGGCTACCTGTATTTCGGCATGGCCTTCTCGGCCGGCGTCGAAGCGCTGAACCTGATCGCCAAGAGCAGGCGCCAGAAGAAGACCGATCGGCGCGAGCAACAGGATGGCGGCCAATGACCACGACGACCGAAGACACCGCGCAGGAGAACGGTGCCGAACTGCCGGGCCTGTTCCTGAAGCGCGGCGAGGACGCGCGTCTGCGCCAGGGGCATTCGTGGGTGTTCTCGAACGAGGTCGACGTGAAGCGTTCGCCGCTCGGCGAATTCACGCCGGGTGAGCAGGTCGCGATCGTCGATGCGTCCGAGCGTGTGCTCGGGCTCGGCTACATCAATCCGAACGCGCTGATCTGCGCGCGCATGGTCGAACGCGGCGCCCACCATCCGCTCGACAAGTCCTTGCTCGTGCATCGCCTGAACGTGGCGCTGGCGCTGCGCGAACAGTTGTACGACAGCCCGCACTATCGACTGGTGTTCGGCGAATCCGATGGCCTGCCCGGGACTCGTGATCGATCGTTTCGGTGACGTGCTGGTCGGCCAGATCGGCACGCTCGGCATGGAGCGGATGAAGGATTGGGTGGTCGAGGCGGTCGCCAAGGTGTTCAAGCCGCGGGCATTCATCTGGAAGAATGCCGGTTCGGTGCGCAAGCTCGAAGCCCTGCCCGAATACGACGAATGCGCGATCGGCGAGTGGCCTGAGTTTCTCGACGTCATCGAAGGCGGTGTGCGTTTTCGCATCGATCCGCGCGACAGCCAGAAGACCGGCTGGTTCTACGACCAGCGCGACAACCGCGATCGGCTGCCGAAACTCGTGAAAGGCAAGCGCGTGCTCGACGTGTTCTCGTATGGCGGCGGCTGGGGATTGCGTGCCGCGGCGGCGGGTGCGAGCGAAGTGGTCTGCGTCGATGCCTCCGCTACTGCGCTGGCGGTGGTGAACCGCGCCGCGCACGACAACGGCCTCGCCGACAAGGTCAGGACGATGCAGGGCGATGCCTTCGACCTGTTGAAGGAACTGCGCCAGCAACGCGAACGCTTCGATGTCGTGATCGTCGATCCGCCGGCCTTCATCAAGCGCAAGAAGGACTTCGCCGAGGGACGTCTCGCCTATCGCCGCATCAACGAGATGGCGATGCAGTTGTTGTCCCGCGACGGGTTGCTGATCGCCTGCTCCTGCTCGCATCATCTGCCGCGCAGCGTGCTGCTCGATGCGATCAACCAGGGCGCGCGCCATCTCGATCGCAGCGTGCAGGTCCTGATGAGCCTGCAGCAGTCGGCCTGTCATCCGGTGCATCCGGCCATCCCGGAAACCGACTACCTGAAAGGCTACGTTTGCCGCGTGCTGCCGTCGTGATCAAGGAACTGCATGCCCTACGTCCATGACATCGATCCGATCCTGCTCCGCATCGGGCCGCTGGCGATCCACTGGTACGGCATCATGTACCTGTGCGGATTGGCCGCGGCGTGGTGGATCGGCCGCGGTCGCGTGCGTGCAGGGCGTTTCGGCATCAGCGAGCAGCAGTTTTCGGACCTGATCTTCGAAGGCATGCTCGGCGTCATCATCGGCGGCCGCATCGGCTACATGGTCGTGTACGGGCGTGCCGAACTCGCGGCCGATCCGCTGTCGCTGTTCCGCGTCTGGGAAGGCGGCATGTCCTTCCACGGCGGGCTCGTCGGGGTGATGGCAGCACTTGCATTCTGGTCGTGGCGGCACCAGCGGCATGCCTTCGACACCATCGACTTCATCGCGCCGCTGGTGCCGTTCGGACTGGGCTTCGGCCGCATCGGCAACTGGATTGGCGGCGAATTGTGGGGCCGCCACACCGACCTGCCCTGGGGCGTGATCTTTCCGAAGGCGATCGGGCAGCTCGGCCTGTCGATCGAAGAAATCAAAGTGCAGGCTGCGCAGGGCCTGCTGAACCACGAGATGCGGCATCCCTCGCAGCTCTACCAGGCCGTGCTCGAAGGCGTCGTGCTGGGCGGCGTGTTGTTGTGGTTCACGCGACGCGAGCGGCCACGTTATGCCGCCAGCGGCGTGTTTGCGCTGATCTACGGGCTCGGTCGTTTCCTGGTCGAATTCGTGCGCGAACCGGACGTGCAGATGGGTTATGTCGCTTTCGACTGGATGACCACCGGCCAGTTGCTGTCGTTGCCCCTGATCGCGTTGGGCGTGGTGTTGCTGGTGCTCGCCTATCGCCGCCGGAGCGCGTGATGCAGGCCTATCTCGACCTGTTGCGGCATGTGCTTGATCAGGGCGCCGACAAGAACGACCGCACCGGGACCGGCACGCGCAGCGTCTTCGGTTACCAGATGCGCTTCGACCTCCAGGCCGGCTTCCCGCTGGTCACCACCAAGAAGTTGCATCTGCGCTCGATCGTCCACGAGCTGCTGTGGTTCCTGAAAGGCGAGACCAACATCGGCTATCTGCGCGAACACGGGGTGACGATCTGGGACGAGTGGGCCGATGCGAACGGCGACCTCGGCCCGGTGTACGGCAAGCAGTGGCGGCGCTGGGCGACGCCCGACGGCCGCGTGATCGACCAGGTCGCCGAGGTGATCGAGCGCATCAAGCGCGACCCCGATTCGCGGCGGCTGATCGTCAGCGCCTGGAATGTCGCCGAGATCCCGCAAATGGCGCTCGCACCTTGCCATGCACTGTTCCAGTTCTATGTCGCGAACGGCAAGCTGTCGTGCCAGCTGTATCAGCGCAGCGCCGACATCTTCCTCGGCGTGCCGTTCAACATCGCGAGTTATGCACTGCTGACGCATATGGTCGCGCAGGTCTGCGACCTCGGCGTCGGCGACTTCGTGCACACGCTCGGCGACGCCCACCTGTATTCGAACCATCTCGAACAGGCGCGGCTGCAACAGACACGCGCGCCGCTGCCCTTGCCGGCCCTGCAACTGAATCCCGACGTGCGATCGATCGACGGTTTCCGTTTCGAGGACATCGTCATCGCGGATTACCAGTCGCACCCGGCGATCAAGGCCCCGATCGCGGTGTGACGCCGGTCGGCGACGATTGCCCGGCGTAGCCGATCCACATCGCCAGCGTGACCGCAACGGCTGCGGCCAGGGCATCGATCGCACCGCTGCGCAGGCAGACCAGTTCCCAGGTCATCGCCGCACCCATCGTCTGCAGCGTTTCGATCGGGCCGTAACCGAACTGCATGGCCACGCGCACGCCGGTGATCAAGGCCTGCGCATAGGCGATGCCGGCGGTGGCCGCCAACCCATGCAACAGCACCCGCAACCATGGCGGCAGGAAGCCCAGCTGGCCGCGCATCAGCAGCAGCACCAGCGGCATCGCCAGCGCCGCCCAGGGCAGGTCACGATGCAGCAACTGCGATGCCACCGACCACACGGCACCGGCACACAGCGGCAGCAGGAACAGCATCAACAAGTGGATGAGACGAGCGGGCAGGGACGGCATTCGGCATTGTGACATGGCGTTGCAACGGCACCGGCGTGCGTGCACGCCAAAACCGGACCGATTCGGTACAATTTCAATCGAACCTACTCCGAATCGCCATGTCCCGTTATTCGCAAACCAGTGAACCGGTCCGCTTCGAGCGCGACTGCGCCGCCATCATGGTGCCCTCGGGCGACCTCGTGAATCTGCCTGCGGGCCAGACCGGCTATATCACCCAGGCCCTGGGCGGCAGCTTCACCGTCTTCGTCGAAGGCAATCTGTTCCGCATCCGCAACGAAGACGCGGACGCGATCGGCAAGGAGCCGATGCCGCTGCCGGAACTGCCCGACAACGCCAGCGACGACGAAATCGAACAGGCGGTGTGGACGCAGTTGCGCACCTGCTTCGATCCGGAAATCCCGATCAACATCGTCGAACTCGGCCTGGTCTATCGCTGCGAGATCCGCAAGAACGAGGACGGCAAGCGTCGCGCCGAAGTGCAGATGACGCTGACCGCGCCCGGCTGCGGCATGGGCGACATTCTGGTCGAGGATGTGCGCAGCAAGCTCGAATTGCTGCCGGCCATCGACGAGGCCGATGTCGACCTCGTGTTCGATCCGCCGTGGAACCAGTCGATGATGAGCGATGCCGCGCGACTGGAAACCGGGATGATGTACTGACGTTGGTGTAGGAGGCCCACGAATGGGCCTCCTACAGGACGCATCAGGGCTGTTTGGGTGCGGCGATCTTGTGCTCGGCTTCCGCGGCGAGATAAGCGAATGCGGCGTAGGCAGCGACGTTCTGGTCGAGCTTCTTGGCGTCGATCTTGTCGAGCGTGTCGTTGGCGGTGTGGTGGTAGTCGAAATAGTCGATGCCGTCCTGGCCCAGCGAGAAGGCGGGCACGCCGAGCTTCTGGATCGGCCCGATGTCGCTGCCGACGCGCGCGTCGTTGCCGCCACGTTCGATGTCGAGCGGATACAGCACGCTGCCGATCGCATTGACGGTGGGCAGAGCCTCCGCAGCGACGTTCGAGTCGAAGCGATAGATCAGTCCGGCGCCGAAGTCCGATTCGGCGATCGCGACATGGGTCATGGCCGCATCCGGATTCGCCTTGGCATAGGCCTGGCCACCGAACAGGCCCTGTTCCTCGTCCGCGAAGGCGACCACGCGCACCGTGCGGCGCGGCCGTTCCGGCAACTTCGCGATCGCGGCACCGGCCGCCATGGTGATGGCGATGCCGGCGCCATCGTCGATCGCGCCGGTGCCCGGGTCCCAGGAATCGAGATGGCCGCCGATCAGCACGATTTCGTCCGGACGCTCGCGTCCCAGCACGTCGCCGATGACGTTGTGACCCTTGTATTCGCCGACGTAGCCGACATCGAGCTCCAGCTTGATGCGCACCGGTTGGCCGAGCGCGACCAAGCGGTCGAGCTGGTCCGCGTCCGGTCCGCTGAGTGCTGCCGCCGGCACCAGGGTCGTGGCGATGAGGCTGCCATCGGACAGGGTGATCGCACGCTTGCGCAGTTCCGGGTCGAGTGCGATCTGGCCGAACCAGACGCCACCGCCGGTATGCGGAAAACGGTCGCTGTCGGTGCCGATCGAGCGGATCAGTGCCGCGACCGCGCCCTTGCGGCCACCGATCTCGGCGGCCTGCGCGCGCGCGCCGACGGCCACGCCGTAGCCACCGCCGTCGCGGCGGCGCTGCATCTTCTGCGACACGTACACGATCCGGCCCTTGACCGCCGAATCGGGTGCGGCCTTGAGCGCGTCGATGTTCGCGAAACGCACGATCTCGGCTTCGATGCCGCCTTTCGGCGTGCCTGATGACCAGCCCAGGGCCAGCAGTGCAAGTTTCTGCGGCGCGGGCGAGACCACTTCCGCATGTTCGCGGCCGCGGCGCCAGACCGGAATATTGACCGGCTGCAGTGTCACGCGGTCGAAACCGAGGGTCTTGAATCGCGCCTCGGCCCAGCGCACTGCGCGGGCGTCGGCTTCGCTGCCGGCCATGCGTGCACCGACTTCGGTGGTCAGGGATTCGACGATCGCGTAGGCACCGCTGCCGGCGAGGGCGTCATCGCGCAATCGCGTCGCGGTGGTGATCGCGGACTCCGCGATCGGCGACGGCGCGACCGGCATTTGTGCCTGCACGAATCCGGCACCGATCAGGAAACAGGTGGGCAGCAGGCGCATCGCGATTCTCCATTGGGCAATCCGACGATTCTGCCAGAGCCCCATCCCCTTGCTGCGGGGCATTGGTCATGCCCCGTACCCGGTTCGTCACTCAGGGCGTCGTGGCGATGCGGTAAGCCATCACCACGGGCGGCGAGCGCCCGTTGTCCGTCCAGAGGTCGAACATGAACTGCGCTCGGGTCTGCGTGCGCGGCCCGGTGGCGAGGGGCGGACGCGCCGACTGGCACATCAGGTTCTCGCTCGGGATGGCATGTTCGATCGCTTCGTTGTTGAGGAACTCGATGTATTCGCGACTGGCGACCTGATGCTGCAGTCGCACCTCGACGCTGATCGGCAGGACCGTACCCGGCGCGATCGGAATCACCCAGGTGGCGTCGTCGTAGTTCACCAGGCGGCCGGATCCCGGGCTGGTTTCGGGATAGACATGCGCCACGGGTTTCAATTCCGGATCGTTGCCGCCACGAAAGCCGCGCGGCGGAATGCGATTGTCCTTGGCGATGCAGTTGTTGAGCGCGAAATGGAACATCTTGCGCGCGCTGTCGTCGCGGATATCGCAATGGCTGGTGGCGGCGTTCCAGATCCCTTGCTGGACTTCGTAGACCCGCGCTTGCGCATCCTCGGTCAGGGTACCGGTGCTCGCATCGTAGGCGCCGCTCTCGAAGAGGAGCGCGCCGTTGCCGTCGCGCGCCTGCACGTTCAGCCACATCCGGCGACCTTCGGAATACCCCGTGGGCAGCTTGTGGCCGGTCTTGTTGGTCACGCGCACGTGTGCGGTGAGCGTGTTGCCCGGGCCGGCGAAGGGGTCCAGCGTGACGTCGAGCTGGGCGCTGTGCTGGGTCAGCAGGTCCAGCGTGCGCGCGATCGCCTGATCGATCTCGACCTCTCGCGACAAACCGGCGACGCCGCCGTAGAGGTCTCGGATCAGGCCCAGCACCCACGCGTTTGCACCGACCAGGTCATGCCGGCCCAGGCGACCGGTACGGCTGCCTTCGTTGTTCTGCTGGCAGGCCATCGTGTCGGGGTCGGTACTTTGCGGCATGTGGCAGGACTGGCAGGTCTGGCCGAATCGTGCGACATCGCCCGCCGGCTCGCTTTCTGCGAAGCCGTCCACGAAGAGCGTGTCGCCGAAATCGCTGAACGACCATTCGCTCGCGGTGCGCTCGATCGGAAACGGGATGCCGGTGTCGTTCCCGGTCGCGTCGATCAGGGTGCGTGCCGGACCCGCGCTGGTGATCGGCGATGTCACGTCGTGGCAGCTGCCGCAGAATTCTCCGCGCTTCACGAAGGCAGAGTAGGCGTTGGCGTGCGGGGGCGCGACGATGCCCGCCTCGGGATAGCGATAGGGACCGATGCGGCAGGGCTCGCCTTCGCCATTGCAGTCGCCGTCGTCAATGAACAGCTGGCCGCTGTCGTGGCGGACACCGGGAGGCAATGCGCCAGTGTCCTGCTGACGGTGGCAGAGGTGGCAGCCGACGCCCGCGAAGTCGTTGCCGCCATAGTCCGGGTCGTCGTGATCGCCGGTGAGCAGACAGCCATTCGCGCCATCCAGCGGCGTGCCGGTCACGCTCTTGGCCACGCGGCCACCGAACCATCCTTCCGGCGCGTGGCAGCGGAGGCAGTAGTCGCCGACACCGGGAATATCGCGATTGGCCACGTCGAGTGCGGCCCAGAACAAGGGATCGCGACCGGCATGGGCCATCATCGAGCCCGACCAGGTGCTGTGCGGCATGAAGCGCTTCTGGTCGCCGAAAAAGCCCGCATGGCAGCCATAACAATCGCCCGAGGATTGCAGCACGGATTGAAGTCCGGGCTGCGTCCCATGAGGCGTGAAGTCGGTGCCGGCGAGCGACGCCGAGGTGGCAGACGCCGGCCACCACGGCCGAAAGCGACAGAGCCAGCACCGAAGGGAGGGTAAGTCTCACCACCCAAACCTGACGTGACTCATTGTCCGAAGATCACTCGAGTCCATCCTCGAAGAGCAATCCGGGCGCGCCGACGGCGAAGTTGCGGATGCCGTAAGGCGGCACTCCCGGTTCGGTGACATCCAGGGTCACTTGGGCACTACGAGGCGGAGCGTCGGCAACGAAGCTGAAGCGGGTCATCACGCCCCAGTCGAGGCTCGCGGCGTCATTCGGTGCGCTCCAGGTGAGGCGGTTGCCGTCGTCGACCAGTGCCCAGTCCGCGCGAACGGAGTCGCCGTCGGCGTATTCCACATTGGAGATAGTGGCATTGGCATCTCTCTGCACCGAGAACGACTTGAAGCCGTGGTTGCGCAGGACGCGCAGCGTATGCGTCGACTCGACGCCCGTGGTCGCGGAGCGCGCATAGTCGAAATTCATCACCACGTAGTCGTAGCGCCAATGCCCGTCGCCGAGATCGGTCACCTTGACCGCGACCTTGGCGTGACCGCCTTCGTAGATCGACTCGCCCGGCGTGGTCCCCGCGATCACGCTGCGCGCGACATTGAGTTCCTGGTTGACGGCCGAGGGCGTGATTGAGTTGGCGGGGACCCAACGATCGATGGCCGAACCCAGGGCATACGCGTCCGGGGAATCCTGAGTGGCGTTGCTGATGCTCCAGCTGCTGCCGCTCCAGCTTGGCACCACGCCACGGGTGGCCATGGTGTTGTAGATGTCGATGTCGTCACGCACGATGTACCAAGATTCGAACAGGTAGCTGACGCCGCTGGCCACCGCCGGCAGGTCGGTTTCATCGACCAGCATGCGATTGCTGAAGCTGCCAGACGGCGCAACTTCAACGCCATCGCAATTTGAATCGAACACCGATCCGCAGCGGCCCCAGATACCGAACGCGGGCATCAGTTCGCGGGTTGGACCGAGATCGGACGTCGCGTCGTTGTTGCCGGTGCCATAGGTGTCCTGGCAGGCGCGACCGAGCACATGGTTGCCATTTTCCGTGCCGCAATTATCGGACGGATTGCTTGCGGTGCTATTGGTAGTGAGGAACGCATGCTTCATGCCGGAACGGCCGATCTGGGTGATGCGGCCATCGACTTCGCGCCGGTACAGGCTCCAGATCAGGTTCGGATGCTGGTCGTGGCCCTGATACGGATAGTTGTAGTTCGCGTTGTTTGGTGCCGATGTGAACTTGCCATACCAGGGCACATCGGCGCCGTAAGCGGCTTTGCTGGTGCCCAGCGGATCCGGCGTGCCGTCCATGCGGTTCACGGTCACCAGACTGTTGCCGCGATTGCGGTTGTTGGTCAGGGTCGAGCTGGGGGCGAACACGACCTTGCCGAGACCAGCGTTCACCGGGCCGTCGCAGCCGCCTGCGCTGCAGTTGAGGTTGTTTGCATCGCAGGTACCGCAGCGCATGTAGGACGCCGAAAAGACTTTCATGAACACGTCGGCCTGCCAGGTCGCGCCCGCTGGCGTACTCGGGCCCTGGTCGGTCACCGCCATGCCCGGCCAATACGGGGCGCCGGAAGCGCGAATGGCCTTGGCGGCGACCCAATTCCGGACCGGTGCCTGCAACTTGAATTCGGCCACCGCCTGGTCGGCGGCATCGGCATTCTGCATCTTCTTCGCCAGTAGCGCGGATACGTGCAGATCGGCGCTGCGGATGCTGAAGATGCGGCCCTGATCGAGAAACTCGTACATGATGCGATCGACGTAGAACAGCGTCTCGCCATCGCGGCTGACGAGGTCGATGCGGGGAGCCTCGCCGGGGCGCACGACCATGCGCGCGTTTCGCCATTCGATGCGTTTGCCGCCCGCCATGAATTCTTCGGTCGCCAGCAGATGGCCGCTGCCGCCGGCCAGGCCGCGCACGTTCAGGTCGACGGCGTCCACCGCGAGCGCGCTGTCTGCGCCGAGTTCGAAATGACGCAGGGCGCGATCCTGATTCACCTTGCCGAATTGCGCACCGACGCGATTGAGGCCGAGATCATGCAGCAGGTCGTCATTCCAACTGATGCTCAATTTGCCGCCGAGCGTACTGGCGCGATCCATGCCCGCACTGATCGGCAGTGTCTGCGCCGGACTCGCCGACAACTTGGCGGCATCGACCTGGGTAGCCGGATTGGTCGACGCCAGGACCGACGTGCCGGCCAACAAGCCCAACAGGGAAAGAACGACATGTTTCCGCAGCACCGGTGATTCTCCCCAATCAGGTCAATGTGGACAATTGTGAACTCAGCAGCGGGATTCTACAGCATCGCCGTGCCTGCTACCCGCGGTCAGCCCGGATGTTCGGCCAACCGCAGCGTGCGAGCCGGGTGATTCAGCGCTGCTTGAGCAGGTCGCGAATCTCGGCCAGCAGCTTTTCCTGCTCGGTCGGCGCCGGCGGCGCAGCCGGTGCCGCTTCCTCGGCCTTCTTGAGCTTGTTCATGCCCTTGATGACCAGGAACAGCACGAAGGCAACGATGACGAAGTCGAGCATCGACTGCAGAAAGGCACCGTAGCCGATGCTGACCATGGGCGTGCCGTCGGGGTTCGCACCGAGCTTCCAGGCCATCTCCGAGAAGTTCTGGCCCGAGGTCATGTAGCCGACGATCGGCATGATCATCTTGTCGACCATGGCGCTGACGATCTTGCCGAAGGCCGCGCCGATGACCACACCCACGGCCATGTCGACGACATTGCCGCGCATCGCGAAGGCCTTGAATTCCGAGATCATGCCCATGCTTCGAATCTCCTTGACGGGGTTCAGACGATGCGGCCGCGCAGATCGGCGAGGCCGGGGAAACTGGCGACGAAGGCGTCGCCGCGATGCAGGGCCGCGACGCCGGCCGGCGTGCCGGTATAGATCAGGTCGCCGGCGCGCAAAGCATAGTAGACCGACAGCGCTGCGATGATGTCCGCGACTTTCATCACCATCGTCGCGACGTCGGCGCGCTGGCGCGTCTGGCCGTTGACGTCGAGACGCAGTTCGCCGCTGGCGGGATGTCCGCAATGCGCGACGGGGGTGATCGCGCCGATCGGGGCCGAGGCATCGAAGCCCTTGGCGGTGTCCCAGGGCAGGGCCTTGGCCTTGGCCCTGGCCTGCAGGTCGCGACGGGTGAGATCGAGGCCGACCGCATAGCCGAAGATCGCGGCCTGCGCCGTCGCGGCATCGAGGTCGCGGCCGCCGGACTGCAGCGCGACCACGAGTTCGATCTCGTGATGCAGATCAGTCGTCGCCGACGGATAAGGCACGTCGGCGTCGTCGGTCACGATGGCATCGGCCGGCTTCATGAAGAACACCGGGGCATCCAGCGACACCGTCGCATTCATTTCGCGTGCGTGTTCCTCGTAGTTGCGGCCGATGCAGTAGATGCGGTGGACCGGGAAGCGCTGACGCGTGCCGACGATGGCGATGTCGGTTGGTGCGGGTGCGGGGAAGGGATGCGCGGGATTCATCGGTGGGCAAGGGTGGCGGGAGCGAAGCACCGATTACACAACGCGCCGATGACGGCTGTCACTTCGGTTCGTCACGTCCGGAAGGCAAGCTGCGCTGTCAGAATCGCGGCAATATCTTGGAGTGAATGCATGGACCGTCAGGAAGCGCTGATCGCGCAGCTTCGTATCGATCGCAAGAGCGCGGCGCCGAAACGTCGCCGCTGGCCCTGGTTCGTGTTGATGCCGGTGGTCGCGATCGGTGCCTGGGTGGCGATTTCCGGCGGGCGCCCGGTGCCGGTCGAAACGGCCGAAGCACGGGCCGTCGCCAGCGACGAGAACACCTCCGTGCTCGATGCCTCGGGTTATGTCACCGCGCGGCGCCAAGCCACGGTGTCTTCCAAGGTCACCGGCAAGGTGCGCGAAGTGCTGATCGAGGAAGGCCAGAAGGTCGAGGCCGACGAGATCGTTGCCTATCTCGACGACACCGAAGCCAAGACCGATGAAGGCCTGGCGCTGGCGCGCCTTGCCGCGGCGAAGACTGCCACGGGCGAGATTCGCGCCACGCTGGCCGATGCCGAGCGCGAACTGGCGCGCCAGCAGGACATGGCGGCGCGCAAGCTCAGCTCGCAGCAGGCGCTGGACGCCGCGCGCACCCAGGTCGATGCCTTGCGAGCGCGGCTCGCGAATGCGCAGGCGCAGGTGCCGGTGGCCGAACGCCAGCTCGAAGCGACACGCAACCAGCTCGCCAACATGGTCGTGCGGGCGCCCTTCGCCGGCGTGGTCACGGTCAAGGCCGCGCAGCCGGGCGAGATGATCTCGCCGATCTCGGCCGGTGGCGGCTTCACCCGCACCGGCATCGGCACCATCGTCGACATGGATTCACTGGAAGTGCAGGTCGACGTGAACGAGGCCTACATCAATCGCGTCAATGCCCGGCAGCCGGTCAATGCCGTGCTCAATGCCTACCCGGACTGGAACATCCCGGCCTCGGTGATCGCGATCATCCCCGCCGCCGACCGCACCAAGGCGACGGTGAAGGTGCGCATCGCGCTCGGATCGAAAGATGCGCGCATCGTCCCGGACATGGGTGTGCGCGTGTCCTTCCTCGAAGAACGCAAGCCGGGCGCGCCGAAGCGCGAGGGCGTGTGGGTGCCGACGCGCGCCATCGACGGCAAGGACAAGGACGTGGCCGTGTTCATGGTGACCGCCGAAGGCAAGGCGAAGCGGGTGCCGGTCGTGCTCGGCGAAAAGCGCGATGCCGACCAGCTGGTGACCCAGGGCTTGAAGGGCGGCGAGCAGATCGTGCTCGGGCCGTTCGAGGCGCTGCGCGACGGTGCTCGCGTCACCACCAAGAAATCCTGAGCCATGCCGGCCCTGATCGAAATCCGCGGCCTGACCAAGGTCTACGAACGCGGCAAGCAGCGCATCGAAGTGCTGCACGGCATCGACCTGGACATCCCCGCCGGTGATTTCGTGGCATTGATGGGCCCGTCCGGGTCCGGCAAGACCACGCTGCTGAACCTGATCGGCGGCCTCGACACGCTCACCGATGGCTCGCTGAAGATCGACGGCGAGCGGGTCGATGCACTGTCCGGCGCGGCGCTGGCGGCATGGCGTGCCAACACGGTCGGCTTCATCTTCCAGAGTTACAACCTGATGCCGGTGCTCAGTGCGCAACGCAATGTCGAGTTGCCCTTGCTGCTGGCCGACATGAGCGCGCGCGAACGCGCCCAGCGCGCGCAGGTCGCGCTGGAACTGGTGGGACTGTCCGATCGCGCCGCGCACAAGCCGAACGAATTGTCCGGTGGCCAGCAGCAGCGTGTCGCCATCGCTCGCGCGCTGGTGTCGGACCCGCGCATCCTGATCTGCGACGAGCCGACCGGCGATCTCGACCGCAAGACCGCCGACGAAGTCCTGCGTCTGCTGCAGTCGCTGAACCGCGACCATGGCAAGACCATCGTCATGGTCACGCATGACCCGAAGGCTGCCGAATACGCGACCCGCACCGTGCACCTCGACAAGGGCGTGCTGGTGGACGAGGCGGTGCATTGAGGCGCGCATGAAATATCTCCCCCTCGTCCTCGGTGCGCTGTTTCGCAAGAAATGGCGCACCCTGCTGGCCCTGCTGTCACTGATGGCGGCATTCCTGCTGCTCGGACTCGGGCAAGCGATCAATTCGCTGGTCGAGGGCGGCGCCGAGTTCCTCGGTGTCGATCGACTGATCACCCAGGCGCGCACCAGCTTCACCCAACCGCTGCCCCTGCGCCTGCTGCCGCGCATCGAGGCCGTGCCGGGCGTGAAGCGGGTCGGCTGGTCGCAGTTCTTCGGCGGTGTCTACCAGGACCCGCGCAATTTCTTCGCCCAGTTCGCGGTCGATCCGGCGCGGCTGTACGACACCTATCCGGAATGGCAGCTCGATGCCGACGCCAAGCGTGACTTCGTCGCCACCCGCAACGGTGCCATTGCCGGGCGCTTGCTGGCCGAGAAGTACGGCTGGAAGGTCGGCGACACCATTCCGCTGAATTCGTTCATCTGGCAGAAGCGCGACGGCGGCAACGCCTGGGAATGGAAGCTGGTCGGCATCTTCGATGGCCGCGACGAGCAATGGCAGAAGCGCACCAGCATCATGTACCTGAATTTCGCCCACTTCGACGAATCGCGCGTGGCCGGCGCAGCCGGCCTGGCCGGCGTGTTCGTGGTCCGATTGAGTGATCCGGGCGCGGTCGACACGGTGGCCGCGCGGATCGACGCGCAGTTCGCGAACTCGCCGGACGAGACCAAGACCCAGAGCGAGCAGGAGTTCCAGATCGGCTTCCTGCGCCAGATCGGCGACATCGCCTTCATCATCAACGCGATTCTCGGTGCCGCGTTCTTCTCGATCCTGATCCTGACCGGTTTCATCATGAATCAATCGGTGCGCGAGCGCGTGCCCGAGTTTGGCGTGCTGAAGTGCCTCGGCTTCACTGATCGCAGCGTGCTCGGCCTGGTGCTGGCCGAGGCGCTGGCCCTGTGCGTCACCGGCGCCGCGCTCGGGATTGGCCTGGCCTACGTGGTGACCGCGAGCCTGCCGGCCGACTACCCGGCGCGGATCGATGCGCGGGTGCTGTGGATTGCGGCCGCGACCGCGGTCGCGCTGGCGGTCGTGGTCGGCTTGCCGCCGGCCTGGCGGGCGATGCACCTGAAAGTCGTCGACGCACTGGCGGGGCGCTGAGATGGGCGTCCTGTCGCAAACCCGCGAAATCGTGCTGCTGAACCTGCGCAGCATTCCCTCGCGGCTTGGCGCGTCGCTGGTGATCGTGATCGGCATCGCCGGCGTCGTCGCCGTGCTGGTGGCGATGCTGGCGATGTCGCGCGGATTGTCGCGCACGCTGGAGGACACCGGTGCGCCGGATCGCGTGGTTGTGCTGCGCGGCGGTTCGACGGTGGAGTTGTCGAGTTTCCTCGATCGCGCCTCCAGCACCCTGGTCCGTCAGGACCCCGGCGTGGCGCGGCTGCCGTCGTCCTTGCCGGCGGCGTCGGGCGAGGTCGTCGTCATCACCGAAGTGATGCGCCCGGGACAAAGCAGCGGCGCCAACGTGTCGCTGCGCGGCGTCGAGCCGAGCGGGCTGGCGTTGCGACCGGAACTGCGTCTGGTCGAAGGCCGCATGTTCCGCCCCGGCCTGCGCGAGATCATCGTCGGCAGCGGCGCACGCAGCCAGTTCGCGAATCTCGACCCGGGCTCGATGCTGCGCTTTCGCGGCACCGACTGGCGCGTGGTCGGCGTGTTCGCCAGTGGCGATGCGCATGACTCCGAACTGTGGGCCGATCTTGAAACCGTGCAGGGCGTGTTCCGGCGCAACGGCGTGTCCAGCGTGCTGCTGAAGCTCGCCAATGCCGATTCCTTCGATGCGGTCAAGGCGCGGCTGACCAGCGATCCACAGCTCAATGTCGAAGTGCAGCGCGAAGGCGAATACTTCCGTTCGCAGTCGGCCGGATTGACGCGCCAGATCGGCGTGGTCACGACCCTGGTCGGCATCGTGATGGCGTTGGGGGCGATGTTCGGCGCGATCAACACCATGTACTCGGCGGTGTCGACGCGGACCGCGGAGATCGGCACCTTGCGTGCACTCGGCTTCGGACGACTGCCGGTGCTCGCGTCGGTGATGGCCGAGTCCCTGCTGCTGGCGCTGGCCGGCGGTCTGCTCGGCGCCGGCATCGCCGCGGTCTTGTTCAATGGCTACACGGTCTCGACGCTGGGCAGCGGTTTCACCCAGATCGCGTTCGATTTCGCGGTCACCCCGGACCTGTTGTTCAAGGGCCTGAGCTGGGCGCTTGGCATCGGCTTCGTCGGTGGTCTGGCGCCCGCCCTGCATGCCGCGCGCATCCCGGTGACCGAGGCCTTGCGCGCACGCTGAGTGTTATGCTGCCGATCAATCGTGACTTGACCTCGGCGCCGTGATCGACATCCCCGGATACAAAATCCTGAAGCAGCTCGGCCGCGGTGGCATGGCCACGGTCTATCTGGCGCTCCAGGAGTCGGTCGATCGCGAAGTGGCGCTGAAGATCATGTCGCCGGCCCTGATGGTCGACCCGAATTTCGGCGAGCGCTTCCTGCGCGAGGCCCGCATCGCCGCGAAGCTGCATCATCGTCACGTCGTCGGCGTGCACGATGTCGGCAAGCACGGCGACATCCACTACATCGCGATGGAGTTCGTCTCCGGCGGATCGGCGCACCATGAAGACGGCAAGCCGGACGACCCGACCCACGTGCTCCGCGTCGTGCGCGAGATCGCGACCGCGCTCGGCTATGCGCACAGCAAGGGCTTCGTGCATCGCGACGTGAAGCCCGACAACATCCTGATGCGCGACGACGGCTCGTCGGCACTGACCGATTTCGGCATCGCCCGCGCCAACGATTCGGCGACGCGCATGACCCGTACCGGTGCCGTCATCGGCACGCCGCACTACATGAGCCCGGAGCAGGCGCGCGGGCGTCCGCTCGACGGTCGCGCCGACCTCTATTCACTCGGCTGCGTGCTGTACGAAATGCTGATGGGCCGCGTGCCCTACCAGGCCGATGATCCGCTGGCGGTCGGCATCATGCACATCACCGAGCCGGTGCCGAAGTTGTCGCCGCATCTGGTGCCGATCCAGCCGCTGCTGGACCGGCTGATGGCGAAGACGCCGGAAGAACGCTTCCAGAACGGGGGCGAGGTCGCGGACGCGATCCGCGAGATCGAGATCGACATCGCCGAGGGCCAGTATCCGCATCTGGCCACGCCCGATGATGCCTATCGCCGGCGCGTGTTTGCCGAGGCGTCGCGCACCCAGCGCCTGCCGACGCCACCGCCGGACAATGAGCCGGTGCGCGGGCGCTCCGAGCCTTCGTTCGGCGACCTGCGCGACATGCCCACGGTGACCGACGGTGCGGCCCGCACGCGGGTGACGCCGGCAGTGCCATCGGCGGTGAAGCGGGCCTCGCCGCGTCCCGCGTCGAGCACCGCGCCGCGCCGGCTGTGGCCCTACATCGCTGCGGTGGTGCTGGTGGCCGTGCTGGCCGGCGGCTATGTGTTCCGCGCGCCCCTGTCGGGGCTGTTGCCGGAGTCCGATGTCGCCACGTTGCTGAAGCGCGCCGACGCGGCCGTGGTCGCCAATCGCCTGATCGAAGGCGAGGGCAATGCCCGCGACCTGTATCAGGCCGTGCTGCAGATCGATCCCGACAACACCCAGGCGCGCGACGGTATCCAGCGTATCGGCGCGGTGTTGATCGCGCGCGCCGATGAAGCCCGTGCCGGCGGCAATCTCGATATCGCCAGGACGTTTGCGAACGAGGCCGAGGAATTGTTGCAAGGTGGCCAGGCGGTCACCGAGCTGAAGGCGCGTCTGCAGGAAGCGGAAAATTCCAAGTCCCGGATTGATGATCTCGTTCCGAGGGCCGAGGCTGCGTTTGCGGCCGGCAACTACGTTGGCACGCCGGACAGCGCCTACGAGCTCTACCAGCAGGTGATGAGCGTCGACGCAGCGAATGCGATCGCACCGAACGGTATCGCCAAGATTCTCGAATTGCTCGGCACGCGCGCCGACAGCGAATTGAAGGCCGGCGATCTCTCCGCCGCGGCGCTGACGATCCAGTCGATCACGATGATCAGTCCAAATTTCGCGCAGTTGTCCGACTTGAAGGCACGCTTGTCCGAAGGCCAGGGCGATGCACTCGACGCACTCAGCAGCGATTTGGAGCGTGCCGCACGCCTGTTCGCCGATGGCGCACTGGCGCCGCCGAGCGAGCCGAACGCGTTGGCGCTGTACCAGAGCGTGCTGGTGCGCGATCCGGTGAACGTGCCCGCGAAGCAGGGGCTCACGCGCATCGGCAATGCCTTGCTGACGCAGGCGCGCGCGAGAATCGCGGAGAAGGATCTCGATGCCGCCGACAAACTCGTGCGCCGCGCCGAAGCGCTCGGTCCGGCCGCCGCCGAATTGCGCACGACCAGGCTCGAATTGCGCGAGGCACGCGAGCGCCGCGACATCGCCAACAATCCACGCCCGGTCGGACCCGCGGACCAGCAGCGTCTCGCCGAGTTGCTGTCGCGTGCCCGCGACTACGCGCGCAATGGCGACCTGTTCGGCGAACCCGGCCAGAACGCGATCGACGCCTACAACAACGTGCTGCGCATCGATCCCAACAACGCCGAGGCCCGTGCCGGGCTGATGTCCCTGCCGGCGCGCGCGAAGGAATTGTTCGAGCAGGCGATGACCGGCAATCGCTTGAACGCGGCCTACGAATACTTCGATGCGCTGCGCGAACTGTCGTCGAACGACGCCGATCTCGCGACCATGCGTGATCGTCTAGTGCGCGCCTATGTCGACAAGGCAAAGGCCATGAATGTCGCCGGCAAGACCGATGAAGCCAAGCGCGCCGCCGTCAAGGCGCGCGAACTGGCGCCGAACTCGCCGGTCACGGCCGAGATCGCGAACCTGCTCTGAGCGGCATCAACGTGCCCGTTCTGCGCATCGCCCAGCTGGATGACGCCAAGGCGCTGGCGGCGCTGGCCGAAGCCACGTTCCGCGACACCTTCAGTGCCGCGAACACGACCGAGAACATGGACGCGCATTGCCGCGTCAGTTACGGCGAAGCCGCGCAGGTGCGCGAGATCGCCGACGCGTCGATGCGGACGTTCGTCGCCGAACACGAAGGCGCGCTGGTCGCCTACGCACAACTCCGCTTCGGACCTGCGCCCGCGTGTGTCCGTGGCGAGCACCCCGGCGAGATCCTGCGTCTTTACGTGCATCGCGACTGGCATGGCCGCGGCCTCGCGCAGCAGCTGATGGACGCCTGCCTCGCCGCACTGCGCGACCGCGGCGCCGATGTCGCCTGGCTCGGCGTCTGGGAACACAACCCGCGCGCCATCGCCTTCTATCGCAAATTCAATTTCACCGAAGTCGGCGACCACATCTTCCCGGTCGGCGATGACCCGCAGCGGGATATCGTGATGATGCGTCCGTTGTCATCGACTTCTGTCGGAGGTCCATGAGCGTTGTTGGAAGCGGTTCGCCTCGTGCCGCATCATTGCTGTCTTGCGCGGGGGGGCGCCGGGTGCGACCTCCGGCGAGTACGCGATGCGCCTGTCGGGCGGAAAATCGACTGTTTCGCCCGATGCCCGGGGTGTGTTCACCCTCGAACTGCCCGAGGTCGAGGGTCGCTGCATCCGCGAGTTCATGATCTTCGGACACGCAATCGGCCACGACCCGGTGCCCGAGATCGAAATCGTGCGCAACGATTCGACGCGTGTGCGGGGCCGTGTGCCAATCACGGAACTCGACGAATTGCCCACTGATGCCGATGGCGTTCGCCTCCTGAAATGAGCCCGCAACGGAATCGATCGCCATGAAACGCATCCGCATCCAGCAACCCGGCGGTTACGAGGCGTTGCGCGTCGAAGACGGTCCCGATCCGCAGCCCGGGCCCGGGCAGGTGCGGGTCGCGGTGGAAGCGTGTGGCGTGAACTATGCGGACGGCATCATCCGCATGGGGTTGTATGCGTCGGCCAAGCAGTTGCATGGTTATCCGATCACGCCGGGCTTCGAAGTGGCCGGGCGCATCGACGCGATCGGCGCGGGTGTGACGTCGTGGCAGGTCGGACAGCGGGTCATCGGGCTTTGCCTGTTCAATGGCTACAGCAGCAGCCTCTGCTTCGATGCCGAGCAGGTGTTTGCGCTGCCCGAGCACTTGTCGATGGCCGAAGGCGCGAGTCTGCCCACGGTGTTCCTCACGGCGTGGTTCATGGTCCATCAGCAGTTGCATCCGCGGGCCGGCGAGCGCTGGCTGGTGCATTCGGCGGCGGGCGGGGTCGGGTCCGCGCTGGTGCAGATCGGACGACTTGCGGGCTGTCAGGTGACGGGCGTGGTTGGTCGCACGCACAAGATCGACCATTGCACGCGTATGGGCGCGGATCGCGTGATCGACAAGTCGCGCGAGGATCTGTGGATCGAGGCGCAACGCGCGGCGCCCGACGGTTATCACGCCATCTTCGACGCCAACGGCGTGGCGACGCTGCGCCAAAGCTATGCGCATCTCGCACCGACCGGGCGGCTCGTCATCTACGGCTTCCATTCGATGCTGCCGCACGACGGACGCCTGAACTGGCTGCGACTCGCATGGGACTGGCTGCGCACGCCGCGCTTCAATCCGCTCGACATGACCCAGCGCAACCGCAGCGTGCTCGCCGCCAACCTCAGCTTCCTGCAATCCGAGGCGCCGCGACTGCGCGAAGGCATGCGCTGGCTGATGTCGCGTTTCGAATCCGGAGAATTGCAGCCGCTGCCGGTCGCAACCTTCCCGCTCGAACGTGCCGCCGACGCGCAACGAAGCATCGAGTCCGGGCAGAGCATCGGCAAGCTGGTGTTGCTGCCGTAAGCGGTCCACGATAGACACCTTGCATCCAGAGGAGCGAACCATGGCGAAAGTGACCGGCATCGGCGGTGTGTTCTTCAAGAGCCGCAACGACCCAGCGGCCTTGGCCGCGTGGTACCAGAAACACTTGGGCATGCCGCTGGAAAGCTGGGGCGGCGCGATCCTGCGCTGGCCCGAAGATCGCGCCGACGACGGCGGCCTGACCGTGTGGACGCTGGCGAAGCCCGACACGAAGTGGTTCAGTCCGAGCGAAGCGCCCTTCATGATCAACTACCGCGTCGACGATCTCGACGCCCTGCTCGCACAACTGCGCGCCGACGGCATCGACATCATCAGCGGCCCCGAGTCCCACGAAAACGGCAAGTTCGCCTGGATCATGGACCCCGACGGCCACAAGCTCGAACTCTGGCAGCCGATGGCGTGGGACGCGAAGAACAAGGCTGAGTGATGCGTCTGCTCGGGCGGTCGAGTGGATCTGCCGGCGTCTCGCCTCGACCCATTTCAGACATTCGCACGGTGATTCAAGCTCGCATGCTTGCGGATGATCGGCGCCTGCCGCGCTCGCTTCGGACGGAGCTCGCCGTCCGCAAGATGCAGACAACCACTCCAGCGCACGTATATTTCGCTGAGCACCTGCGTCCACTGCGGCAGTGCGGTTCGGATCGTGGCCAGCATCGAAGAACCCACAGCCATCCGGGCCATCCTCGATCACTTCGAGAACAACGGTGCTCTATCGAAAGCGCATTGCCGCCGCCTAACCGCCAAACGGCCAAAAAAAGCCATTGAATTTCCTATACCTAGACCTGGACGTGGGGATGATGGCCCCTTTGCGATCCCTTTTTCGTTCTTGACCTTTAGACGCCGGTGTTGGTCCGGTGTCGAACTTGGGGAGTAATGCGATGCGAGCGAACACGATGCAGCGAATGCGCGTTCTTACGATGGCCGTAGCCTTGAGCGTCTTCGCGATGCCGCTCGCAGCGGCGGTTTTCGAGGTCAATCTCAACGATGCGACCGCGATTGCCAATCACGGAACGGTGCAGGACTTCAATCTCAGCGACCCGGATTGCGATGTCGACAACAACCCGGCGCCGCCACACAACTGCACCCTGTTCGCGGCGATCCAGCAGGCGAACTTCAACGCCAATCGCGACCGAATCCAGTTCCTCGCGGGACTGGACTTGATCACGCTGTCTACCGGCCTGCCGTCGATCGCGCATCCGGTCGACATCGAGGGCAACGTCAGCGGCAGCAATCCGCTGACGGCCATCAATGCGGCCAACAACGGCCTGCTCTCGTTCGACAACGCCGCCTCGCTCAACGGCGGTTCGAGCGTGAAGAATCTGAAATTGATGAACGCCAGCGGCACGGGCATTCGTCTCGACGGGTCGCCTTACATCCTCGACAACCTCTGGGTCGGTCTCAACGTGGCCGGCACCGCGGCGGCCGGCAACAGCCAGAACGGCATCGAGATCCAGAACACCGTCAGCAAGGCGCCGCCGATACTGAGCAATCTCGACGATCTGCTCTCTGCACTGGGGATCAGCTCGTTTGGCGAGCTGTTCACCGCCTTTGGCTCCAATCCGGCAGCCTTCGTCACTGCCGCGACCGCCTTGCTGGGCACCAACAACGCGATCGCGATTACCAACAGCGTGATTTCCGGCAATGGCGATGCCGGTGTGCGCATCGCCGGCGGCCAGGATGGCATGGGCAACGACGTGCTGACGGCGGGCGTGATCCTCGCCGGCAACCACATCGGTACCAATGCCCTCGGCACCAACGCCGTGCCCAACGGCACCGGCACGAGCGGCGACGGCAGCGGCGTCTTGATCGAACTCAATGCGGCGCTCAATTTCGTCATCGCCAACGTGATCGCCGCGAACCAGGGACAAGGCGTCAACATCTCGACCGGGGAAGTGGACTTCCCCAACGTGGTCGGCGGCAACTTCATCGGTCTGCCGAATCCCGTCGATGTGCCGAATCCACTGAGCCTGGGTCCCAATACCTGGGGCAACTACGAGAGCGGCGTGTTCATCGGCAGCCGCCCAAGTGCCGGCAACGCGAGCGAAACTGCCGCCGTCGTCGCGGCGAACTTCATCGGGTTCAATCGCTGCGGCACATGGTCCGATGCTGACGGTCTCCCGCCATTCAGCCCTGACGCCGAGGACGGTGGTATCGCGGTCACCGGGACCGACTCCGACAAGACCGTGCTGGTCGGCAACCTGATCGGTGTCGCGCAGTTTCCGCCCTCGGGTGGCAGCATCCTTGATCTGGGCAACCTTTGCACCGGCATCAACGTCGCGTACGGCAGCAACATCATCGGCGGTGCCAACATCCTCGATGCCAACGCCATTGGCGCCAACGACGGCGATGGCATCCTGTTGCGCACCAGCAACACCAATGGCAACGTGGTGAAGGGCAACCGCATCGGCCGCGACTATCTCGACACGCTGACGTTCCCGAACGATGGCTACGGCATCCGTCTCGACAACTCCGGTGGCAATATCGTCGGATTCGAGCCCGGCGATGCGCCCCTCTTCGGTCCCAACATCATTGCTGCGCCCGGCGCCAGCGGCATCCGGCTGAACGGCACGAACGCGTTCGGTAACCTGCTCAGCCGCAACCGCATCTACGGCGTGCCCGCGAACTTCATCGGCATCGAGCTGGACCGTGACGGCTTCGGCGGACAGGACATCCCCGACCCGATCGATGACGACGACAACGACGTCAATCCGCTCGACTATGCCAATTGGGGCCAGAACGCCCCGCAGATCTGCAGCACCGGCGATCTGGGTGCCTGCGCCGGCGCGACCTCGCCCAGCTTCGGGGGCGGCAACACCAACATCCAGTGGACCTTGTTCTCATTTCGCAATGCCACCTTCCGCATCGACTTCTATTCGATCAGCGATGACGATGCGAAGTGGTTGGGCGAGGTCGCCAACCTGACTACGGATGCCACCACGGGCGTTGCGACGAGCAACGGTCCGTGCAACGCGGCAGGACTGTGCACCAGCAGCTTTGCGTCCGCCAACACCAGCGGGACGCAAATCGTGATGACGGCGACGCGCATCGACCCGAACATCGCGGACATCCCGCCGCTGGAGCCGGTGCCGCCGAATCCGCCGGGCTCGGACACGGACGACGGCCCGATCAACAACACCTCGGAGTATTCCGCGCCCGCGACGATCCCCGACCAGATCGTGTTTTCGTCGGCCAATTACATCGTGGCCGAAAGCGACGGCAATGCGACCATCACGTTGTCGCGCAACGGCACCGGCGCCGCCAGCATCACGCTGAATCTGACCGAAGGCACGACCCAACCTGCCGACCATGACGCGCTCAGCAGCACGACGCTGACGTGGGCCGCCGACGAGGCGCCGGACAAGGTCGTCACCTTGCCCATCGTCCAGGACAACATCGACGAGCCGAATCAGTCGCTCTCGCTGGACTTCGTGATCGACTCCTCGGACAACGCGGTCGCGGGCACACCGGCGACGGCGCAGGTCACGATCACCGACGACGATGCGTCGCCGTTGCTGACGATCGCTGGGACCGGCGCGGTCGAGGGCGACCAACTCGTCTACACCGTCACTCGCAATGGCGCCTCCGAGTTCACCACCAGCGTCGACTACGCGGTGACACCCGACCCCGGCACCGAGGCGGGCGACATCGCCGCCGGGGTCGATCCGCTCAGCGGCACGGTCAGCATCGCACCGGGCGCGGGTAGCGCGACCATCTCCGTGCTCGCGGTAGACGATGCGATCCACGAACCGGCCGAAGTCGTGCGGACCGAGCTCAGCAACCCGGTCAATGGCATGTTGAACGCAATCGGCGGCAATTTCGCACTCGCGTCGATCGCGGCCAGTGACGCCCCGGTCGTGTTCAACATCGACAACCAGAACTTGACCGAGACCGACGCCAACGTGCCGCTGGTATTCACGGTGACCAAGGTCGGGCTCACCGAGTTCGCGTCCAGCGTCGGCTACGACGCGATCGCGGGAACCGCGGTTACGCCGGCTGATTACGCCGCAGGCGTCGATCCGCTCAGCGGCACCCTCAACTTCGCAGCCGGAGACACCCAACGAACGATCTCGCTGACCTTGGTCGGCGACGATGTCTTCGAGCCCGCGCCGGACCAAACTTTCAATGTCCAACTGAGCAACGCCAGCCAGGCTTCGATCGGCACCGGCACCGGCACGGCGACCATCACCGACGACGATGCGGCCCAAACCGGTGAGGTTCGCTTTACTTCCGTCGCGTTCGACGTCAACGAGACGGAAGCCAGCACCAATGCCGTCGTGGTGGTCGAACGTGTCAATGGCAGCGATGGCCCCGCCAGCGTGGACTGCATTGCGGCGGCCGGCACCGCTACGGCCGGCGCCGACTTCACCGCCGGTAGCGTGGGCGTGAGCTGGAACACGGGCGAGAGCGGTACGCGCCAGTGCCTGATCCCGATCGCGGGCGATCTTCTGGACGAAGATGACGAAACCGTCACGCTCAGCCTGGGCAACGTCGCGGGATCGGTCGTGGGTTCGCCAGCGACGGCGACCCTGACCATTCTCGACAACGACGCCCTGCCCGTGGTGTCGATCGTGGCGCCGATTCCCACGGCCGAAGGCAACGCCCCCGATATCACGCCGTTCACCTTCCTGGTCACGCTGTCGGCCGCCAGCGGACGCAATGTCACGGCGCTGGCAACGAGCACCGATGGCAGCGCGACGGTCGCCGACAACGACTATCAGGCGGTGAACCAGTCGCTGACGTTCCTGCCAGGCGAGACCAGCAAGATGGTCGCGGCGAGCGTGATCGGCGACGCTGCTGACGAGGGCGACCAGACCTTCTCGGTGAGCCTTTCCAACGTGGTCAATGCCACGCCACAGGACACGCCGGAGACCGCGACCGCGACCATCGTCAATGACGATGCACCGCCTCCGGCCGCAGGGCAGTTGCGATTCACAGCGGCCACGTTTGGCGTGAACGAGAGCGCCGGTCCGGCCGTGGTCACCGTCGAACGCGTGAATGGCACCGCCGGTGCCGTGATGGTGGATTGTGTCGCCGGCGTGGGCACCGCGACCGCGGCCGACTTCACGCCCGCGACGCAGACCCTGAACTGGGGTGCGGGCATCGGCGGGACACAGAACTGCAGCGTTGCGATCAACAACGACCTGCTCGACGAAGACGACGAGACCGTGCTGCTGGCCTTGGGCAACGTCCAGGGCGGCGCGAGCCTCGTCAGTCCCTCGGCGGCGACGCTGACGATCGCCGATGACGATGCGATGCCCATCGTGTCGATCGCGGACCTGAGTCTGCCCGAAGGCAACGGGCCGGGAGCCACGCCATTCGCATTCCTGGTGACCTTGTCCGAGCCCAGTGGTCGCGCGGTCAGCGCGCAAGCGACCACGAGCGACGGAAGCGCCGTGGCGGGTGGTGATTACGCGAGCCTGTCGGCCACGGTGAATTTCGCGCCGGGCGACACCAGCGAGATGTTCACGGTCAGTGTGGTCGGCGATGCGGTCGACGAAGGCGCCGACGAGGCCTTCGACGTGACCCTGAGCGCACCGAACAATGCCACGCTGGGTGCCAACGCGGTCGCCACCGGCACGATCCAGAACGACGACGCCGTTGCGCCTGCTGGCGGCACGCTGCAGTTCAGCGCAGCGACGTACAGCGTCGGCGAGGCCGGCGTTCAAGCCACGATCACGGTCACGAGAACCGGCGGCAGCAGCGGCGCCGTAGGCGTGACCTACGCCAGCAGCGATGGCAGCGCCACGATCGCGGGCAACGACTACACCGCCGCGGGCGGCACACTGAGTTGGCTGGCCGGCGATGTCGCCGACAAGACGTTCACCGTGCCGATCAACAACGACAGCACCGATGAGCCCGACGAAACGGTGAATCTCGCGCTGAGTCTGCCGACCGGTGGCGCGGCGCTAGGTGCACCGAGCACGTCGGTACTCACCATTACCGACGACGATCTACCGTCAGTGAACGGCTCGCTGCAGTTCTCCGCCGCCACGTATGCCGTGGGCGAATCCGGCGTCGCTGCAACGATTACAGTGACGAGAACCGGCGGAAGCAGCGGCCCTGTGGGTGTGACTTATGCCACCACCGACGGCACCGCCACGATCGCGGGCAGCGACTACACCGCCACGGGCGGCACACTGAGTTGGCTCTCCGGCGATGTCGCCGACAAGACGTTCACCGTTCCGATCAACAACGACGCGATCGACGAACTCGATGAAACGGTGAACCTCGCGCTGAGCCTGCCCACAGGCGGCGCATCGCTGGGCGCACCGAACACTGCCGTGCTCACGATCACCGACGACGATGCACCTGTCTCTGGCGTGAAGATCTTCAGCGGTCCGACCCAGCCCGGTAGCGGCACGCAGACCATCGTCTTCACCGGTGGTGGCGACCCCTGCGGCTTCGACGCCGGCAGCGCGCTGGTGGCGGCGCCGCAACCGTTGCCCGCGGGCGGCTACGTGTTCCCGCACGGCGTCTTTGCCAGCACGATCAGTAATTGCACCACCGGCGCGACGCTCAGCTTCACTGTCACCTACCCGCAAGCGCTCGCGGCCGGCACGGTGTTCTGGAAGTACGGACGCACCCAGGCCAATCCGACGGCGCATTGGTATCAGTACCCGGCGGCGATCGTCGGTGCGACCGCGACCTACACGCTCACCGACGGTGGTGCGGGCGATGATGATCTGCTCGCGAACGGCACAATTGTCGACCCGAGCGGCCCGGCGTTCGCGCAGGGCTTCGGAGTGCCGGCAACGCCACAGCCGATACCGACGCTGGGCGATTACGGTCGCTGGCTGTTGCTGGCGATGGTCGGTTTGCTGGCGGCATTCGCCATGCGGCAGCGGCAATAACGGTCAGCTTGCCGCGCCCCAAGCGGAGCGCGGCGGGCCGAGGCGGGTTCAAGCGCAATGACTGACCGTTATTGGCCGAAGACACGCATCCGTGACTCTGCCGCGCATGCGCTCGCGGGGTTTGCTCCAGCGTCTCAACGCATACGCTTCGGGAGGATCCAGCGCGTTCATCAACCGCGCTCACTCGCGTGGCAAGTCCGCGGGCGTATCGACATCGCCGGGCGGGTGCGGCGCCGGATGATCGACAGGATCGCGTTCGTCGCGCAGCAGCGTGCGTGCGCCCTGGTCGCCGCGCAGGGTCGACAGCGCGGTGAAGACCGCGCGTGGGAATACCGCCGGGACGCCGCGTACGCCGTCGTAACGCGAAGCGACCATCCGGTTCGGGTGGGCGTCCGCCTGCGCCAGCAGCGCGTGCAGCCAGACCGCGTCGACGGCGTACTGGTCGGTCAACAGCACCAACAGGCGCTCGACCGCCGGGTCCGCGTCGACCTGCGCGACCACCGCACGAAGCGAGGCCGAGAGGCCGTCGCCGGCAGCGCCGACATCGACGCGCGCGATGGACGTGCCTTGGGTCGGAAGCAGCAGCGTCCGCCACAATGCATCGCCGTCCGCACCGAGCGCGACGACCACCCGCGGCGTCACCGCGCAGGCGGTGTCGAGCGCGCGTTGCAGCAGGGAGCGGCCCTGCCATGTCACCAGCGCCTTGGGTTGGCCCAGACGCGAGGAACGCCCGGCGGCGAGGATGGCGACCGCGGTGCTCATGCGTCCGCGTGCGTCGCGGAGGTCGCACGCGCTTCTGTCGATCGCGTTTCGGCTGCACGCGATTCTTCGGGATGGCAGCGTTCGCGATAAGCCTGCATCGCTTCGGCGAGGATCGATACCGCGAGTTCCTGCGGGTCGCGCGCGCGCGGCAACAGCCCCAGCGGGCTGCGCAAGCGCGCCAGCGATGCGGCATCGACGCGGCGTGCTTCCAGACGTTCGAGGCGCAGCGCCTGCGTGCGCGGGCTACCCATCGCACCGACCAGGCAGGCGTCGCTGGCGAGCGCCCGCTGCAGAAACGGCAGTTCCCAGTCGTGATCGTGAAACAGGGTGATGGCCGCAGTCCAAGGATCGAATAGGCAAGCCTCGAGCGCGAGCGGTGGCAGGGCGTGCTGCGCCTGCAACACGTGCAGGCGCACGCCGAGCGCATCCAGCGGCGCCTGCAGGTCGCGCTCCGGGCTGAACGCGATCACCTGGATGTCCGCTGCCCGCGCCAGCCGGCACATCGCCAGCAGCGTGTCGCCGGCACCGGCCAGCATCAGCCGCAGTGCAGGCATGTGCTGGACGACGACCGCATCCGTGACCGGCATCGCGTCGGGAACGCATTTCGGTGGTGATGCGGGATCGCGCCAGTGCAGCGCGAAAGCTTCGCGGCGCGTGATTGCCTGCGCGATCGCCTCGACGGTCGCGGCCGGCACTGCGCCGTCGAACTGCAGGTCCAGGCCGCTGCCGCAGGGCAGCACGATGTCGACGTAAGGCGAGTCTTCGCCGTAACGCACGCGCCGGCTGCTGCCGTCGGTCAGCGCGCGTCGCGCGTCCTCGATCACCGACCGGTCGAGGCAGCCGCCGGAGAATGATCCGGCGATCTCGCCGCCTTCGGTCACTGCCATCTGCGCGCCGATGCGGCGCGGGGCCGCGCCGTGAATGCCGACGAGAGTGACCAGCGCGCAGCCTTCGTTCCGCCGCGCGCTGGCGATCAACAGCTCAAGTGCACGCGGCATCGCGCACCGCAGTCATGCCTGACGGAACGGCAGATCGCGCACGCGTTTGCCGGTGGCCTGGAAGATCGCATTGGCGACCGCGGGGCCGATCGGCGGCACCGCGCATTCGCCGATGCCGGTCGGCGAGACGGTCGACGGCAGCATGTGCACTTCGACCGACGGCATCGCATCGATCCGCAGCACCCGGTAGGCGTCGTAGTTGCGCGCGGTCGGTGCGCCGTTGTCCAGCACGATGGCTTCGCCCAGCATCGCGCTCAGCCCGAAACCGGTGCCGCCTTCGAGCTGCGCGCGCACCACGTCGGGATTGATCGCGGTGCCGCAGTCGGAGGCCACCACGCAGCGTTCGACCCGGATGCCGCCGTCGGCGGTCTTCGAGACTTCGGCGACGGTGGCGACGTAGCTGCCGAACGACTGATGCACGGCCACGCCGCGGAAGCGGCCGGCCGCGACCGGTTGCGACCAGCCCGCCTTCTCGGCGGCCAGCGACAGCACCGCGCGTTCGCGCGCGTCGGCCGGCAGCAGCGCCAGCCGCAGCGCGACCGGGTCCTGCGCGGTCGCGGTCGCGATCTCGTCGAGCATGGTCTGCATCACGTACGCGGTGTGGGTGTGGCCGACCGACCGCCACCACAGCACCGGTACCGGTGACACCGGATGGGTGACGCGCACGTCGATGTCGGGCAGCGCGTAAGGCGTATCGGCGACGCCTTCGGTCGAGGTCGGATCGATGCCGTCCTTCAGCATCATCGCTTCGAACGGCGTGCCGGCCATGATCGACTGGCCGACGATGTGATGTTCCCAGCCGCTGAGTTTGCCGTCGGCGTCGAGGCCGACGCGCACACGGTGCAGGTGCAGCGGACGATAACGGCCGCCGCCCATGTCGGCCTCGCGGGTCCACTGCAGTTTGATCGGGGCGCGGAATGCCAGCGCTTTGGCAATCTCGGTGACTTCGACGAACACGTCGCAGTCGGCCACCGCGCGTCGACCGAAGCCGCCGCCGGTCTTCATCACGTGCAGGTCGACCTGCTCGGGTTTGACTCCGGCGATCTGTGCGCAGGCGGCCTGCACCGCGTCGGGCATCTGCAGCCCGCCGTGGACGTGCAGGCGCTCGCCGTCCTTGTGGACGACGGCGTTGAGCGGTTCCAGCGCGGCATGGGCGAGATAGGGAAAGCGGTAGGTCGCTTCGAGCGTTTTCGCAGCCTTGCCCAGCGCAGCTTTGGCGTCGCCGCGCTGCAGCGCGACCTTGCCGTCCTGCTTCGACAGGGCGGCGTACTCGGTGAATAGAGTGTCCGACGAACGCGTCTCCGCGCCGCTGTCGTCCCAAGTCACCTGCAGTGCTTCGCGGCCCTTGATCGCGGCCCAGGTGTTGTTCGCCACCACCGCCACGCCGCGCGAGATCTGGACCACGTCGACCACGCCCGGCACCGCTTTGGCCGCGGTGGCGTCGAACGAGGCGACCTTGCCGCCGAAGCGCGGGCTGTGCGCCACGGTGGCGACCAGCATGCCCGGCAATCGGATGTCGATGGTGTAGGCCTGGGTGCCGTCGGACTTGGCGCGTGCGTCGATGCGCGCAGTCTCGTCCTTGCCGATCAGCGTCCACGCCTTCGCGTCCTTCAACGCCACGTCGCCGGGCACCGGCAGCGGCGCGGCGGCGGCGATCAGGCTGGCGTAAGGCGCACGGCGGCCGTCGGCGTGCACGACGTCGCCGTTCGCGGTCGTGAGTTCACCGATGTCGACCTTCCACTGCTTCGCGGCTGCCTGCTTCAGTAGCTCGCGCGCGGCGGCGCCGGCCTTGCGGTAGCGCTCCCACGACGAAGGCATGCTGCTGGAGCCGCCGGTGAGCTGGAAAGCGCCGCCCATCGCGAGGTTGCCGTACCACGTCGGATTGCCGGCGCGGCCTTCGACCAGCACCCGGTCCAGCGCCACGTCGAGTTCTTCGGCGACCAGCGTCGCCAGGCCGTGGTACGAATTCTGGCCCATGTCGAACTGGCTGGAGTACACGGTGACGAAGCCGTCGGCCGCGATCGCGATGTAGGCCTCGAATGGCGAATCCGCCGCGGGCTTGACCGCGGCGCCGGCGGCCGGCGCATCGCCGTTGTCGGCGTCGTCGGCGTCCATGCGGCAGCCGACCATCAGCGCCGATCCGATCAGGCTCGCGCCGAGGACGAACTGGCGACGGGACAGCGTGGGTGTCGCGATGGCGGTGGCCAAGGCGGAGAGTTTGCGACCGTTGAACATGATCTGTGCTCCTCAGGCGAGCGTCGCGGCCGCAGCTTTGATCGCTGCGCGGATGCGCTGATAGGTAGCGCAGCGGCAGAGATTGCCGGCCAGCGCCGCATCGATATCGTCGTCGCCGGGATTGCGGTTGCGTTCCAGCAGCGCGACCGCGGCCATGATCTGTCCGCTCTGGCAGTAGCCGCACTGCGCCACCGCACCGGCGACCCACGCGTCCTGCACCGCCTTGGCGACCGGCCCGGTGGCGGCCGCGCCTTCGATCGTGGTGATCGGTTGGCCGACCAGCGCGCTCGCGGGCGTCACGCAACTGCGGATCGGCTGGCCGGCGACATGCACCGTGCAGGCGCCGCACTGGGCCATGCCGCAGCCGTATTTGGTGCCGGTCAGCCCGGCGATATCGCGCAACACCCACAGCAAAGGCATGTCGTCGGGGGCATCCACCGGCACTGCCTTGCCGTTGATCGTCAGTTCGAACGCCATGTCGCGCTCCTGGTACGGGTCTGAAGAGAGGGGCGGAGAGAACAATAGATCCCGCACTCACCGGGCACTGCCTGTGGCGCTGTCCCGGGTGTGCCGCCGAGAGGACGGCATGTCCATCGTGACAAGCCGGGCCGGAGCGACACTAGTCCAATTTCCGGAGCCGTTCCAGTGCGGGAACGGCACGAGTTTTTGCGTTCGCGGGCAGTCAACGGCGCCCACGAAAATGGGCGCGACCGAAGCCGCACCGGCTTCCATCCGTCAACGCGTCTACGTGCTCTCGAAGCCGTTGGAAAAGACGGCGTCGATCACCTTCTCCACGGCACCGAGATCGCAGATCTTGCTGCCGTTGCCGTCTCCATCCGCCGGCCGGGTGACGCCGCGCTGGTCGGTGGTCGCGCAGGTGCTGTTCTGCCCGACATCGATCGCCGGCGAACTGCTCAACAGGGCCCGAGTCAGGGTCGGTCCGCCGTTGTCCTGCAAGGGGCCGAGTTTGGGGTCGACACCGATGAGGTTGCCGTTGGTGCCAACGGGGAGATTGGGCAGGCTGCCGCCTTCGATCAGGCTGTAGGAGACCGTCGCCACATTGGCCTTGAACTCGTTCCATTGGCTCGGGGTTGCGGCGACATTGTCGGCCACCACGCTGTTGCGCAGGATGAGGGTGCCATTGTTCGTGGTCACCGCATCGCCGACCAGATGAAGCCCGCCGCCTACATTCGCAGAATTGTTGCTGATCGTGCTGTTGATCACGATGGCGTCGCCATACATGCCAATTCCGCCGCCTTCGTTCTCCGCCGAATTGTCGCTGACGGTGCAGTTGGTCAGGGTGACGTCGCCTTGCGCCCAAAACCCGCCGCCGACGCTGCTGGTCGAATTGCCGCTGACGGTGCTTTGGGTCAGCGTGGCGACGCCAATCAGGAAGAAACCGCCGGCGTCCAACGCTGCATTGTCACTGATCGTGCTGCGCGTCAGGGTGGCGTCTTGGGCGTAAAACCCACCGCCAGATCCGGCCACATTGCCGTGGAGGGTGCTGTTGATCAACGTGAGCTTTCCCACCGAATAGATCCCACCACCGTCGCCGTCCGTCTGGCTGTTCTGCACCACGACGCCGTCCAGAATGAGATGCGTGTCCTCGCCACCGGCATAGATCGCGCCGCCATTGGTGGCGTTGAATCCGTTCTGCAGCGTCAATCCGGTAATCGTGACCAGCGGAGCGGACCCCAGAACATTAAAGATGCGTGATTCGCCCTGAGCGTCACTGGGGTCGGAGTTCGCATCCAGCGTGATCACGCCGGCCCCCGGGCCGTTGATGGTCATGCTCCAGAGCACCGAGATCGTCCCGCGACTCAAGATGATCGTGCCGGTCAGGCCGGGCATGAAATCGACCTGGTCGCCGATTTGGGACGACACGACGGCCTCGCGCAGGGTGCAATTACTATCGCATCCGTCGAGCGGGGTGTCGGCGAGACTGGTGACCGTCCTCGTCGTGGCGTGGGTCGCGCCAGGCACGAGCACCAAGCCCAAGCCCGCGACCGCGCTCAGTGCGACGCCAAGCGCGCGCACGACCAGTACGCCGTTGATCTCGCGGATCAAAACATCGAGTGCACGGAGAAAGGACGCTGGCGTGCTTCCGGCCGGATGATCGGACAGGTCAACGGGCATGCACACTCCTGGCTGTCGCTTGAAGGTCCGCCAGCTGCCAGTGTACTGCCCGCGATGAACTAGCCCAACACGCGCCGCAACGCCTGCGTCGCCGCGGCAAAGCTGAAGTGGGTGGCGATGTTGGCGAGGGCGCCGTCGGCCAGCCGGGTCCAGAGGGCTTCGTCGGTATAGAGGCGGATGATCTCTCGGGCGAAGGCTTCGGCGTCGTCGGCGACGAGCACGTCGACTTCGTGTTTCAGGTACATGCCTTCGGCGGCGACCGTGGTCGCGACGACCGGTTGGCCGTGCGCCATGCTCTGGTTGACCTTGCCTTTCACGCCGGCGCCGTAGCGCAGCGGTGCCACCGACAGTCGGCAGCCGTCGAGCATCTCGTCGAGCGAGGGCAGGAAGCCGTGCACGATCACGCGATCGCCGGCGAGTGCCTTGATCGCGTCCGGCATGCGACTGCCGACGATGTGGAAGCGCGCTTCCGGCAGTGCCTTCGCGACCAGCGGCCAGATCGCATGCACGAACCACAGCATCGCATCGACGTTCGGCTGATGCTGGAAACCGCCGACGAAGAACAGGTCCTTGCGTTGATCGAAGCCGGCGCGAAGGCCGACCACCTCATGCACATTCGACAGCACCTCGATGCGTGAACCCGGCACCTCGCGCTGCAGCAGCTCCTGCTCGATCGGGCTGACCACGAGGGTCACGTCGCTCTGCCGGATCAGGCGCAGCTCGGCCAGCTTGGTCGAAGCGGCCTGGCGGCGAAGGTCTTCGCGGTCGGCGAGCGCGGCCTCGCGCTCCTCGCGCAGGTAATGCAGATCGACAGTATCGAACACCAGCTTCGCCTGCGGCGCATAGTGGCGCACGGCCTGCAGCAGCGGCGCGGCGACGTAGTGGCGACTCAGGATCACCGCATCGAACTGCGCACCGTTCTCGCGCAGCCAGCGCATCGGCTCGGGCATCCACGGGTGATACAGCACCTCGACGCCGATCTGCTGAAGCGCTTCCGAATAGCGACCGTCGAACGCGCGGTTCTCGGCGAAGAAATAGACCTTATCACCGAGTGCGACCAGCAACTGCATCAGATTGACCATGCGCACCGAACCGGAATCCTCGTCCGGATGCGGCGTGGTCGCATCGACAATCAGCACGCGCCGACCGACACGGTGTTCGCGCGCGAGCGCAATCGACGTGCCCGGCTGCGGTTGCTTCGGCAGCACCGTGGCCCAGCGTTCGAGGAACTTCTGCTGGTTGATGACCTGGTACTTCTTCATCCCGGTCGTCGTGTCGGTGCCGGCCGACACCCCTTCGAAATGGAACACGGTCGAGGCCGGCTGATAGAGCACGCGCAGGCCGGCTTCGCGCACCTGGAAGGCGAGGTCGGTGTCTTCGTAGTAAGCCGGCGCATAGCGTGCATCGAAGCCGCCGCGCTGCTCGAACAGCGCGCGCGGAATAGCGATCGCGGCGCCCGAGCAATAGTCGACTTCGCGCACGAAATTGCAGGCCGGATCGCGCGGGTCGCCGAAGCGGCCATAGTTCCAGCCGGAGCCGTCGCTGAAGACGATGCCGCCGGCTTCCTGCAGGCGCCCATCCGGATAGACCAGCTTCGATCCGACCAGGCCGACGCGCGGATGCTGGTCGAACGTGTCGAGCAGGGTGTCCAGCCAGTTCGGTGCGACCTGGGTGTCGTTGTTGAGGAAGACCAGATATTCGCCCCGCGCCAAGGCCGCGCCGGCATTGCAGGAGCCGACGAAGCCGAGATTCTCGGCATTGCGATGCGCGGTGATGCCGGCGATCCGGGTCAGGCGTTCGGCGGACTCGTCGGTCGAACCATCATCGACGACGATGACCTCGAAACCGGAGCGTTGCGACTCTTTCGCGAGCGAACGCAGGCAGGCCTCGGTATAGCCCCACTTGTTGTAGATCGGGATGATGATGCTGGCGCGCGGCACCTCTGCGCGCGGCAGCGTAAAGCCTTCGAATCCAGTGCCCGGCTGGGTGGTCGGCATCAGCGCCGGAGTCGGCAGATCGGTCGCGACGAGGCCTGCACCCGAACCATCGCGGGCGCGCGCAATCGTGCCCTTGAGGCCGCGACTGCGCAGACTGCGCAACACACGTGGTGGCAGGCCGAGCAGGCGGCGTGCGAGGTAGCCGGTGCGCACGCGCGCATTGCCCAGCGTGCGCCGCGCCACGCGCAGCGGCGCCATCAACCGCCAGCTGAGACTGCCAAGCAGGCTGGCCTTGTCGGCTTCGAGTTGCGCGATCTGCGCCATGAAATGGGCGGCGGCGGCGTCCCAGTCGCGTTGCGCATCGTGATGGCGCTGGCCTGCGGCCTGCAGTTCGCTGCCGAGTCGCTGCACTTCGGCATCGAGCTGCCGCGCCCAGGCGGTGCGCTCGTCGAAGTCGTGGACCAGTCCGCCGATGCGGCCATGCAGTTCGTCGATCGTGCCTTCCAGACGATGGCATTCCTGCAGGCGCTGGTCGGCAAGCGCGGCGGCATTCGCACGCTCGCGTTCGCGCGCCAGTGCCCATTCCGCGCGTCTTGCCAATTCGTGTTCCCGCTCGACATCGCTGATGCGCAGCGCGTCGCGCTCGCGTTCGGCGGACAGCACCCGTGCGGCCAGCGTCGCGCCGGCAGGATCGACCGGTGATTGCCAGTGGGGTGCCGCGGCATCGGCCACGAGCAGGGCACGGTGCGCGATCGCCATCTCGGCAATGCCGGGTTGGGCCGGCGCACTCGCGAGCTGTTCGCGAATCGCCGCCAATGCACCGGGTTCGTCATGCAGTTCGGCGACCAGGGCGGCGATCGCGCCCGCATCGGGTTCGACCAGCAGGCCATCGTGCGGGTGCGTGATGCGTTCCGCGAAGGCACCGAGTCGCGTCGCGATTACCGGGATGCCGAGCGCGCGCAGTTCGCTGAGCGTGTAGCTGAAACTCTCGGCAACCGTGGCCGGCAACAGGGCGGCGTCGGGAGCGATGCGGGCCAGCAACTGCGGCAGTTCGTCACGGCGATAGTCGAAGACCAGGTGCACGTCGCGTTCGCCGAGGAAGCCGAGACCGCTGCGTCCGCAGCCGACCAGGAACAGTTCCGCGTGTTCGCGCAGATCGGTCGCGAGCAGGGCGCGCAACAGGCGTTCGCCCTTGCCGCCGTTCAGGCGTCCGAGCACGACGATGCGCATGCGCCCGCGCACCGGCGGCTTCGGCAGGGGTGCTGCGCCGAAGGCGCGCAGGCCGTGCCCGATCAGATCGAAACGGCGCGTGGCGAGTTCGGGGGCCAGGCGCAGCCAATTGCGGCGCACTCCGGCGGTCGGTGCACTCAGGACCACGAGTTCACTGGACAGCCGCGCCAGGAAGGCCGCCCGCAACGCCAGCCAGAATGCCGGCTCGCGCTCGGCGAACGGGAACTCCGGCGCCCGCGCCTGCACGAGCGCCTGCGCAAGCGAGGCCGCGCTGCCATCGACGGCATCGAAATCGGCATGCAGCACCGGCCACAGCGGGAAGTAGTCGTGGCAGACGAGTTCGGTCGGCAGGCCGGTAGCAGGGCATCGAGCGAGTGTCCGATCAGCGAGGACACGATCACGCTGCCGACGCCGAAGCGCAGCCGGATCTGCTCGAACACTGCACGCCATTCGACGCTGTCGACGGCGCAGGTGGTGATCGCCGCAGCCAGTTCGAAGCGCGCCAGCGGCCACGCCCGGCCGGCCTGCAGCAAGGCCAGTTCCAGCACTTCACCGCAGCGTTGTCGCGATGATTCGCCGCGTGCGGACAGGGCCAGGTGCCAGCGTTTCGCTGTCGCCTTCGGCGAGATCGTGCGCGAACTGTTCGACACCACCGCCCCAGCCGTGCAGCACATGCAGTACCACGCCGCGACGGTCCAGTCCGGGACGCAGGTTCGGTGAAGCTTCTGGTGCGACCGCGAGTTCGGCGCGCAGGTCGCGAGCGCCACCTGCGGCGCCGCGAGATGGCGATGTTCGGGCGCGTCCGGGCCGCGCAACGGTGCGCCCGCGGCCGCGACGTGCAGACTGTCGAGGACGCCGTACCGCAGCGGCAGGCCCTGGGCAATGCGTGTCGCGGCGTCCCCACCGAGCAAGGCCAGTGCGCCGGTCGCCGCATCGCAGGGACGCACGCTGCGGGTGCCGAGCAACCACAGCGCGGCATCGAGCGTCATCGCATCGCCCGCGAACGCTTGCGCTTCCGGCAACGGGTTCAGCGTCGCGACGCCGACATCGGCTGCGGTGACCACATCGAAGCCCGGCACTGCCGCCGCGGCATCGCGCAGACGTCGGATCGCGGATGGCGGTAGCGGTGCGTTGGCGAGCACGCGCAGGAGTCTGGCCGACATCGACGCTGTCGACGACGCGCGCATGCGCATCGAGCACGACCAGTTCGATGTCGGGAGGAAGTTGCGCGAGCAACGCACCCAGCCAGGCCTCGTCGGGCTGGCCGAGCACGGCCACGCAGAGCGGGCGGGCATGGGTCACGGAGTTGGGCGCTGCGCACTCTGGGTGGTGCGCTAAGTCTGAATTATCGCGGAATCGCCCGCGGGCCGCCATGCGAGGCGCAAATTCGCTCCGTTAGACTGCGACGCCATTCCTCGTCCCCGGTGTCCGCTTGGCCCGCTTCCTCGACCTGTTGCGCAGGTTCTACCGCTGGTTCCGGGTGCCGATCTGGCTGGGACTGGGCCTCGCGATCGGTTTTCTCGGTCCCTATCTCTGGTATCTGGACCGGCTGGTGCGTGCCGGATTCGATGGCCTGCGCTTCGATACGCCGAGTCGCGTCTATGCGCGGGCGCTGGAGCTGCGTCCCGGTCGCGCCATGGATGCCGAGACCCTGCTGCTCGAACCGACGCCGCGCGTTATGGCCAGGCCACCGATGCGCTGCAGCCCGGCAGTTATGCGCGTGACGGCAATAGCTTCCTGATCCAGACCCGTGCCTTCGTCGATGGAGCCGGCGCAGCCCTCGCGGCGCATCCGGGTCACCGGGCCAATCGGCGCGTCGGCAAGCTGGAGGACGTGGCGGCAAAGCGTGCGCTGGAATCGGTGTGATCGATCCGGCGCGCATCGCAACCCTGTATGGCAAGGCGCGCCAGGAGCGGCGACTGGTCAAGATCAACGAGGTGCCGCCGCTGTTCCTGCGGACCCTGCTCGCGGTCGAGGACAAGGACTTCGCGACCCATCACGGCATCGATCCTGGGGCATGGCGCGGGCGATGTTCGTCAACGTGGCGGGCGAACTGTCCCCAGGCGGGTCGACCCTGACCCAGCAGCTGGTGCGCAACCAGTTCCTCGATCGGCGCAAGAAGTGGGCGCGCAAGTTCAACGAGATCGGGCTCGCCCTGCTGATCGAGGCGCGTTACAGCAAGGGCGCGATCCTCGAGGCCCACCTCAACGACGTCTATCTCGGCCAGCATGGCGCGCAATCGGTGCATGGCGTCGGCGCTGCGGCCGAGTTCTATTTCGGGCGCGACTCGAAGCGCTGGCGCCGCACGATGGCCCTGCTGGTCGGCATGATCCAGGAGGCCGTCGCTGTACGACCCGCGACGTTCGCCGGCGAATGCGCTGCGAAGCGGCGCAACTGGTGCTGCGCGAGATGCAGGAGGCCGGGCTGCCCAGCGCCATCGAGGCCGCGGGCGTAACGCTCGGTCTGGCCGTGACGCCGAGCGGCGCCAATGCACGCAATCGTTATCCCGGTTTCATCGAGCTGGCAGGCGCAGATCGCCCGCGATTACGCTGCCGCCGAACTGTCCAGCGAAGGCCTGCCATCCACACCACGCTGGCGCCATCGACGCAGGACTATGCCGGAGCGCGTGGTCGCCGAGAAGATCAAGACGCTGGCCAGGACACCCAGCGGCCTGCAGACGGCGATGGTGGTGACGCGTGCCGCGACCGGGGCGATCGAGGCGGTGGTCGGCGACCGTGATCCGCAGCGGCCCGATTCAATCGCGCTGCGATGGCGGCGCGCCCGATCGGTTCGCTGGTCAAGCCCTTCGTGAATCTGGTCGCCCTCGCGCAACCGGAGCGCTGGTCGCTGATGACCGCTGCCGGATCGCGCGATCGCGTTGCGACAGCGCAACGGCCAGACGGCAGCCGCGCAACTCCGACAACCTCGAGCACGGCGACGTTGCCCTGATCGACGCGCTGGCACGGTCCCACAACCTTGCGACCGTGCATCTCGGCCTCGATGTCGGCGTGCAGGAATCGAGCGCCTGCTCGAAGCCCTGGTGCCCGGCGTCGATGTCTCGCCGCATCCGTCGCTGCTGCTCGGGTGCGACCGAGATGACGCCGTTGCAAGTCGCGCATACCAGTATCTCGCCGCCGACGGGCACCAGCTGCCGCTGTCCTCGGTCACCGCGGTGATCGATCGCAATGGCGCACGATCTCGCGCTATCGGGCGACGCAGCGGGCCGGTGAGCTGGGTCGAAGCGGCGCGTCTGGTCAGCTTCGCGATGCAGGAAGGCTCTCGCACCGGCACCGGTGCGGCCTTGATCGGACTCGGTCTCCGGCGATCTCGACGTCGCCGGCAAGCACGGCACGCTTCCGATGACCTGCGTGATTCCCGGTCGCCGGGATTCTACCGGTGGGCACCTGGCCGTGGTCTGGCTCGGCCGCGACGACAAAGAGACCGGCTTCTACGGCTCTGACCGGCGCGATGCGGCTGTGGGCCGGCTTGTTCGAGAAGCTGCCGAGCGAGCCGCCGCAACTCGATCTCGGCAATCCGGTGGTGCGCTGGATCGATCCGCGACCCAGCGCGCGACCAGTGCCGAATGCGAGGGCGCGCGCGCCTTGCTCTTCATTCACGGCTACGAGCCGACCGACCACATGGACTGCGACCGCTGGACGAGATCGATGACGGCGTTCCGCAATCGCGTGTTGCATCGCGAACCGCCATCGGCCGATGGACAATGGAACGATGATGATGAACCTGATCCCGTCGACTGGCGGCTCTGATCGCTGCCCTTGCGCTGGCCGCCCGCGCGACCAAGCGCCGCCGGGAAAGCGGTGGCGAAAAGCGCCGACCGCCGCCACGCGACTGGGTGGCCGAGATTCGTGCCGAGGCGCGGAAGCTGCCGTCGAACGTCGAGGTGATCCGTTGCAGGGAAGCCGCGGTCGAGGACTTGCGCGAGCGCGCGTCGCGAAACCGCCGACAGTTCGATGCCGCCGATGCCACCCTGGATGCGGCGCTTGCGATCACGCCCAGCGATCCGGCGCTGTGGCAATGGCGCGCGGAGATCGCGTTGGCCGGGCGTCGCTTCGACGATGCCGTCGCGCATCGCCGCAAGTCGAGGCGATCGGTCCCAGCTCGGCAGCCTGTGCGTGCGCAACTGGCTGACCGTGGCGCGGCCCGGCATGGGCGCACGACGCCATCGGCGAGAGCCGACGCACGCGGCAAGGCCGATGCCTGCGCCAGTGCCTGCACCGATCCGGATGCCGAGGTGACCTCGCGCTGCGCAGACGCTGGCGGAAGGCGGCGCTGGCTGCAGCGATCGAGGGCTTCACGCCGCGCGCCGTGCAGCAGGACATGGCGACGGCGATCGAGGACACGATCCGCGAGGCGGCGAACTCGTGGTCGAGGCCGGCACCGGCACCGGCAAGACCTTTGCCTATCTGGTGCCGGCGCTGCTTTCCGGGGCTGCCCGTGATCGTCTCACCGGCACGCGCGCCTTGCAGGACCAGCTTGCCACCGTGACCCTGCCGCGCGTGCGCGAGGCGCTGGGCGTCCGGCCAAGACGGCGTGCTCAAGGGGCGCAGCAACTACTTGTGCTGGTATCGCCTGGAGCGGGCCAACGGCGAGGGCCAGTTCCCCTCGCGCGATCTGGCCCAACAGTTGCCGGTGCATCCATGCCTGGGCCGGGCGCAGCGTGCGCGGCGACCTGGGCGAGATCGGGATTGTGCCGGAGATTCGCCGCTCCTGCCGCAGGTCACCTCCAGTACCGAGAACTGCCTCGGCGCGGATTGCGCGTTCTGGTGGACTGTCTTCGTGGTGAAGGCGCGACGGGCGGCGCAGGAGGCCGATCTGTGGTGGTGAATCATCATCTGCTGTTCGCCGATCTGGCGCTCCAGCGCGAAGGGTTTCGAGATCCTGCCGGGCGCGCACGCCTTCGTGCTGGACGAGGGCGCACCAGTTGCCGGAACTGGCTTCGCAGTTCTTCGGCGGGCATCGCACGCCAGTTGCAGGAGCTGGCGACGCGATGCGATGGCCGAGTGCGATCCGGCGAGTGGTGCCTGGGGCGCGCTGCAGGAACCGGTGCGCCAGCTCGAACAGCGCCCGCGCGAACTGCGCCTCGCGATGATCCCTGCCCGGGCGCGGCGCGCTGCCAGGCTTGTTGAGCGACGCCTCTTGCGCCACGGCGCTGGAAGCGGTCTCGCCTGGCGTTGCAGGCGCCTCATGCCGTGCTCGAGGTCCAGGGCGAGCGCAGTGACGGACTGGCCAGGCTGCCTGAGCGCGCCGATGATCTGCGCGATCGCCTGCGTGCAATCGGCAGCGACCCGGATGCGGAAGCGAGGTGCGCTGGTACGAGACCACGCCGCGTGGTTTCTCGCTGCCACCTCACGCCGCTGGACGCGTCCGCGCCGCTGCGCCGAATCCGCGAGCGATCGCGCGCGGCGTGGATTCACCTCGGCCACGCTGGCGGTGGCCGGCGACTTCGACCACCTTGCGCGCCAGCTCGGCATCGATGCGCCGCGCACCCTGCTGGAGCCGAGCCCTTTCGATTTCCCGACCCAGGCCCTGGCCTACCTGCCGCGGGGCTTGCCCGAGCCGAATGCGCGCGGCACATCGACGCGGTCGTGGAGGTGGTGTTGCCGGTGCTGGATGCGTCGAGGGCCGGGCGTTCCTGCTGTTCACCCGCATCGCGCACTGCGCGAGGTGGCCGACATGCTGGCGGAGTGGCGCTTCCCGCTGTTCGTGCAAGGCACGCACCCCGTCACACCCTGCTGGAAGGGTTCCGCCATTCCGGCAACGGCGTGCTGCTCGGCGCCGCCAGTTTCTGGGAGGGGGTCGACGTCGCCGGCGAAGCGCTGAGCGTGGTGGTGATCGACAAACTGCCGTTCGCGCGCCACGATCCGGTGCTGGAAGCGCGCCTGAATGCGACTCCGCGCAGGGCGGCAATCCGTTCCCGGAACTGGCAGCCGCCTACGCCGCGATGGCGCTCAAGCAGGGCGCGGGGCGGCTGATCCGCACCCACGACGACCGCGGCGTGCTGGTGCTGTGCGATCCGCGCCTGAGTGCCCAAAGGATACGGGCGCACCTTCGACAGCCTGCCGCCGCTGCCGCGCACGCGTATCCGAACTGGAGGACGTGCAGGATTCTTCGCCCGCGACGTCGACCCGACGCAATTCTGACGATCACCTGCGCGGTCGCGTCGCCGTTCGGCGGTGCTGGCCGGGCGTTCCGGCAGTTCGAATCCGTGGCCAGTGCGCGTTGCCAGGCCTCGACGCGTTCGGCATCCAGTTCGCCGGCGACGCGTGCGCGACGCAACTGCTCGATTTCCGCGAAGATTGCGGCATCATCGACGCCGGCGCGTTGCAGCAACGAGCCGGCCAGTTCGGACGCGGCCAGGTCGATGCGTTCCGCAGCCGGATCCCGGCGATTGTCGACCAGCAGCCAGGGTGGTCTGC
>JADKHK010000012.1 GCA_016721845.1 Lysobacterales bacterium
TTGTTGAGGAAGACCAGATATTCGCGCCCCGCGCCAAGGCCGGCATGGCATTGCAGGAGCCGACGAAGCCGAAGTTCTCGGCATTGCGATGCCCAGTGATGCCAACGTTGACCTGTCAGGCGTTCCGGCAATAATCGGTCGAACCATCGACGACGATGACCTCGAAACCGGGCGTTGCGACTCTTTCGCGAGCGAACGCAGGCGGCTGGTATGGCCCCACTTGTTGTGAATCGGGATGATGATGCTGGCGCGCAGCATCTGCGCGCGGCAGCGTAAAGCCTTCGAATCAGTGCCCGGCTGGGTGGTCATCAGCGCCGGGTCAGCCCATCGGTCGCGACAGGCCTGCCCCGAACCATCGCGGGCGCGCAATCGTGCCCTTGAGGGGCTGCGACACGCGGACTGCGCAACACGTGGTGGCACCCGGAGCAGGCGTGCGAGGTAGCCGGTGCGCACGCGCATTGCCTAACATGCGCCGCGCCGCGCGCAGCGGCGCCATCAACCGCCAGCAGCTGGGGCTGCCAAGCAGGCTGGCCTTGTCATTCGAGTTGCGCGATCCCGCCATGAAGTGGGCGGCGGCGGCGGCGTCCCCAGTCGCGTTGCGCATCGTGATGGCGCTGGCCTGCACGCCTGCGGTTCGCTGCCGAGTCGCTGCACTTCGGCATCGAGCTGCCGCGCCCAGGCAGTGCGCTCGTCGAAGTCGTGGACCAGTCCGCAGTTACGGCCATGCAGTTCGTCGATCGCCTTCCCAGACGATGGCGTTCCTGCAGGCGCTGGTCGGCAAAGCGCATGGCTTATTCGCCACGCTCGCGTTCCCGCGCCAGTGCCCATTCCGCGCGTCTTGCCAATTCGTGTTCCCGCTCGTTTACCTCGCCGATGCGCAGCGCGTCGCTCGCCGTGTGGCGGACGGCACCGATGCCCGGCCAGCGCGTCGCGCGCCGGCAGGATCGCGGCCGGTGATTGCCAGTGGGTGCCCGCGGCATCGATACGCGCAGGGCACGGTGCGCGATCGCCATCTCCCCAACGTGCCGGGTTGGGCCGACGCACTCGCGACTGTTCGCGAATCGCCGCCAATGCACCGGTTCGTCATGCAGTTCGGCGACCAGTGGCGATCGCGCCCGCATCGGTTCGACCAGCAGCAGGCCATCGTGCGGGTGCGTGATGCGTTCCGCAGAAAGGCACCGAGTCGCGTCGCGATTACCGGGATGCGAAGGCGCGCGCGGTTCGCTGGGCGTGTAGCTGAAACACTCGGCAACCGTGGCCGGCAACGGGGCGGCGTCGGAGAGTACGGGCCAGCAACTGCGGCAGTTCGACCGGCGATGATCGAAAGACGGAACTCCGCGTCGCGTTCGCCGAGGAAGCCGAGACCCCGCCCGCGTCCGCAGCCGGTCCAAGACAGTTCCGCGTGTTCGCGCAGATCAGTCGCGAGCAGGGCGCGCAACAGGCGTTCACCCTTGCCGCCGTTCAGGCGTCCGAGCTGACGACGATGCGCATGCGCCCGCACCGGCGGCTTCGGCGGGGTGCTGCGCCGAGGCGCGCAGGCCGTGCCCGATCAGATCGAAATGGCGCGTGGCGAGTTCGGGGGTAAGGCGCAGCCGGTGCGGCGCACTCCGGCGGTCGGTGCACTCAGGACCACGAGTTCACTGGACAGCCGCGCAGGAAGAGCCGCCCCGCAACGCCAGCCAGAATGCCGGCTCGCGCTCGGCGCGGGAACTCGGCGACCCGCGCCTGCACGAGCGCCTGCGCAAGCGAGGCCGCGCTGCCATCGACGGCATCGAAATCGGCATGCAGCACCGGCCACAGCGGGAAGTAGTCGTGGCAGACGAGTTCGGTCGGCAGGCCGGTAGCCAGGGCATCGAGCGAGTGTCCGATCAGCGAGGACACGATCACGCTGCCGACGCCGAAGCGCAGCCGGATCTGTTCGAACACCGCACGCCATTCGACGCTGTCGACGGCGCAGGTGGTGATCGCCGCAGCCAGTTCGAAGCGCGCCAGCAGCCACGCTCACCGCAGCGTTGTCGCGATGATTCGCCGCGTGCGGACAGGGCCAGGTGCCAGCGCTCGCTGTCGCCTTCGGCGAGATCGTGCGCGAACTGTTCGACACCACCGCCCCAGCCGTGCAGCACATGCAGTACCACGCCGCGACGGTCCAGTCCGGGACGCAGGTTCGGCAAGCTTGGTGCGACCGCGAGTTCGGCGCGCAAGGTCGCGAGCGCCACCTGCGGCGCCGCGAGATGGCGATGTTCGGGCGCGTCCGGGCCGCGCAACGGTGCGCCCGCGGCCGCGACGTGCAGACTGTCGAGGACGCCGTACCGCAGCGGCAGGCCCTGGGCAATGCGTGTCGCGGCGTCCCCACCGAGCAAGGCCAGTGCGCCGGTCGCCGCATCGCAGGGACGCACGCTGCGGGTGCCGAGCAACCACAGCGCGGCATCGAGCGTCATCGCATCGCCCGCGAACGCTTGCGCTTCCGGCAACGTTCAGCGTCGCGACGCCGACATCGGCTGCGGTGACCACATCGAAGCCCGGCACTGCCGCCGCGGCATCGCGCAGACGTCGGATCGCGGATGGCGGTAGCGGTGCGTTGGCGAGCACGCGCAAGGTGGTCTGGCCGACATCGACGCTGTCGACGACGCGCGCATGCGCATCGAGCACGACCAGTTCGATGTCGGGAGGAAGTTGCGCGAGCAACGCACCCAGCCAGGCCTCGTCGGGCTGGCCGAGCACGGCCACGCGAGCGGGCGGGCATAGGTCACGGAGTTGGGCGCTGCGCACTCTGGGTGGTGCGCTAAGTCTGAATTATCGCGGAATCGCCCGCGGGCCGCCATGCGAGGCGCAAATTCGCTCCGTTAGACTGCGACGCCATTCCTCGTCCCCGGTGTCCGCTTGGCCCGTTTCCTCGACCTGTTGCGCAGGTTCTACCGCTGGTTCCGGGTGCCGATCTGGCTGGGACTGGGCCTCGCGATCGGTTTTTCTCGGTCCCTATCTCTGGTATCTGGACCGTCTGGTGCGTGCCGGATTCGATGGCCTGCGCTTCGATACGCCGAGTCGCGTCTATGCGCGGGCGCTGGAGCTGCGTCCCGGTCGCGCCATGGATGCCGAGACCCTGCTGCTCGAACTCGACGCCGCGCGTTATGGCCAGGCCACCGATGCGCTGCAGCCCGGCAGTTATGCGCGTGACGGCAATAGCTTCCTGATCCAGACCCGTGCCTTCGTCGATGGAGCCGGCGCGCAGCCCTCGCGGCGCATCCGGGTCACCTTGGCCAATCGGCGCGTCGGCAAGCTGGAGGACGTGGCGGCAAAGCGTGCGCTGGAATCGGTGCGGATCGATCCGGCGCGCATCGCAACCCTGTATGGCAAGGCGCGCCAGGAGCGGCGACTGGTCAAGATCAACGAGGTGCCGCCGCTGTTCCTGCGGACCCTGCTCGCGGTCGAGGACAAGGACTTCGCGACCCATCACGGCATCGATCCCTGGGGCATGGCGCGGGCGATGTTCGTCAACGTCCAAGGCGGGCGAACTGTCCCAGGGCGGGTCGACCCTGACCCAGCAGCTGGTGCGCAACCAGTTCCTCGATCGGCGCAAGTGGGCGCGCAAGTTCAACGAGATCGGGCTCGCCCTGCTGATCGAGGCGCGTTACAGCAAGGGCGCGATCCTCGAGGCCTACCTCAACGACGTCTATCTCGGCCAGCATGGCGCGCAATCGGTGCATGGCGTCGGCGCTGCGGCCGAGTTCTATTTCGGGCGCGACCTCGAAGCGCTGGCGCCGCACGAGATGGCCCTGCTGGTCGGCATGATCCAGGGGCCGTCGCTGTACGACCCGCGACGTTCGCCGGCGAATGCGCTGAAGCGGCGCAACCTGGTGCTGCGCGAGATGCAGGAGGCCGGGCTGCTCAGCGCCATCGAGGCCAAGGGGCAGCAACGCCTCGGTCTGAACGTGACGCCGAGCGGCGCCATCGCACGCAATCGTTATCCCGGTTTCATCGAGCTGGTGCAGGCGCAGATCGCCCGCGATTACGCTGCCGCCGAACTGTCCAGCGAAGGGCTCGCCATCCACACCACGCTGGCGCCATCGACGCAGGACTATGCCGAGCGCGTGGTCGCCGAGAAGATCAAGACGCTGGCCAAGGACACCAGCGGCCTGCAGACGGCGATGGTGGTGACGCGTGCCGCGACCGGGGCGATCGAGGCGGTGGTCGGCGACCGTGATCCGCAGCGGCCCGGATTCAATCGCGCTGCGATGGCGGCGCGCCCGATCGGTTCGCTGGTCAAGCCCTTCGTGAATCTGGTCGCCCTCGCGCAACCGGAGCGCTGGTCGCTGATGACCTTGCTGCCGGATCGCGCGATCGCGTTGCGACAGCGCAACGGCCAGACTTGGCAGCCGCGCAACTCCGACAACCTCGAGCACGGCGACGTTGCCCTGATCGACGCGCTGGCACGGTCCTACAACCTTGCGACCGTGCATCTCGGCCTCGATGTCGGCGTGCAGAAGGTCGAGCGCCTGCTCGAAGCCCTGGTGCCCGGCGTCGATGTCTCGCCGCATCCGTCGCTGCTGCTCGGTGCGACCGAGATGACGCCGTTGCAAGTCGCGCAGGCATACCAGTATCTCGCCGCCGACGGGCACCAGCTGCCGCTGTCCTCGGTCACCGCGGTGATCGATCGCAATGGCCGCACGATCTCGCGCTATCGGGCGCCGCAGCGGGCCGGTGAGCTGGTCGAAGCGGCGCGTCTGGTCAGCTTCGCGATGCAGGAAGGCTCTCGCACCGGCACCGGTGCGGCCTTGATCGGACTCGGTCTCGGCGATCTCGACGTCGCCGGCAAGACCGGCACTTCCGATGACCTGCGTGATTCCTGGTACGCGGGATTCACCGGCGGGCACCTGGCCGTGGTCTGGCTCGGCCGCGACGACAACAAGAAGACCGGCTTCTACGGCTCGACCGGCGCGATGCGGCTGTGGGCCGGCTTGTTCGAGAAGCTGCCGAGCGAGCCGCTGCAACTCGATCTCGGGCACAATCCGGTGGTGCGCTGGATCGATCCGCAGACCCAGCGCGCGACCAGTGCCGAATGCGAGGGCGCGCGCCTTGCCCTTCATTCACGGCTACTGAGCCGACCGACTGCATGGACTGCGACCGCTGGACGATCGATGACTGGTTCCGCAATCGCGTGTTGCATCGCGAACCGCCATCGGCCGATGGACAATGGAACGATGATGATGAACTTTGAATCCCGTCGACTGGCGGCTCTGATCGCTGCCCTTGCGCTGGCCGCCTGCGCGACCAAAGCGCCGCCGAAGCCGGTGGCGAAGGCGCCCGAGCCGCCGCCACGCGACTGGGTGGCCGAGATTCGTGCCGAGGCGCGGAAGCTGCCGTCGAACGTCGAGGTGATGCCGTTGCAGGAAGCCGCGGTCGAGGACTTGCGCGAAAAGGCGCGCGTCGCCGAGGCCGCCCGACAGTTCGATGCCGCCGATGCCACCCTGGATGCGGCGCTTGCGATCACGCCCGACGATCCGGCGCTGTGGCAATGGCGCGCGGAGATCGCGTTGGCCGAGCGTCGCTTCGACGATGCCGTCGCGCATGCGCGCAAGTCCGAGGCGATCGGTCCCAAGCTCGGCGGCCTGTGCGTGCGCAACTGGCTGACCGTGGCCGCGGCCCGGCATGAGGCGCACGACGCCATCGGCGAGGCCGACGCACGCGGCAAGGCCGATGCCTGCCCGGTGCCTGCACCGATCCGGATGTGAGGGTGACCTCGCGCGCTGCGCAGACGCTGGCGGAAGGCGGCGCGCTGGCTGCAGCGATCGAGGGCTTCACGCCGCGCGCCGTGCAACAGGACATGGCGACAGCGATCGAGGACACGATCCGCGAGGGCGGCGAACTCGTGGTCGAGGCCGGCACCGGCACCGGCAAGACCTTTGCCTATCTGGTGCCGGCGCTGCAAAGCGGTCAACGGGTGATCATCTCGACCGGCACCAAGGCGCTGCAGGACCAGTTGTTCCATCGCGACCTGCCACGCGTGCATCGTGCGCTCGGCATTCCGGCCAAGACCGCATTGCTGAAAGGACGCGCGAACTACGTCTGCTGGTATCGCCTCGACAAGGCCAAGCGCGAGGGCCAGTTCCCGAATCGCACGATGGTGGCCGAGCTGAATGTCGTGCTCGATTTCGCCGCCACCACGCGTTCGGGTGATCTGGGCGAGTGCGACGGATTGAGCGAAGACGCCGCCATCCTGCCGCGCGTCACCTCGACCAGCGAGAACTGCCTCGGCTCGGAATGCGCCTTCTTCAACGATTGCTTCGTGGTGAAGGCGCGCCGCGCCGCGCAGGAAGCCGATGTCGTGGTCGTGAACCATCATCTGCTGTTCGCCGATCTGGCGATCCGGCGCGAAGGCTTCGGCGAGATCCTGCCCGGCGCGAACCTGTTCATCGTCGACGAGGCGCACCAGTTGCCCGATCTCGCCGGACAGTTCTTCGGCGAATCCTTGTCGACCCGGCAATTGGCCGATCTCGCCCAGGATGCATTGCGCGAAGCCGGCGATGTCGCCGGCGCGCGCTCGGCCCTGGTGCGGGTGGCGCCGGCGATCGACGACCAGGTCAAGAAGCTGCGCCTCGCGGTGCAGGGCGAGGCCGCGCGCGGGGCCTGGCCGCCCTTGCGCGAACGGGTCGCGGTGCGCGATGCGATCGATCGCTTGGCGCAAGCCCTCGAGGAATTGACCGCGGCGCTCGACCTTCTCGCCGACGCCAGCGAAGGCCTGGCCGCCTGCGCCGAGCGTGCCGGCGTGTTCGTGCAGCAGTTGTCGCTGTGGCGCGACCCGGAACCGGATGGCCATGTGCTCTGGTACGAAACCAGCGAACGTCATTTGACCGTGACCGCGACGCCGCTTGATGCGTCCGAGCCCCTGCGCGAATTCCGCGAACGACTCAAGGCGGCGTGGATCTTCACGTCGGCGACGCTGGCCGTGGCCGGCAAGTTCAACCACTACCTGTCGCAGATGGGGCTGCAACAACCACGCACGCTGGCCTTGGCGAGTCCGTTCGACTATGCCAACCAGGGCCTGATGTATCTGCCCAAGGGCTTGCCGGCGCCGAATTCGCCCGAGCACACGCGCGCGGTCGTGAACCTGGCGATGCCGGTGCTGGAAGCGTCGAACGGTCGCGCCTTCCTGCTGTTCACCACCCATCGCGCGCTGAAGCAGGCGGCGGAACTGCTGGCGCATTCACGCTTCCCGCTGTTCGTGCAGGGCACCGCACCGCGCTCGGCCCTGCTCGAAGCCTTCCGTGCCTCGGGCCATGGCGTGCTGCTCGGCGCTGCGAGCTTCTGGGAAGGCGTGGACGTGCGCGGCGATGCGCTGAGCGTGGTCGTGATCGACAAGCTGCCGTTCGCGCCACCGGACGATCCGGTGCTCGATGCGCGCATCCGCACGATCCGCGAACAGGGCGGCAATCCGTTCGCGCAACTGCAGATTCCGCAAACCGCGATCGCGCTGAAGCAGGGCGCCGGGCGCTTGATCCGCGACATCCATGATCGCGGCGTGCTGATGTTCGGCGATCCGCGCCTGGTGACCCAGGGCTACGGGCGCACCTTCATCGACAGCCTGCCGCCGATGCCGCGCACGCGCGAACTCGCGGACGTGCAGGGATTCTTCGCCCGCGACGTCGACCCGACGCAATTCTGACGATCACCTGCGCGGTCGCGTCGCCGTTCAGTGCTGGCCGGGCGTTCGGCTGATCGAATCCGTGGCCAGTGCGCGTTGCCAGGCCTCGACGCGTTCGGCATCCAGTTCGCCGGCGACGCGTGCGCGACGCAACTGCTCGATTTCCGCGAAGGGTGCGGCATCGTCGACGCCGGCGCGTTGCAGCAGCAGGCCGGCCAGTTCGGACGCGGCCAGGTCGATGCGTTCCGCGGCCGGATCCCGGCGATTGTCGACCAGCAGCCAGGGGGTGGTCTGCAGGTAGGCGCCCTGACCATCGTCCCAGGGCAGATGCTCGATGACGTAGTGCATGGCCGGCAAGTGATCGCCATAAAACAGCAGCAGCGTGGGTTCGGGGCGCTGCATGACCCAGGCGGCCAACTCGTCGAGCGCCTGGTCACTGCGGGCGAGATGATGCAGGTATTGCCGCAGCGCCAGCGTGCCGCGTTCGTCGAGCGTGATGCCGGCGGGCAGGGGCGGCAATTCGACCGCACCGAGCGGGCGCGGGATGTCCCACGGGCCGTGGTTCTCGACGCTGATCGCGAACACGAACTGCGGCCCGGGCGCATCCAGCGACGACCGGATCTGGCGGTTCAGCGCGGCGTCCGAGAAATGGAAACCATGCACGTCGGATGCGGAAAAAGCGCTGTCGTCGATGAAGTGTTCGAAGCCGAGGAGGGGCAGGGCGACATCGCGCTGATAGAACTGTCGCGCATACGGATGGACCGCCGTGGTGGTCAGTCCGTGCGCCTGCAGGACCCAGGGCAGTGCCGGCATCGGTCGGTGGACCAGCGCCTGATAGGGATATTCCAGAGCCGGCTCGCTGCGCAGCGGGAATCCGGTCAGGAATTCGAATTCGCTGCGTGTGGTCAGCCCGCCGTAGGCCGGCACGCGCAGTCGGCCGTGCGCATGCAGGCGTCGCAATGCGTCCAGTCGCGGCGCGAAGGGCGCTGTGTCGACACCGGCGAGATCGCCCGGATCGAAGAAGGACTCGCTCTGGATCACCACGATGTCCGGCAGGTCCGCGGTACGACCGGGATTGGTCGGCGCGCGCGCCTGCAGCCACCGGCGGGCATCGGCGAGGGCGCGCGGGTCGGTCGCGTGCACGGCCTGCTGGGTGGTGAGGTAGATCTGCAGGAACTGCGCCAGAACCCCGGCCTGGCGCGCGCCGTAAGCCGGCAGCCAGACTTCGATGCCGAGGCGCTGGCGTCCGTACAGGTCGGGCCACGGCGGCATCCGCAGCACCAGGGATGCCGGCAGCGCCATCGCCAGGAACGCGAGTGCGGCGCGGCCGCGACCCTGCAGTCCGGAGAGCGGGCGCTCCAGCCAGGCGGCCACGGGCAACAGCGTGATGCTCCAGTAGACCGGATGTCCGCCGAGGTAGCGCAGGAACAGCTCGGGCGCATGCCAGAGGTTGCCCAGTGCCGAGAGATCGGCGGGCAGGATCGGTACCCCGAGTTGCTGCAGCTTGAGCGTGTTCAGTCCATACAGACCGAGTTGCAGCAGCGCGGTCGTCAGGCTCGCAAAGATCGGGCGTCGCGTCCCGGCCAGCAGCAGCAGCCAGGGCAGCAGCCAAGGCAGGACATTGGCGATGAACAGCGACGCTTCCGAGCGCGCACCGATCTCGCCCGACACCACCGGAACGATGGCCACTGCGGCCAATGCGAACGCGATGCGACTGATGTTCCAGATGCGACGGCCGATCAAGTTCGTCGCAGGTGTGGCGTCCGGCATGCGCAGGGATCCGTTGCGACAGGGGGCGGCATTCTAGCGTCCCCTGTCTCCCCGCCTCGCGGAAACGCTCAGGCCTCGATCTCGTCGCCCGGCCACGGATCCTCGCCGAGTTCGGCCGGCTTGACTTCGGGTCGCGCCACCTTGAACCACTGCGCATACAGCGCCGGCAGGAACAACAGGGTCAGCGCGGTCGCGACGATCAATCCGCCCATGATCGCCACCGCCATCGGTCCGAAGAAGGCGCTGCGCGACAGCGGGATCATCGCCAGGATCGCGGCCAGCGCGGTCAGCACGATCGGCCGGAAGCGGCGCACGGTGGCGTCGACGATCGCGTCCCAGGGCGGCTGGCCCAGCGCGATGTCCTGCTCGATCTGGTCGACCAGGATCACCGAGTTGCGCATGATCATGCCCGACAGCGCGATGGTGCCGAGCATGGCGACGAAGCCGAACGGCACGTTGAACACCAGCAGGAACAGGGTCACGCCGATCAAGCCCGAACGGAGCAGTCAGCACCACCAGCGCGGTGCGCGAGAAACTCTTGAGCTGCAGCATCAGCAGGGTCAGCACGACCACCAGGAACAGCGGCACGCCGGCCTTCATCGACGCCTGCCCGCGGCCAATCCTCGACCGTGCCACCGAGTTCCAGCAGGTACCCCGGCGGCAGGTTCGCGCGCAGCGTGGCGAGCGGCGATGATCTGCCGCGACCGTCGGCGGCTGGCCTGGCCGCGGATGTCGGCGCGCACGGTCACCGTCGGCAGGCGGTCGCGCGCCAGATGATGCCGTCCTCGAAGGCGTACTCGATGGTCGCGATCTGCGCCAGCGGCACCGACTTCCCGGGCTCGGTCGGGATCGCGGCTGCCGAGCAGCGCCAGCCTGGCGCGTTCCTCGCCGGGCCGCGCAGCATCTCGATCGACTCGTTGCCTTCGCGATAGGTACTGACGCGCAAGCCGGACAGCGAACTGGTGAGGAAGTGGGAGACGTCGGCGGTGCTGACGCCCATGGCACGGGCGCGATCCTGGTCGATCTGTAGGCGCAGCACCTTGCTGGGTTCGTCCCAGTCCAGGTTGACGTTGGCGACGCTCGGGGATTGGCGCACCTGCGCGGCCACCTGCCGGGCCAGCGCCTGGACCCCATATGCTCGTCCTCGACGCGGAACCGTGATAGCCGACCGGCGGGCCGTTCTCCCGGTGAAGCCGTCCTCGAACCGCAGCTGCGGGAACGCCGCCCGCGCAGCGCTTGCGCAACGCCTCGCGCGCGGGATCGCCTCGGTCAGCACCACGAACTGGGCGAAGTTGGTCGCCGGAAGTTGCTGGTCCAGCGGCAGGTAGAAGCGCGGCGAACCGGTGCCGACGTAGGCCACGTAGTTGTCGATGCCCTGCGCTGGCCAGGAAGCGCTCCAGCTTCTCGCCTGCGCCTGGGTGGCACGCAGCGACTGCCCTCGGCCAGCTCCATGTCGACCATCAGCTCGGGCCGGACCGAATCGGGAAAGAATTGCTGCGGCACGAAACGGAACAGCACGAGCGACAGCACGAAGACGAGCGCGGTGATCCGATCACCAGCCAGCGATGGCGCAGGCAGGCGTCGAGCAGCTTGCGGTAGCGCTGGTAGAAACGGGTCTGGTAAGGGTCGAGGCCGACACCCTGGCCAGCACGTCGCCGCAAGGCGGGGCGATCGCAGCTCAGTCGCAGAGACCACTGCCCGCATGCGGCGGCCTTGAGCTTGGTCGCGGTCCGGCAGCATCTTGTCGCCCAGATAGGGAATGAACAGCACTGCGGCGATCCACGACACGCACCAGCGCGATGGTCACCACCTGGAACAGCGAGCGCGTGTACTCGCCGGTGCTGGAGGCCGCGGTGGCGATCGGCAGGAAACCCGCCGCGGTCACCAGCGTGCCGGTGAGCATCGGGAACGCGGTGGAGGTATAGGCGAAACTGGCCGCGCGCATGCGGTCGTAACCCTGCTCCATCTTGATCGCCATCATCTCCACCGCGATGATCGCGTCGTCGACCAGCAGGCCCAGCGCCAGCACCAGCGCGCCCAACGAGATCTTGTGCAGGCCGATGCCGAAGTAATGCATCGCCGCGAAGGTCATCGCCAGCACCAGCGGGATCGACAGCGCGACCACCAGCCCGGTGCGCAGGCCCAGCGAGAAGAAGCACACCAGCAGCACGATGACCACCGCCTCGGCCAGCGCGCACGAACTCCCCGACCGAGTCCCGCACCGCCCGCGGCTGGTCGGCGACCTGCGACCGCAGCATGCCCACCGGCAGGTCCTGCTGCAGGCGCTGGAATTCGCCGTCAGGGTCTTGCCCAGGCGGATGATGTCGCCGCCGCTCTTCATCGCCACCCCCATGCCGATCGCGTCCTCGCCCATGAAGCGCATGCGCGGCGCCGGCGGGTCGGAGCGCCTGCTGCACGACCGCGCCGAAATCGGGGCCGAACGTGGCCAGCTTGGCGTTGCAGAGCTCGATCCAGACCTTCTCGTCCTGCAGGCCGATCAGTTCGACCTTTCCCACGTCGGCGACGCGCTGCAGTTGCAGCTGGATGCGGTCGGCGTAGTCCTTCATCACCGCGTAGTCGAAGCCCGGCCCGGTCAGCGCGTAGATGTTGCCGAAGGTGTCGCCGAACTCGTCATTGAAGAACGGCCCGCCGAGCCCCTCCGGGCAGTGTGGCGCGGATGTCGCCGACCTTCTTGCGCACCTGGTACCACAGCCCGGGGATCTCCTTCGGACTGCATCGAATCCCTGGCCACCAAGATGACCTGCGATTCGCCGGGGCGCGAATACGAGCCGGATGAACTCGTAGTCGCCGCTGGTCCTCAGCCTTTCCTCGATGCGCTCGGTGACCCTGGCGCGGCTTCCTCGGCGGTCGCGCCCGGCCAGATCGTGCGCACCACCATCGCCTTGAAGGTGAACGGCGGGTCTCGGACTGGCCCAGGTGCCGGTACGACCAGACGCCCGGCGATCCCGAACACCATCGCGATACAGCACCAGGCCGCGCGATTGCGCAGCGCCCATTCGGAGAGATTGAAGCCGCTCACAGCGTCACCGGACGGTTGTCGCGGTCGATCGGCTTGATCGCTGCCTGCTGCTTGTAGGACGCCGTTCGCGACGACCCAATCCTGGTCGCGACACCACCGGTGATGGTCGCGCCATCTTCGCGATAGACGCCTAGCGTTACCTCACGCAAGGCCACCTGCTTCGTCTTCGCATCGACGATGTAGACCGCCGGCTTGCCGTCCTTTCTCGTGCACGGCCGAAAGCGGCACCAGACCGACGAGGCACGCGCCGCGTCGGTCAGGTAGATGCGCGCGGTGCGGCCAGCTGCACGTCGCCATCGGGGGCGTCGAATGCGACCTGACGGCATTGGTGCGCGTGGCCGGATCGGCTGGGACGATACCTCGCGTATCGTGGCCGGATAACGCTTACGCTGGCGGCCCATCTCCGCGATGACGACGCGTCCCGGCTTGAACTCCGCCGACCCGCGATTCGGGCACGTCGATGGCGACTTCGAGTTCGCCTTCATGCGCCAGCGCGGCCACCGGCTGGCCGGGTGACACCACCTGGCCAACCTCGGCCATGATCTGCGTGATCACGCCGCTGGCATCGGCCGCGAGCTGTGTGTAAGTGGTCTGGTTGCGTGCCACTTCGAGTTGCGCGCGGGCCTTTCGGCGCCCGCTGCGGCGGCTTTTGCTGGTTCGCGCGGAGGATCGGACAACTGCCTGGCTGATGTACTTCCGGTCGAGCAGTTGGCGATGGCGTTCGAGTTCGGCGTCGGCCAGCGCAAGATTGGCTTCGGCCGAGGCCACGGCCGCTCCGTAAGCGCTGACCTGCAGGTTCAGTCGTCGGGGACGAGGGTGGCGAGTGCACGCCCGCCTGCGCACGCGGGCACCACATCGACCAGCCGCTTGTCGATCTTGCCGGCGACCCGGAAAGCCCAGCGTGTGCTCTGCACGCGCGCACGCACGTCGCCGGCATAGGTTTCGATCGCCATGGCTTCGAGTGGAATCGGCGACCCACGATCGCGGGCTTGGCCGGCTCAGCGGTTTGCCGGAGCCGCCACAACCGGCGCAACGAGAACGAACAAGGACACGAGTGCAGCAACGGACAGGCGCGGGCAAGGACATGGCAGATTCCGGTGGACGGGGTTAATGAACCGGCCGGTATAGTATGGTTACTAAACCGAACTGTCCAGTATTGTTATGACCAAATCCGTGAAGACCGTGTCGAAGAAAACCGCAGCCACAGGGGCGGCCCAAGGACATGGGCAAGCGGGATGCCATCCTCGACGCCGCCAAGCAATTGTTTCGCCACCCATGGCTTCGACGGCGCCAGCATGGACACGATCGCGAAAGTCGCCGAGGTGTCAAACTCACAAATCTACAGCCACTTCGGCGACAAGGACGCAC